>CAZBQQ010000186.1:0-10410 GCA_964493965.1 uncultured Solibacteraceae bacterium
CGCCAGCCTGCCGCGCAGGCGGTCCTCAACTTCAGCCGGAACTTCCATCTGAGTTCTCCTCCGAATCAACTCATCCACGTCGTGGTTTTCATGCATGGCTCGTTTCCTCCTTTGGGACCGCCGGCAGCAGATGAGAGAGCAATGTACGGAGCTTCGTGCGGGCGCGCGCCACGTGTTTGCGGACTGTCGATTCCCGGCAGTCCATGGCCGTGGCGATATCGCCGTAAGGGATTTCCTCGACTGCGTGCATCAGAATGGCCCGCGCCTGATTCTTCGACAGAAGCCCGATGGCTCGAAGCACTTGGGCGTCCTGTTCCGCGCTGGCGATGTTCTGCAGCGCTGACATCGAGGGATCCGGGATGTCCTCCGGGACGGCGACCGCCCCCTGCCACTTCCCCTGGCGCACTTTGCGGCGGAGCACGTCGTGTGCCGCGTTGATGCAGATCTGCAGGATCAGAGCCTGCGGATTCGGGTGTGCAAGGATGCGGTCCCAACGCTTCCAGATCGTAAGCAGGGCTTCCTGGAAGGCGTCTTCGGTGTCGTCAGGATTCCGGCTGATGCGCCAGACAGTGCGCATCATCCGGTCCTCGATGGGCGCGATGAGTTGCTCGTATTCCCGTTGCCGATCGGTCATGAAGTCCTTTCACAATGGGAAACGCTCGCCGGACCTTCTTTGTGGACACGCCCGCAGCACCGAGCCGCGACCGCAAGGGAGCGGACCCTACCGTTTGAGCGGGTCTTCCACCCACGGCGGCGTGGCTTCGAGCAGCCGTCCCATCTCGGGCTCCAGGCGCTCCATGGCCTGCTTCATCTCCCAGGCGACTTGCCGGTAGCTGAAGTGGCCCTTCACGCCGCTACGCAGGCGGCAGATGTACTCGGCCTCGGCGAAATCCATCTTGAACAGGAATCGCGAGCGCGCGCCGAAGGGAACCAGGTAGTGCGCCCCCGGCGAGGGGAGTTCGCGTCCGGCCGCCAGCGCGTCTTCCATTGCGCCGCGGTATTCGCCTTCGACCCCGGCATCGAGGATCGCCTGCGGCACCTCGTAACCCAGGCCGGCGGAGTAGGCCTGGCGATACTGGCGGCAGCGGCGGTGGCGGTGCAGGTCGCGATACGCGCCGATGTCCATCGCGATGTCGTAGACATAGGGCCCGCCGTGGAAGGCGCGCAGCAGTTCGTCGCGCCGCGTACGGGAACCGACGGCCACGTCGATCACCTCGCCGCGCCGGGCCGCGCTCCAGCCCGCGGCTAATTCGTAGAGCTCGCGAAACGAGCGGCTGGTCACGGGATACAGCAGGGTTGCGACCGCCTCGGCGGTGGCATCCTGCGGCCGGAGCAGATCAACGCGGGGCGGCTCGGCTTCCGGCGATGGCGGCAGATTCTCTGCGGCCCACCGCGCCAGATCCGCGCGCGAGGTGCCCAGGTGCGAATCGGGCTCGGTGTGACGCGCCAGCGTGGGGCAGAGCGGCTCGGCGGGAGCGTCCGGATTCCAGGCGCAATCGGGCGGGCGCGCGCACGCCTCCGCGATTTCGAGACCCAGAGTGCGCAGCTCGGCGTACTCGGAGGCCCGCAGCCGCCGCACCTGCTTTTCGAGCGTGCGAATGCTCGCCACCTGGCCGACGTTGGTGGGCACGCCCCAGAACAGCAGGTAGCGCGCCACGTCGAAGGCGCGGGCGGCGAGCGCGCGCTCGTACGCGTCGGCTTTCATGTCATCAGGCCGCGGCAAGCGCCAGCGCAGGTGTTCGGCCACGGTGGTGTGAATCCGCTGGTAGGCCGCGAGCAGGCCGACCGCCGCTTGCTGGTATCTGGCGGCGTCTTCGGCTGAAAACTCTTCGGGAACGATAAAGCCCGCGCGCGAGAAGTCCTGGTAGCGCGACGATTTCGCCTGGCCGTCCCACAGCGGCTCGTCCTCGATCTCGGTAGCGGCCAGCTCCGAGATGCCTTCGAAGCACAGCACCGTGTGGCCCAGATCGGCGATGGAGGCGTGGCCGTACTGAAAGTAAAAATGCTCCAGGAACTTGGCCGAATCGTGCGTGCGCACCCAGTCGAGCGACTCGCGGATGGAATCGGGCGAGCGGCTATAGCGCGCTAGCGCATAGGCGCATTTCTCCGGAGGCATCGGCGCGATACTGAGCACCCGTTGGGGCATAAACCGCTATGGTAGCGCTAACCGCGGGGCGGGCAGAAAAGGCATCGCCGCATGCACGTTGGCGCATGCGGCGATGAGTTGAGGAAAAACAGCCTGGGGCTATTGAGCGATGTCGCCGTAGATCAAACCGCGCCCGTTCATGCCCATGTAGATGCGGCCATAGATGCGGGGATCGGCCACGAAGGTCTGAGCGTTCTCTGGCCCTCCGTAGTTGTGCGCGTCGTCGCTGATGCGGATCCAGGATGCTCCCTTATTGGTGGAGCGGAAGATTCCCTGGAGTCCGTTGTACGTCCCATAGACGAAGAGCGTCTGGTAGGGGTTGCCCGGCGCCGGAGCGCCCAGCGTGATCGTGGTGATGTTCGTCAGCAGAGCGGCCGTGCCGCCGACGTTGACCTTGGTCCAGGTGGCGCCGAAGTCGGTGGAATGGTAGAGCGCCGTGGCCTGCGCCAGCCAGATATCTCCGGCGACAGCGTAATTCGGAACAATCTTCACCGCCGAGGAATGCGGCAGCGTGTTGCTCCTCACAGCCCAGGTATGCCCATCCTCGGTTCCGTCGGATTTATACGTGGAGTAGAAGCCTCCCGCAGTGCCCGAGTTGGAACTGAAGGCGTAGAACACCCTGGAGCGGACCTTGTCGGAGTAGATGGCGCTGAGGCTCGAGGACGTCAGAGAGCCGGCGCCTGTGGTCGGGGTAGCCGTGAAGGTGGTGCCGCCGTTCAGCGAGTACTGCCTGTTGGAGAGGTAAATGACGCTCCCCTCGGCCGAAAGAGCGGTCGAAACCGAAGCGGCCACGGTGGCAGTAAACGGGGTCCATGTCGTTCCTCCGTCCACCGAAGTGGCGCCGTTGGGAGCCGTGTTGCCGGTGCGCACCATGAGGTTGGCGTTCTGCCCGGCCCAGTCCAGCCCCGTGCCGTTGCCGGAGATTGGATTGGTCATCATGGTCGCAGGCGACACGGTGAAATCGTCGTGCCGGAATCCGCCCACGTCGCCGGTTCCGCTCAGCAGGTGAGCGCCGGAAGTCGGGCTGATGAGCCACAGGATCGCGCATTCTTCCACGCCCTGCGCTTCCACGGTATACGTCGGGCCGGTGCCCGGCGTGGTGGCCGCGTCGGCAGATGAAAGGTCGTGCGTGGCGAAGACCGTCGCACCGGTAGCCCACATCATGTGGTTCGAATCGGTCGGATCGATCACCAGCGCGGACATCCACCAGCCGTACTTCGGCTCCGCTCCCCAGGCCAGCCAGGGAGACTTCGTGATCACGCTGAAGGGGAAGAATCCCGTCGCGTGGTCGGTGTCGCCCTGAACCAGCGCGCCCAGATCCTTCCAGGTGGCGCCGGCATCGCGGCTGAGGTATATGGTGTCGATCGGTCCCCAGCGGTCGAAGGTGGAGGTTACAACCGTGTTGGGCTGCTGGGCATCGACGTCGACGCCGACGAACCCGCCTTGACAACCGCTGCACGCGAAGTTGATGGCGCCGGGAGGCGTGATGTTGGTCCAGGTGCCGGTGTTCAGATCCAGCTTCCAGACTTCGCCGTTCAACATGTTGTTCGGGCCGGCCTCGTCACCAATGGTGAGGTACAGGATGCCCTTGCTGTTGATAACCGCCTTCTGCGGCTTGCGGGTCACGGTTGGATTCGAGACGGTCGGGTGCACGAAGACTCCGCTCGGCTGGCCCGGAACCAGAGCCCAGGTGGTGCCGTCGTCCGTCGATTCGTAGAGGCCGCCCGCTTGCAGGTTACTAACGAAAACACGGCCTGAGTGGAAGCGGTCGAACACCACGAATCCCAGTCCGGGATCCGAGGTGGTTTTGACGGGGAAGCTGGGCGATTGCGCCCAGGTCTGGCCGCGGTCTTCGCTGACATAGAGGCCGTTCCGTCGCGTGGCGAAAAACAGCTCGTTGGTCCTGAACGGATTCACCGCCAGGCGCTCGCCCTCGGAGCGGCCGTTGCCGTTCGAGGTCAGCGTCGTCGCGATCGGTGCAGGCAGCGCATAGAACTGGAAGGTCGCGCCGCGGTTGGTCGAAGCCAGTATGTAGGCCTGATTGCCGGTGTACATTCCGGTCGCGATGTAGAGTCTGTTGGCGTCGGTCGGATCGAGCGCGATGCTCTCCGGTCCGAGCCAGCTGCTGTAGTGGTTCGCGTCCGTGAAGTCCAGAAGCGGAATCCACTTATCGTTTACGTTGTCCCACCGGTAGGCGCCGCCCATGTCGGTCCGGATGTAGAACAGGCCCGGCTCCGTCGGGTGGGCGATGATGTTGGGGATGTAGCCGCCCGCCATGATGGTGACGGGGTTGTATGTGTATGCCTGGGACGTCGGCGTCAGCGGCGGCAGGCCCGCATAGGCCGTCAGAGCCCCAAGACAGACTGCCAGAGCTACAACCGCAGCACGTAGGACATTTCTGTTTCTGCTTCTCATAGTTGCTCCTTGGACAGCTTGCGGCGCCGCCAGCTAAAGCTGCCCAGCGCCAGAAGGCCCATACCCATGAAGCCGAAAGTGACCGGCTCCGGAACGGCCTCGAGGGCCACGGAGCCGAACGTGCCGCCGCCAAAGATGTTGCCATAAGCGGGGTCGTTAGCCGGCAGATGGCTGACCTGGATGGAAATCACGTCGCCCTTGTTCACTTTGAAGGCCGCAGTGCTATACAGACCCGACCAGTAGACCTGATCGAAGGTCGCAAAATTGGCGCTTTGATCTGCGCCGGCCAACCCCAGGGTGTCCCAATCGGACACCACCGATGAGCTGAGCGCTTCAACCCCGTTCACAAAGATGTTGAACTGGTCCGAGACCGGTCCCCACGCGGTCAGACGAACGGTCTCCGCGATGCTCGCCGTGTACGACGTCGCGAAAGTGTTGCCTGGCACCATGTACTCGACCTGGTACTGCCATCCGATGGCTTTGGTTAGTGTAGTGGCCGACGCGACGGACACGCACAGCAGCGGCGCGGCGACCACAAAAAGCGCATACTTGATCAACTTACTCGTCAAAACTCACCTCACCTCTACGCCTGCCAGGCCCTAGGCAGAGTCGGGCGGCATAGGTATTAAATTCCTGACCGGCATTAGTATACAACGGCCTGAATTTCCGGTATCTTACGAAGGCCTGGCGCTAAGGAGGAGGCGGGGATCAATTACTCAAGTGGGGGCAGCTCCGCATCCCCGCTGTGGGGTGTCGGCAGTGGTCCCCACAGCGACGGTCGCACGACCGCGGAACACATGGCGAGCGGCCGTATGATACTGATTTCATGGGAACGTTTCCACGGCTCGCTCAACTACAGGAATCCAATCCGCGACCGAGGCTGCCGCTAGCCCGCTGCAGCCCGCGCCGAAGGCTACATTAATCTACGAAGCCGCGCCGGCGCCCACGGCCTCCGCCCTGAGGCGCAAGAGGTATCAAACATATTAAGATAAAAATCTATTTTGCCTTGTAACTCTTGCGAAGCATTACCAGTAAGTTATGCGCGAGGCCGGCCGATCCAGCCGGTCCGTTCCGGTCGGGCTCGGCGGCCACGGGACCCGGCCCACTCACCGCCGAGAAGGTATTAAGGCCGCTTTACATTAATCTGAAAAAGATCCCGCTGCCCGCGCCGACGCTCCGCCTTGGGGGGCCTCCCGGCCAGTACGCATCCGAGGTCTACCGGGGGCTGCCCGGATCGCAGTCGAGGTCTTCCTGTGGCACCCAGCCCGTATCGCCCGGCCTTTCGACCTTGCGCCACCCTCCCAGCGTTCCCACCAACCGGACGGGGTCGCCGCGCGTGAGGATGTAGTTCAGCTTGTCGGCTTCCTGCCGCCCGGCAGACGGCTTGGCGAAGACGAAGACAATGTCCTTCCGCGCCTTGCAACTCCCGCTCGCTGGCGTCATACGCTTCTCCGTTTCAGGATCTCCCACCACGAAGCAGAACACGGCGCCTTCGCGGACGACGTCTCTCCCGATCTCGATGGCGCGGTCGTCGAAGGCCCTCAGTCCCAGGCAGGTGCATCTGCCCGGCGGCAGGCTGACTTCAGCCGCGGCATCGCCGGTCTTGATCGTCTTCAACGGAACAGGGCTTCGTTGGCCCTGAACGACCAACTCATAGGAGGCCGCCCCAGGCAGCGGGTCCCAGGCGATCCGAACCTGCGCGGCCGAGAGGAACTGGCCCGCCTTCGGAGCGGTAAAACGCAACTGCTTGACCACATGGATCAGCATCGGGACGCCGCGTTTCGCATCGTCCGAAACGCTCTGGATAACGTCGAGCGCCTCCTCGCCCGTAAAGCCCTGGACCAGGATCACGTAGTCCTTGGTCAAGTCGACGCCGTGGAACGTGAACGTCCCGTCGCCGGCTGTCGTTGTGTCAGGGCCGGGCGGAATGCCGAACTGAACCCCGCGCCAGTCGTGCGCCAGCCGTACGCTGAGGGCCGGCGCGGGCTTCGAGCCGTACACGGCGCGTCCCTGAATCGTTCCCAAGTGTGCCGCGCCCGACTGCAGCGCCAGTATCAAAGCGATTTGAGCGAACATGCCAGCCTCGATTCTACGTCAGCATTTAACGAAACGGGATCGGCCACAAACTCCGCTCCAGGTCCCGCAGTACCCTAGGCCGCAGTACCGTACGGCCTTGTCAAACTCGGAAGATGTGATGAAGACTGTATTGAGCTGTGCGCATCTCCCCGAGCCTTGTCTGCCTCGCCTGGGCCGCGGTGATTCCTGCCGCCGCGCAGACCTTCGATCTGGAATCGAACATCCAGACTCAGCTCGCCAATTGTCCCAGCGGCTGTACCATCAACCTCCCGGCCGGCGACTTCGCCTATTCCGGTACGATCCGGCTCGACCGGCCCGGACTCCGCCTGGTTGGCCAAGGCGGCCGCGCCACCCGCTTGCACTTCACGGGCCCGCCTGGCTCCGCCGCCATCGACCTCCGCATGCGCCCATTCACCATCGATTCGCATGGCGCGATTGAAGGCCTGGCGATCGAGCTCGAAACGCCGGGGACGACTGCCATCCTGACCGGCGACGTGACCAGCGCCGCCTTCCGCGACCTGTTGATCCAGTGCAACAACCAACCGGAGTCGCGCGGCATTCTCGCCCAGCTCGATCAAGGCTGGTTCGAGCGCAACCTGTTCCAGTCCGTCGATGTGAAGTATTGCTCCGCCGGCCTCGAAATGTCGCTTGCCCCAGGCGCCCAATTCAACAGCTTCGGCTACAACAAATTTCTCCAGTTCGGCCTCAATCTTTCCCCGAGACAGAAAGGCGTTGTCATTGGCCCTGGCGCCATGGTGTACCACTCGCTGCTGAACTGGAACGTCAGTATCGACGACGGCGGCACGACAGACGGAACGGAGTTCATTCACGTGGAGGGAACCGTCCAGTCCAACCGCTACGACATCTGTGGAGAGAGCGCCAAGCCATCCATCGGCATCCACGTCGCCGGCGCTGGCGTCTGGAAGACCGAGCCCTCCAGTACCATCATGCTGGACAACATGGTCACCTTCTCCGCACCCTCCCCGCGGCCTCCTCCGCCGCTTCCGCTGCTTCTCGACCGAAACTAAGCCTGTCGCCTGCGCTATCATTGCATTTCCAATGGAAGAGACTCCGATCCCCCTCCGCACGTCCGTGCTGGTGGTGTCCTACAACATGGCCGAAGCGTTGCGGCGCTGCCTGACGGCGCTCGATCAATCGACCGGGCGCGAGACTTTCGAGATCATCGTGGTCGACAACGGCTCGGAGAGCGAGTGTCTCGCCGTCATCGACAGCTTCCCCAGCGTCACGCCGCTGCGGCTTCCGCACAACTTCGGATTCGTCAAGGCGCTGAACATCGCCATGCGCACAGCCAAAGGCGAGTTCTTCCTGTTCCTGAACCCGAAGACGGAAGTTCTGCCCGACACCGTCGCCGCGCTCACCGCGGTCCTCGAACAGGCCGCTGACGCCGTAGCCGTCAGCCCCGTTCTGGCGACGCCGGACGGCCAGCCCGCCGGATTCCTTTACAAACTGCCCGGACCGGCGAATCTTCGCGCGATCGCGGCCGCCGGAGAATTTGAAGCCGCGCCGGTTCCGGACGACGGCGCGGAGACGGTGCCGGTGGAGTTCGCCGCCTTCGCGGCGCTGCTGGTGCGGGCCTACTTCCTGAAGGGACTGCGCTACATCGACGAGCGCTACGCCCACTCCTGGACCGACGCCGAGGTCGCTTTCCAGATCCGCCGCGCCGGCAGGAAGACCCTGCTCGCGCCCGGCGTGCGTGCCATCTGGCACGCCGAGGATGGCATCGCGCAAAGAATGCCTGCCGCCGCGCTCGACCTGCTCGCCGCGGACTGGACGCTAGGCGCCGCCACGTATGGCAGCAAGCACTTCGGCTTCGCGGCCGGGCTGAAAGTCCGGCTCCTGGGGGCCCTCTCCGCCCTTTTCTCGGGGCGTCTGCGCCGCTTCTCCTACCTGGCCGGCGGCCAGAAGATCGATGGCACGCAGGCGGCGATGTAGGGGCTATTTTCCCGCCAGCGCCTTCACCAGTTTGTACACGAACTCGCGCCCCTCGAACAGGGCCGTGGCCTCGACGCGTTCATCCTTGCCATGCGCGCGTATGTCGTCCTGGTCACTGGCGATGCCGGAAATGCCGTAGACCGGCATGCCGGCGCGGCGCAGGACCCGTCCATCGGTAGCGCCCCGACTCATGACCGGAACCACCGGAACGCCCGGCCACATCGCTTCGGTCACGTCCTTGGCCGCCTTCATGACCTCCGGATTGAGCGGCGAGGGCGGGCTGCCCACGTCGCCGATCGGGCTGTCGGACGCGACGGTGATGGTGATCGCGGGGTCTTGGATGACCGTGCGCAGCGTTCGCTCCACCGCTTGCGGCGCCTGCCCGGGCAGGATGCGGCAGTTCACGGTGGCGCGGGCGGATTGGGGCAGCGCGTTCTCGGCATGGCCCCCCTGCACCATGGTTGCTACGCAGGTGGTGCGCATCACGGCGTTGAGATCCGGCATCATGGAGACCAGCCGCACGGCGGTTGGGACCGGCGGGTTCTCGAGCACGCCGGCCACGGAATTGGCCATCTCGCCCTGCATCCCCGACTGAACCACTCGCAAGTATTCTCGCCGGCCCTCGTCGAGCATCACCGGAAACTCGTAACGGTCCAGCAGGAGCAGCGCCCTCGCCAGCTCATAGATCGCGTTGTGCTTGCGCGGGACCGAGCTGTGGCCTCCCTTGTCCTTAGCCTCGAGAATGACAGTCAGGAACCCTTTCTCGCTGTACTGCACCTCGTTGAGCAGCTTCTTGCCGCCCTTGATTTCGAGGCCGCCGCCGTCCAGGTTGATGCAGTACTCGGCGGCGATCAGCGGGCCGCGGTTCGCCAGCAGCCAGGCGATGCCGTTCTCCGTGCCGCCCTCCTCGTCCGCCGTCAGCGCGAGGATCAGGTCCCGGTCGGGCTTGTAGCCTTCCTTTTGCCAGCGGATGAAGTTGGCCACCAGGACGGCGTCCCCGTCCTTGATGTCGCTGGTCCCGCGGCCATAGTAGTAGCCGTCCTTCTCGACGAACTGAAACGGATCCGTGGTCCAGTCCTCGCGCTTCGCCTCGACAACGTCCAGGTGAGCGATCAGCAGAATCGGTTTGCGCTGCCCGGTCCCGTGGATGCGGGCTACGAGGTTGTTGCGCTCGGGGCGCGGTCCCGCGATCTCGATATCGGCGGCTGGGAAGCCCGCGGCCTTGAGCCGGGCTGCCATTTTTTCCGCGGCCAGGCCGGTGCTGCCGGTCGAGTGCGTGGTGTTGGTTTCGATCAGCTCGTGGAGGATGTCGCGCACCAGCGCGTTCTCCGGATTGGTCGCATCTTGTTGCGCCAGGGCCGCGGCGCCTGTGAACAGAGTGGCCCAGAGGATTCGCGAGAGCATGTAATTGCAGTTTAGCGTGAACGGGGTGAGGGACGGTGCGGCTGCAATCGGGGCGGGAGCGGGGCGTCGGGAGTGTCCGATTCCGGGATTGGGACCATGTTGCACTTTTTTGATTTCGTTTTTTTGCGCGGCCTGTGCGGCGGAGAGATGAGGGGGCGGAGGCCCCGTTGGCGCGGCGAATTAGGAGGCGGGGCCGAATTTGGGGGCGGGCGAGGGGCTGTCCGATGCCGGGATTAGGACGGTGTTGCACTTTTTTGATTTCGTTTTTTTGCGCGGCCTGTGCGGCGCAGGGTGGGTGAGCGGGCGTCGTGCTGACTGAGGGGTGGTCGAGTTGTCGGCGCGAAGACATGAATACTACCTGGAATGAGGGTAAGGCCGGGGACGTAGGCGGAGGAGGGGCAAGTTCCTCCAAGTGA
>CAZBQQ010000187.1:0-10367 GCA_964493965.1 uncultured Solibacteraceae bacterium
GTCCATCTCGATGGGCGTCACGCCGGCATACCTGGTCTCCAGCGGCCACAGCCCATCGCCGGCGCGCTTCGATGCGACCAGCTCGTGTGCCGCTCCCAGCAAATCAAGACACCGTTAACGGGATATACCTTCCTGCCCGACGGAAGTTTCAGGCAGAGTTGGGCCGCCGGCATGGCGGCGGATGCAGAGATCGTGGTTGGCTACGGAGACCCGGATGGCTCCGGGTGGACCGGCCACAAAGGATTTCTCTGGACGCCGGTTTCTCCCATCACTAGGCGTCGCCGGGATCGCCGGTCTGGCAAGCCCGCCGTGTCACCGGCCGACGAGCCTTTGTTGTACGTCCGCCGTGCACTTCCACTTCCCAACGGACTCCTTCTTCCAACGATAGGGGCGAGTTCCCTGGGGTCTCAGACCGCCTTGCAGTCGTAGCTCAAGAGTGTCGCGCCGCCGGATGCAAAGTTCGGCAAGTCGGCCGCCGCTGCCTGGCCTTCGGGAGACGCCAGCGCCGCGCTGAGGTCAGCCATCGAGTCGAAGTTGAGAATTGCAACCAAATACGGCGCGCTCCCGGCGAGAGCCTGCACCGGACTGGTGCTGATCGTATACGCCCGCAAGCCCGGAATCTTCCGGGCAAGCGGAATGTGCTTCTCGTGATAGTAGCGGTCAAAGGCGGCGGGCTCCGCCGGCGTGTTGTAGAGAACTAGGACTTGGGCCATAGGCTGCTATTCTACCGATTCGCAGAGGGCTTGGTTCTCACGCACCACTCGGAGATTGGGATCCGAGGACGCGCCAACTCGCCCGGGCCAGTCGCCGCGCCCATCCCACAAGCGGGCTTGCGGAATCGGCCACCACGCGGAACGATTGAACCGCCCTCGACCGCCTCTACCAACGCCGATTGAGATACAATCGGTGCCATAGGATGCTAATGCTATGCCTGGGACCATGCTGATCTTACGCGGTATAACCAACACCAAGTATTGGCCGAAGTACCCGCGCGGAGCATTGGACGAACAGTCCGCGCTCAAATACGCGACCAAATGGAACTGTACGGGCCGGGTGCTGGATGTCTCGGGCGAGACCGGAGATCATAGCCCGCAGACGCAAAGGGCCTTACACGAGTTTCTTACCGACCCCACAATTTCCGCGCTCTACGGATTTTCGGGGGGCGGCTACAACGTGTATCACATTCTCAACCGGCTGACGCATGCGCAACGCAACCAACTTGACGTGGTTGTCGTGATTGGCGTCAAGACGGAACTCCTTTCCGAGGACAAGTTAAATGCCAACAAGTTCAACGCGCATTGGACTTTGGTTTATCACAACGATCCGCCGAAGCCGATGACCCACATCGACGGCCCGCGGGCGTTGCTCGAGGGACGTTATTAGCCCAGTCAATGCGGTTTTTGCACGGCGCCGGTCGCCGGGGCGTTCCGGATGGAGTAAAGGTGATTCTCGGTGCGGAGGATCAGGCGATCCCCAACCAGCGCCGGCGTGGCCAGCGCCATTTCGTCGAGGTCGTTGGAACGCAGCAGTTCGTATTTGACGCCGGCGCGGATCACGAACGTCATGCCCTCTTCGTTCATACAGAAGATCTCACCGTTGTAGCCCCAGGGCGATGATGTGAAATCGCCGCCTTCGCCAATGCGGGCTTTGTAGGACTGCGCGCCGGTCTTCGCGTCAAAGCGCGTGAGGATGCCGGTGTGGGTGAGGACATAGAGCCCTCCCTCATAGGCAAGTTCGGTCGGCAGATAAGTTCCGGCTTTGGGCTGAAGCCAGGCAACGAAATCGCTGAGCTTGGCGCCGTCCGGCGTGGTGAGGTCGCCGCTCGCACCGGGTTTGACCGCCGCGAGGGCTTTGGCGGCCCCGCCGTTAAGATACAAAAGGCCGTCGTAGGCGAAAGGACTCGGGATCGGCGCGACGGACATCCCGCCAAGCCGCCACAGTTCTTTGCCTTCGAGATCGTAACTGATGGCGATGCCAGGGCCGATGGTGACGATTTCGGTGCGCCCGGGGCTTCTCCACACGTAGGGGCTCGACCATCCGGTCTGACGATCCGAGCCTTGCATGTGGATCGAGCGATTTGTGCGCCACACCTGCTTGCCGGTGTTCTTATCGAAGGCCGCGATGAATTGCTGTTTCTCGTTGTCGTTCACGACGACGATGAGGCCATCGACGAGAGTCGGCGAAGAGGCCGTGCCGAAATCGTAGATAGTCGGGAAGTTCTCGAGCGGGGTGTTCCAGACCTTGTTGCCGTCGAGATCGTAGGCGAAGAGGCCCAGGTTGTTGATGTACACGTATACGCGCTTGCCGTCCGTGACAGGCGTCTCCGAGCAGAAGCTGTTCTTGCGATGACGGCCCCCCGGAGGGTGGCCTGAATGGAATTCCCGGGTCCAGTTGATCTTGCCGGAGTAGAGATCGATGGAATAGAGAAGATAATGTAGTCCGACTTCGCCAGGAAGTTCGAAATCGCGCGCGTTTAAGCGTTCCGTAACTTCCTGGTCCGTGAGACCCTGCTTCGAAAGTTCGGCGACGTAATCGTTGGAGTAGTTGGCGCCGGCTTGCGGCTGTTTCGCCTTGCCGTCTGTTGTGACGGTTGTGAGGAAGACGTTCCTGCCGGCGACGATCGGAGACGACCAGCCGAGTCCGGGAAGAGTCGCGCTCCATTCGATATTGGAAGTTTTCGACCATCTGTCGGGAAGATCGGAGCTGGTGGCCGAGGGGTTCGAGGAGGGCCCGCGGAAACCCGGCCACTCGGGGTCTCCAGCGAAGGCGACAGCGACAAGGAAGAGCGATGCGATGACCCTGCTCATCACTCTATTGAACTATGAACGCCGTGAAACGTCACGGACGTGCCTCGTGGTGGCGGATCGACGACCTGCCGATCCGCCCCATTCTCTGCCCCCCAGCGACACCGGCCCGGATGTCCAACGCCGTTTGGGCGGGACGCTAGAGGCACAAGTCCGAGAGGGGGACGGCCAACCCAGCGGAGAGCCAAAACGATGCCCGCCGTGGGACCGAGTTTCGGGACGCCGCCGAAAGACCTGGTGCCACGACGGCCGCCATCGGGCTGCGATTTTGGGACTGACCTTCGAGACCCCGAAGACCTTGATTTCACGGTATCGCGCCTTTTCAGCAGCTAGGAGTGTGATATGGTCTGACCATGGCGTCCAAGAACAAGCCAGCCCGTCTCAAGCGCTGCCAATGGATGCTGGAAGACGGCTCGCAGTGTCCGAATTACTTTCAGGGCCAGGGGAAACATTGCTATGGCCACGCGACGGGGGGTGGGGGCGGAGGCGGCAACCCCGAAGGGCCAAAGCCGCCCGACAAGGGACCAGGTAATGGTCCCGCTTGGGTAACGGCCATCACAGGCCTGATTGGTGTGGTTGCCGCCAATGTAGTCGTTGCGTGGCCTCACGTCGAACCCTGGGTTAGAACGCACGTTCATTTTTTCTCTCAATTGGGGCAGTTGTTGGACGACGCGATCGCCACCGGCGAGGATGGACCGGATGAAGCCTCTCATCTTGACTTTACTGCACGGTACGAAACACTGAGCGTTGGCTATAGCGCCCTTCAGGAGGCGGTCAGCGAAGTGGTCCTCGAACCAGCTCAAGAGCCACGATACGCACAAGAATGCGAGGTTCTCGGAAGACCTATCGAAGGCCCTGGAGGCGTACACGTCATAGGTGAGTACGACATGAAAACCGGCCAGTTCAGGCGTTATCCCATGCCCAAAAAGGTTCGGGTGGAGTCAACAGAATAGACCCTACCGTTGTTCCCCGGAAGGCGGATCGACGACCTGCCGATCCGCCCCATTCTCGGCCCCCCCAGCGACACCGGCCGCGATGTCCAACGCCGTTTGGGGGGACGCTAGGCCACAAGCCCCAGTCGACAAACCGTCAAGGTGGACCTCGCTCGAGATTCTCTATTCTGCCTTCTGGGCCCGGGCGGCCGGTTCTAAACTCTCGCGCTAGCCTTGGCGGCGGCCTCCGCCCTGACGCATACCCTGAGGCCGTGTATCCTCACGCAGCAGCCCGGCGCTCCACCAGATCCGTAGTGGATTGTTCCACCGGCGAGGAGCCACAGGCGACGAGCCCTCTGCGTTAGAATCTTAGGGACGGGCTGAAGACCCGGGACGAGCCGCGCCCGGCCGCCGCAACTCGAGCTGTCGGCCGGCCTCCGAAATGCCGTTAGTCATGAAGGTTTAGACGTTGCCGATGAGCAAGCTCACGCACCAGCCCGCCCGTGTCCTGGCCACCATACTCCTGCTCCTCTGCGCCGTTTCCGCCTTCGCCCAGACCGCCCCGCAACAGACCGTCGCCATCATCTACGACGGCCCCACGGACTATCAGGCCAAGGGCTACATCCACGCTCTGTTCATCGACAATCTGCTCGGGCACTTCGGCCTCACCGGCGAAATCATTCCCTCGGGCCAGTATCAGGCCGGCATGTTGCAGCGCTACCACGCCGGCTTCTACATCGGCGTCACGCCCAACGCCACCGTGCCAGAGAGTCTGCTGGCCGACATCCGCGCCTACCAGCAGCCCTTCGCCTGGCTCGGCCAGCACGTCGAAAGCCTGGTCAACACGCCCGAAGGCAAGCGCCAGTTCGGCTTCACCTGGCAGGAATACAACCGCTACTTCACCGTCACCGGCGTGATGTATAAGGACACCTTCCTCCCCAAGCACGAGCCCGACCTCAGCGTCGTAGCCGTGACGGACAAGAGGAACGTGCAGGTGGTGGCCACCGCGGTGACGAAGGCCGGCGGATCCTACCCCTACGTCCTGCACCACGGCCGCTTCTGGTACTTCGCCGACAGCCCCTTCGCCTACCCCGACGAGGGCGGCCATTACCTGGCTTTCTGCGACTTGCTGCACGACATCTTCGAGATCGAGCACCCCGCCAGCCAGCGGGCGCTGGTCCGCATTGAGGACGTGAGCGTGGACGACGATCCGGTCGACCTGCGCCGCGTCTCCGACCTGCTCGAGGGATACCAGATCCCCTTCCAGATCGCGATGATCCCGGTTTTCAAGAACCCCTCGAAGGAGTTCGAGGTCCGCCTCTCGGACCGACGCTCGTTCGTCGATTCCCTGCACTACATGATCGCCCACGGCGGCACGCCCGTCATGCACGGCGTCACGCACCAGTACCGCGGGCAGAGCGGCGACGATTACGAGTTCTGGGACGACACCGGTGACCGCCCCATTGCCGGCGATTCCACCGACATGGTCATGCGCCGCCTTCAGCTCGGCCTCCAGGAATGCTTCAACGCCGGGATTTTCCCGGTGGCCTTCGAGACGCCGCACTACGCCGCCTCCGAGACCGACTACCGCGCCATGATGCGCGTTTTCACGCTCTTCTACGACCGCACCATCTCCACCCCCAGCCTCAACTCGCAGCAATACTTCCCTTATCCCGTCATCGACTACTGGGGCCGCTCCGTCCTGCCCGAGGATCTGGGCTACGTGCCGGTGGAGAATCCGCAGACCAAAGACATCCTTCAAGCCGCCCGCAATCTCAAGGTGGTGCGCGATGGCGTGGCCTCTTTCTACTTCCACCCCTTCCTGAACGCCAATCTCCTGGACCAGCTCGTGAAGGGCGTGCGCGACCTCGGCTACCACTTCGTTTCCATTCGCGATTTCTCGAGCTCGGTGGACTTCCAGGGCCGCTACGTCGTGCGCACCGCCTCAGGCGAGTCGAGCATCGCGCCGCAAAACGAATTCTGGCGTCTGCGCGAGTTCGACAAGGAAGGCAAGCTGGTCGACACCAAGCTCTCCGACGGCAAGGTCAGCGGGCCGACGCAAGTTGCCGTGAACGTGCCGCCGGGCGGCTGGGCCGCGGTGGACCTGCTCAAGGAGCGCCCTGCCGCTCAGGTCGAGCCGTCGCTAGCCGCACGCGCCAAGCAATGGTGGCTCCAGCTCACTTCGAGCGAGAACCCCAACCGCGCGGCCACCCAGACCTTCGCCACGGGAAAGAAGGCGTGGATCCTGTGGCTCGACAAAACCTCGGCCGCCGTTTCCAGGAATCAGCAGAGCTATCAGAACGTCCTCGAAACCTTCGGCTACGACATCAAGCTGGTCCGCCCCGGCGATTTCACGCGCACGCCGGTCGATCACGAAACCATTCTGGTGGTGCCCGAGGCCGCCGGCCTCCGCCTCTCGGCCGCACAACAACAGCAGGTTCTGCAGTACCTCACCGCGGGCGGACACGTAGTCGTCGAGGGCAAGCAGCCCTGGCTCACCCAGCTCGGCTTCGCCTGGCAGGGCCGGCCGATCACGCTTTCCACGGTCAGCGATGACGCGTATCCGGGAATGCAGATCCGTTGGCGCCCCGACGTGCGCATCGAGCGCTTCGATGAGCCGGATAACGTCCGCGAGTTGATGGTCGATAGCGAGAGCGACCAGATGGTGGCCTTCTCCGGCGAACATGGCGCCGGCCACTACGTCTACCTGGCCGCGCCGCTCGACGACCGCACCACCGATGGAACCAGCCACTATCCCTATTTCCCGCGCTATATCACCGAGACCTTCGGCGTGAACACGGCCCTGCGCAGTCCGCGCATCGAGGCCTACTTCGACCCCAGCTATCGCACTTCCGCGGATTGGGACCGCCTGGCCATTCAGTGGCGCAAGTCCGGTATCCGCACCGTCTACGCCGGAGCCTGGATCTTCACCAGCCAGTGGTCCTTCCGCTACGGCGATTTCATCAAGGCCTGCCACCGCAACGGCGTCGCCGTGTACGCCTGGTTCTGGCTCCCGCAGGTGACGTGGAAATTCTGGGACGAGCATCCGGACTGGCGCGAGAAGACCGCCAGCGGCGACGACGGCCTGGTGGTGTGGCGGAAGCTGATGAACCTCCAGAACCCGGCCTGCTTCCGCGCGGCCATGGACTGGATGAAGAGCGTCCTGAACCAGTACGAATGGGACGGCGTCAACATCTCCGAGCTGAACTTCGATTTCAACGCCAAAGACCCGTTCGATCCCAAGCTCTTCGTCCCCATGAACGCCAACGTGCGCGCAGACTTCCGCAAGCACTCCGGCTTCGACCCCATTCAGCTCTTTCAGCCGGCTTCGGAGCGCTATTACAAGTACGACCACGCCTCGTTCGATAAGTTCATGCGCTACCGCGAGAACCTGGTGGTGGACATGCACCGCAAGGTGCTCACCGAACTCGAACCGTTGCGCCGCGCCAAAAACTACGAGGTTGTGGTGAGCACCATCGACAGCCTGCACAGCAGGACCGTCCGTCAGGGTACGGGCCTCGACTCGCGCCGCCTGGTGGCCTTGATGAAGGATTTCGATTTCACCCTCCAGGTGCAGGACCCCTCCGAATACTGGATGAAGTCGCCCGACCGCTACCACCACTTCGCCGAGACGTACAAGAAGCTGGTGAAGGATCCCTCGCGTTTCATGTTCGACGTGAACGTGGTGCCCGGTCGCAACATCAACGCGACCAGCCTGCCCACCTCCATCGCCACCGGAACCGAACTGGTGCGCACCGTCGCCTCCGCCGCGTCGGCGTCGCCCTCCGGCCGCGTGGCCGTCTACTCCGAATTCACCGTTCCCGACCAGGACTGGGGCCTGCTTCGCATCGCCCTCACCACCGGCTCGTCGCTCAGCGGCGGCAACGGAACTTGGAAGGTGGCTGGCCCCGAGCCCGTTCTTCTCACGCCGGCCGAGGACCGCGAATACTACATGGATGGACGCCTCTGGCCCGCCGTCTCGGCCGACGGCGTGCTCGCGCCTCCCGGACGCCACGGACTCTCCACCAGCCGTCCCTGGTACCACTTCCTCGATCCCGGCACCATGCCCGCGCGCCTGATGAGCATCTCGGGCGACCTGCTGGACGCGCGTGTCATGCCCACCGGACTGATCTTCCGCTACAGCAGCCCCGGCCGCGCCGTCGCAGTCTTCAACGAGAAGCCGCGCGAGATCCTGGTGGATGGCCGCCACGTCTACGTGCCCATCGAAGGCGGCGCCACCTGGACCGCCCTGCTTCCCGCCGGCGAGCATTGGGTGGCCGCGGTCACCAACACCAAGGCCGGAGTGGCGGTAAATCTGTGGGGTTGGGCGTCGGCCTCCGCCATCAACGCGCTGGGCGGACTTGCCACGGGGCTCATGCTTCTGATCTACTTTGAAGTTCGCGTGCGGCGGATCGTCCGGCGGCGCGCCTGACCAAATGTTCACAAGTGTCTTTATCGACGGCCTCTTCGTCGCGGCAGTCACGCTCATCTGGTTCATGCTCGGCTACCAGTGCCTGCTCTTCTTCCTGGGGCACCGCTATTACCGCCTGAACCGCCTGGCGCGGGGCAAGGGCCCCTTCGTCGCCGATGCCGATCTGCCGGCCGTCTCCATCCTGGTCCCCTGTCATAACGAGGAGAAAGTCATCGCGCACACCATCCGCGCGCTGCTCGAGCTCGCCTATCCGCCGGATAGGGTTGAGATCCTCATCATCAACGATGGCAGCACCGACAAGACCGCCGAAGTGGTCCTGGGCTTCGCGCATGAACCGCGCGTGCGGCTGCTCAACGTCCCCGCCCCGCTCGCCGCCAAGGGCAAGTCCGGCGCGCTGAACTACGCCCTGACGCAGGCCCACCACCCGGTCCTGGCCATCTACGACGCCGACAACGTTCCCGAAACAACCGCCCTTCGCCCGCTCTGCGAGAAGCTGGTTCTCGATCCTACGCTGGGCGCGGCCATCGGCATGTACCGCGCCTGGAACCGCAAGCGCGCCTTCCTGACGCGCTTCCTCAACATCGAAGGCATCGGCTTCCAGTGGATCCTGCAAGCCGGCCGCTGGATGCTGATGCGCCTCTGCACCCTGCCCGGCACCAACTACGTCATCCGCAAGGCGCTGGTCGAGCAGCTCAACGGCTGGGACGTTTCCGCCCTGACCGAAGACGCCGAGATGAGCATCCGCATCTACCAGGCCGGCTACCGCATCCAGTTCATTCCCGATTCCGTCACCTGGGAGCAGGAGCCAGAAGGACTCAAAGTGTGGTTCCGCCAGCGCCGCCGCTGGGTGCGCGGTTCGAACTACCTGTTCCGCAAGTACGCCGGCAGCCTGCTGAAGACCAAGCCTCGCCGCATCGGCTGGGAGCTGCTCTACTCCCTCGCGCTCTACTACGTTTTCTTCCTGGCCGTGGTGACCTCGGACGTGCTGTTCGTTCTCAGCGCGGCCGGCCTCATCCGCATCGACGTAGCCGGCCCCTACGCGATGGTGTGGGTCTTCGCCTACGCCACCTTCGTCGGCCAGCTCGTCATCGCGCTTTCGTGCGCCGAGGGCGAGGACACGCTGGTCAACATCCTTCTGACCTGCCTCATGTATTTCACCTACTGCCAGCTCTGGATTCCGGTGGTGGCCGTAGCGTTCTGGGACGACTTCATCGCCCGCCGCGAAATCAAGTGGGCCAAAACCGAGCGCTACGAAGTCACCGGCTCCGGCTCCCGCACGTAGTCCTGGTGGGGCAGGACTCCAGTCCTGCAGCGGGTCTCCAGACCCGCCCCAGCCGGACGCGGACGTCCGGCGCAGCTCTGGAGAGCCACCCCACGAGGTAAGATGATCAGCGACGCAATGTCGAAGGCAATCCTAATCAGGGTCCTCTTCTATGGCCTCACCATCGCCGGCCTCTACGCGCTGCTCCACTGGGTGGCCGCGAGCGTGATCTACCAGGGCACGGCGAGCATCCCTGACCCTGCCTGGCGCGACGCCCTAGGCGCCGAAGACGTCTGGCTCACAGCCCGTGACGGCACAAAAATCAACGGCTGGTGGGTCCACGTCGGAGGCTCGCAATTCGCCACGCTCTTCCTACACGGAAACGCCGGTAACATCGGCCACCGCGGCCCGGTACTCCGTGAAATCCTGGAAGCCGGCTCCGACGTCCTGATCATCGACTACCGCGGCTACGGCCGCAGCCAGGGCCACCCCACCGAGCGCGGCCTCGCGATGGACGCGGACGCCGCCTACGACTTCGTCGCGGCCAAGGGCAAGCCCATCGTGCTTCACGGCGAATCGCTAGGCTCGGCGGTAGCAGTGGAACTGGCCACGCGCCGCCCCGCAGCCGGCCTGGTGCTCGAATCGCCCTTCACCTCGCTCCGCGCCGAGGCGAACACGGTGCTTCCCATCATCGGCCCCCTGGCGGTCTGGGGCTTCGACTCGAAATCCAGGATCGCGCACGTACACGTGCCGCTCCTGCTCATCCACGGCGACCACGACCAGACCGTCCCCTACCGCCTGGGCCGCGAGCTTTACGAAGCCGCCCCCGGCCCCAAGACCCTCTGGACCGTCCCTGGCGCCGACCACAACGACCTCCGAGAAACCGCCGGCCCCGAATACCGCGAGCGCCTCCGCCGCTTCTACGCCTCGCTTCCGAT
>CAZBQQ010000188.1:0-10249 GCA_964493965.1 uncultured Solibacteraceae bacterium
CGAGGAGTTCGGCATCGCCGCTTATCAACGCCTGGCGGGGATGCCTGGCGGGGATCTCGGTGGCGCACCTGTACCGGTTACGCAACTCGGCAGCCTACCGCAAGCGCAACACGACCTATCAGCCCACGCGGCCCACGCCGATTCCCATCGGCGAGCGGCGCAAGCCGCAGCCCAACGGCTCGCCCGGATACCTGCGCATCGACACCGTGCATCAGGGCGATCAGGATGGCCGCAAGGGTCTGTATCACATCAACGCCGTGGACCAGGTGACACAGTGGGAGATCTTCGTGGCCACGCCCCAGATCTCGGAACTGTGGCTAATTCCGGCGCTGGAAGCCATGCTGACGCAGTTCCCCTTTGTGATTCGGGGCTTCCACTCCGACAACGGCAGCGAGTTCATCAACTACACCGTGGCCAAGCTGCTCGGCAAGCTCCTGATCGAACAGACCAGGTCGCGAGCGCATCATTGCGGCGACAACGGGCTGGTGGAATCCAACAACGGAGCCATCATTCGCAAGCACATCGGCTACGGCCACATCGATGCGCAACACGCCGAGGCGGTGGATCAGTTTCATCGTCAACATCTCAACCCGTACGTCAACTTCCATCGCCCCTGCGCCGTGCCCAAGATCCTCACCGAACCCAACGGCAAGCGGCGCCGCATCTACTTGCGTTGGGCCACGCCCTTCGAGTTGCTACAAGAAGCGCCGAACTGCGAGAGTTTGCTGCGGCCCGGGGTCACGCTCGCCGAACTCGGCGTTTGGCCTACGTTCAACCGAGGCCGCCCTGGAGATGCAACGCGCCAAGCACCAACTGATGGCCCGCATCGGCAAGAAGAGCGCCTGAGCCGTTGGCGCCTTGCTGGTCGGGAAGCTCGGAGCGCTGTGGAAATGGCGGGCCGTGGACAGCCCTGGAAAACCGTCATCGCTGACGCGATGAGCGCTTCGCGCCGGTTTTCCAGCGCTGCCCACCGCCCTTGGAAAACGCTTCGCGTTTCCCACATTCCCACAGCGCCGACGACGGCTCCTCTTTCTCTCTCTGAACTCAAAACGAAAGGACCCAGCCGGTCGGTCCGCCTACCTCCGTTCAGGCTCATCCTTCAATGAGAATATGCTACCGTAATCGCTCAATCTAAGGAACGAACCTCATGGCGGGCGGGCGTTCTTCCTCCGCGGGCGGACACCGGACGGGTGCAACCGCGGTCCGACCGTGGGAGCGGATGACCGCCAGGGCCTGAACGCTGCTGGAATCGCGTCGCCTCCCGGAGCGTCGCAGTAGTAAGATTGCCCGCACAATACCCGTCGACACCCCTCTATATCTCCACCCATATGCAGGGGGTGCCTAGTTGTCGAAAGTTGCGTTTTTCATCACTTCGAAACTGTAGTGGGTGGCCGATCGGCAGCCGGCGTAGCCTCACGAGAGCAGAGGGGCGGCAAGCGTATTACCGTAGTTTGAAATCTTATGATGCGAAATTAACTATATGAATGATCTTAATCAGTTACAGTCAAATGCCTAGGCATCAGACTAGTTGACACCGCTCAGGGAACGATTTAGAGTAAGAGGTCCCCTTAATCTCTTCTGCACACTGGGGAGTGCCCTGGGCGCGGCGGGAAGCCGTTAGTGGGCCGCCGCACTGTAGCGTTATGTGGTTGCATTTTGCAATGTCAGGAGGAGATCGAATGTTAAATACCATGTCCGCCGCGCGGAGGGCTGCTCCAAAGCTACGCCCGATGCGGGCCCTACTTGTAGTCGCCTCTGTCAGCCTGCTGGGAATGGGCCAGGGGCTTGCGCAAACCCAGCCGGCACAGGACGGTTCCACCGCCCCGGCTATGCCACAAATGAGGAGCCTGACGAACGCGCAGCGGAGAGCCGCGGCAGCTCGAACCGCGGCAAAGAAACGAGCGAGCGCTCCGGCAAGTACGACGGGCGCACAGAGTCCGAAGGCCAGAGTGACGCGCCAGGCAGCTGTCACGTCAAGCGTTTTTGCAACTCCGGCGCCACCCGACTACTTCGGATCTCCCAGCTGGGGCTTCAGCCCGATCATCCCGAAATTCGTCGACGCACTGCCGGGTGTGGGGGCAGCCAACGCGAGTGCAACTCTGGGGACCTACATTCCCATCGCGGTCGCCGACACGACCACCTTTCCGGGCTCGGATTACTACACCATCGAGCTGGACGAGTACCAGCAAAAGCTGCATTCAAGCCTGGGGCCAACGACCCTCCGGGGCTACAAGGACGTCAATGGCGCTACTGCCGCGGATCGGGAGAACCACTATCTGGGGCCGCTCATCGTCGCCCAGCGTGGCAGACCGGTACGCGTGAAGTTCATCAACAGCCTTCCCACGGGAACCACCGGTGGCCTCACGGGCAACGGCGGCAACCTCTTCATCCCCGTCGATACGACCTACATGGGCGCGGGGATGGCGCTCGACGGCAACAAATTCACGCAGAACCGCGCCGACCTGCATCTTCACGGCGGCAACACGCCGTGGATCAGCGATGGCACGCCGCACCAGTGGATTACGCCAGCCGGGGAAACGGGAACGTCAACAGCCAACCTGAAGGGCGTGAGCTTCCAGAACGTGCCCGACATGGTCGGCCCTGGAAGGCCAATCGTTTCGCCGGCCCCCGGCGACGGCATGTCGACCTCCTACTGGACCAACCAGGAGAGCGCGCGGTTGCTGTTCTATCACGACCACGCGTTGGGCATGACGCGCCTGAACGTCTATGCCGGCGAAGCAGCGGGCTACCTGATCCATGACTCCACGGAAGATGGCCTGATCGCCGCCGGAACCCTCCCGAATCAGGGAGGAGGAGTTTACAACTGGGGAATCCCTCTGATCATCCAGGACAAGACCTTCGTGGACCCCACCACGATCACTGCTACCGACCCGACCTGGGTCTGGCTGAACAGCCAGGGCAGCCTCTGGTTCCCACACGTCTACGTGCCGAACCAGAACCCCGCCGATATCTCGGGTGCGAACGGAGTGGGCCGGTGGGACTACGGCATGTGGTTCTGGCCTCCGCTGCAAGCGAACCAGATCGCTCATGCGGACGTTTCGTGCCTGTCCCTCGGTCTCACGGCGTACCCGGCAACCACAAGGTGTCCGGGAACGCCCAACCCGTCGGGAGTTCCGGAAGCCTTTATGGACACACCGTTGGTGAATGGCGCCGCCTACCCGTACCTGCCAGTTGGACGCCAGGCCTACCGGTTCCGGATCCTGAATGCAGCCAATGACCGCAGCATGAACCTGCAACTGTACTATGCCGCCACTGCGGCAGGCGTGGTTTGCAAGGGGAACGCCCAGCCGGCCTCCGCCTGCACGGAAGTGAGCCTGGTCCCGGCGATCCCGCACAAGAAGACAGGTACGTCCAACACCTTCGACGGCTTGATTCAGTGCGCTGCTACCGCTATACCGGATCCCGTGACCGGGATTCCCGCCGCTTGCTGGCCGGCGAACTGGCCGACCGACGGCCGAGATGGTGGCGTTCCGGATCCTCTGACGGCCGGACCGCAGCTATACCAGATCGGTACCGAGAGCGGCCTCCTGCCCAACGTGGTGCCAGTCCCGTCCCAGCCGGTCGGTTACGAATATAACCGCAGAAGCATCACGGTTCTCAACGTCTTCTACAAGGCCCTGTACCTTATGCCGGCAGAGCGCGCGGACGCGATCGTCGACTTCTCGTCCGTTCCTGAGGGGTCCACCCTGATCCTCTATAACGACGCGCCCGCACCGGTACCGGCGTTCGACACGCGCAACGACTACTACACGGGCGATCCGGACCAGAGCCTGGCGACAGGCGACGGGACGGGCGGTGCGCCCACCACGCTGGCTGGGTTTGGTCCCAACACCCGGACCGTTATGCAGTTCCGGGTCTCGGGAGGCACTGGCGTTGCGTTCAATGTGGCCGCGCTGCAGACGGCATTGCCGACTGCCTACGCCGCTTCGCAGGCCGCGCCGGTTGTTCCGGAAGCGGTTTTCAATACGGCCTACGGCGCCACCTACCCCAATACCTATTCGAGGATCCAGGACACTTCCCTGACCTTCACCGATGTCGGCGGAACCACCCCGACGGCTCATCCGATGCAGCCGAAGGCAATCCAGGAACTCTTCGAGCTGAATTACGGCCGCATGAACGCCACCCTCGGCGTCGAACTGCCGTTCACGAACTTCAACACGCAAACCACCATTCCGTACGGCTACATCGATCCGCCCACCGAGATTCTGCAAACCGCCACACCGCAGATCTGGAAGATCACCCACAACGGGGTCGACACTCATGGAATTCACTTCCATCTCTTCGACGTGCAGGTGGTCAACCGGGTTGGCTGGGATGGAGCAGTGAAGCCGCCCGACGCCAACGAAGTAGGTTGGAAAGACACCGTCAGAATGAACCCGCTGGAAGACGTCATCGTCGCCCTGCGGCCTATGGGGCAGAGCCTTCCGTGGCCCATTCCCGACAGCGTCCGGACTCTGGACCCGACCATCCCGGAGAACGCGACCGACATCGGCTTCTCGGGCCTCGCGCCGGATAATCAGCCGATCGCAGGCATGAAGAATTTCAAGATGAACTTCGGGCAGGAATACGTGTGGCACTGCCACATCCTGGGCCACGAAGAGAACGACATGATGCGAGCGATGGTCTACCAGACACCCGTCGAAGGCCCGACCGGCCTGACCGCCGCCCAGACCACCGCCACTCAGGTGACGCTGCACTTCGCCGATCACTCCGCCAGCGAGACCGGCTTCCTGCTCGAGCGTTCAACCGACAACTCCACTTTCGCCACCCCGACGGCGATTGCACTGGCGCCGAATCCAGCGGTTATTACGGGACCGGCTGGCGTTACGACCACCGCGGTCGATAACACCGTCGCCGTTGGCCACACCTACTACTACCGGGTGTCTTCGATCAAAAACAACGTTTACGACGGCGTCGCCGCCACCGGGTTGCTCACAGCGCCGGTCACGGCCGCCGACCCGCGCACCCAGTCCGCGCCCTCAGCCCCGACCAGCGTCGCGGTTATCAACCCGTTGGCGTCCCCGGTGATCGTGAGGTCCAACGGGACGGGAACCTCGCCGAACCTGAGCGTAGGTCTGGTCTGGACGGGACCAGCCGGCGCTACCTTCACAGTGCAGCGCGACACCACGACGGCGTTCAGCGCCCCGGTGGCGCTGTGCACGACGACCGGCGTCACCTGCACCAATTCCGCGGTCAGCGCCGGATCGTACTACTACCGGGTCGGTACGGTGAACCCGAGCCCGGCGCCGCCCTCCTGGTCGGCTCCGGTCTTTGTTGGGCCGCCTGCGGCTCCGACAAGCCTCACGGCCATTCTGTCCGGGACCACGGGCGTCCGCCTGACCTGGACCGACAACTCACCGAGCCTGCCGAATCCGCCGAACTTCAACGCGGAGACCGGCTTCACAGTCCAGCGCACCAATCCGGACACCTCGATCACCAGCATCGCCGCTCTGTCACACGCCGGGACGGGGGCGACGGTCTACACCAACACGCCCGTGTCAGCGGGCCAGTATCAGTATCAGGTTCGAGCGACCAACGCCTTCGGCTCGAGCGGGTGGTCAAACTCCGTGACGATTACGAGATAAAGGCATATAATGACCTCATCCGGGGAAGGCTCCCCTTCCCCGGATGACGGTCGACCTGCCGAGGAGACAAGGAAAGGAAACAACCTATGAGAACAAAGGTCCTGATTTTACTCGCTGCCTGCTTCGTCTTTGCCGGCTGCGTCCAGGCTTCCGTCATTTTTGAACGGCAGGGCGATCCACTGACGACGTGGACGCTGGGCGACACATCGAATAACACGGTGGCGACTTCGTGGTACCAGAATTTCAGCTCCACGGGTACGCTCGTTCAGATCTTCGGGCTGCAACCGGTTGATGCGACCACGGTGGAATTCCAACTGTTGAGCGGCAGCGTCACGGGATCGCTGCTTGCATCGGCCAACGTGACGCTGAACCCAGCGAATGGCCCCGGCAACTACATCGTGCCGTTCGGCCCTTTGACGCTGGCCGCGGGCGACTATTTCCTGGTTGCCTCCGTCCCGGGCGCCGCCTCAGTCGCCACCCTGGTCGGCCTCGATAACGGCAACCCGAGCTTCCAGGAGATTACCGACTTTATCGGGCAGGCCGGCGCCGGACCTGAGTACATTTCAAACAATATCGCGGTGGCGGACGGCGGCACCGGAGGAGCCTTCCAGGAGACCCCACTCGACATCGGCTTTTCGGTCACGAACGTGCCCGAGCCTGCGACCTGGGGCTTCCTTCTGGCCGGCCTGGGCGCGGCTGTTCTGGGCAAGAAGCGGTTAGGCCGCCGGGCCTGAGAGTAATTCCCTCTACGTCGACTGAGCCGCGCCGTCCTCCAGGGCGGAGCGGCTCTCGTCGTCTGGCCCGCGCTCGACGACACTCAGGAGGTAGGTTGCTTATGATACGGGTTCCTCTTGCGCTTCTAGCGGCGGCACTCAGTCTGCCGCCAATCTCTGCTACAGCCCAAACCGTCAAGTTCGACTTTGACATCGGCACGCCCACTTTGGCGGTGGGTCAGAGCGTACCCTTCGATCAGACCTCGGGCGGCGTCACCGCTCACTTCAGCTCGCCATCGGGCGCCGCCTTCTCCGTCCAGACCGACCTCAGCACCGGCTGGCACCTGTCCCAGTTCTCCGGGCATTATCTGAATGACAACAATCTCAACCTGAACGCCCTCGACATCAAGTTCAGCCAGCCGCTGACCTCCGTCACCTTGACCTTCGCGACGGCCGATTTCCAGCAGGTCGAGGTGCCCACAACCATCAAGCTGACGGCGTACCTGGACACTACAACGAGCGCGCCGGTGGGATCGGCGACCACGCATGGAACCTACGCGGGCGACACGATGCCGATGGGAACGCTGTCATTCACCTCCGCGCAGCCGTTCAACGTGGTGGAGATCTCGATCCCGCCCCAGGCTCTTGGCGCGTCGGATTTCCTGGTGGATAACATCACCGCGACACCGGGGCCGCCGGCGGCGCCCAGCCTGAGTTCTCCCGGCAACGGCGTCACGGGCGTTCTGGTCGCTCCGGCTCTCACTTGGAACGCGGCGAGCGGGGCGGCTTCCTACGACGTCTACTTCGGGACCCTCTCTTCGCCGCCCATGGTGACGAACACCACCGCGACCAGCTATTCGCCCGGGCCGTTGAATTCGGGATCCATTTACTACTGGCGGATCGTCGCGCGGAATACCGTAGGGACCACCAGCTCCGCTACGTGGTCGTTTACCACCGGCGCGCCGGTCAGCGGCCTTCAGTTCGTGCCGGTGCCGCCCTGCCGCGTGGCGGACACGCGGAACCCGTCCGGGGCTTTCGGAGGACCGACGCCCGGCGCCAATTCGTCGAAGTCGTTTGTCATCCCGCAGAGCGGCTGCGGCGTTCCGGCCACGGCACAGGCGTATTCCTTAAACGTAACGGTGGTGCCGCAAGGCCCGCTGAGCTTCCTGACGCTGTGGCCCACGGGCCAGGCGCGGCCGCTGGTGTCCACGCTGAACTCCTTCGGCGGCATCGTGGTGGCCAATGCGGCCATCGTGCCTGCCGGCACCGGGGGAGCCGTAAGCGTCTACGTGACGAACAGCGCGGACGTCATCCTCGATATCAACGGCTACTTCGATTCGCCCGGCGCAAACTCGTTTTCGTTCTACCCAGTCACGCCTTGCCGTGTCGCCGACACGCGGGGAGCCGCGGGCACGTTCGGCGGCCCGTCTCCGGGCCCGGGAGAAACCAGGGACTTCCCGATTCCCCTGGGTCCCTGCCCGATCGCGGGCACGCCGGCCGGTTACTCGCTCAACGTCACGGTGGTTCCAACCGGGCAGAGGCTGAGCTATCTCACCGCCTGGCCCACGGGACAGGGCCGACCGAACGTCTCGACGCTCAATTCCTGGACGGGCAAGGTGGTGGCCAACGCCGCGCTCGTGCCCGCGGGAACCAACGCGTCGGTATCGGTCTTCGTCACGGAGCCGACCGCCGTGATTCTCGACATCGACGGGTACTTCGCCTTGCCGGGAGGCCTGGGCGCGCTGTCGTTCTATCCGGTGACTCCCTGCCGGGTTGCCGACACGCGGACGGCCGCGGGGCCCTTCGGCGGGCCGATCCTGGACGCCAACACGTCGCGCTCCTTCGCGATCGCGGCCAGCAACTGCTATGTGCCCACGACGGCGGCGGCCTATGCGGTCAATGTCACCGTGGTGCCGCAAGGGGTACTTTCTTATCTCACGGCTTGGCCCACCGGGACGGCCCGACCGCAGGTGTCCACGCTGAACTCCTTTGACGGCGCCGTGGTGGCGAACGCGGCGATCGTCCCGGCCGGCGCGAGCGGCGCGATCAGCGTGTTCGCGACCAACAGCACAGACGTGATTCTTGACATCAACGGCTACTTCGCTCCGTAGGCCTCGCCTGCGCCGAACCTGGGCCGCCGGCCCCACGTCCGCCACAAAAAAGCGCGGTTGCTACTTGCCCGCCAGTGCATTTCGTTGGACACTTGAGGAGTAACGGGAGGACCGTTGAGCCAGAAAGTGTCCGAGAGTACGCTCGTGCGCGAGCCCACCGATCGCTGGACCACGACGGACTCGAGCGAGCTGTACGACGTCGCCAGTTGGGGGAAGGGCTACTTCTCCGTCGGCCAGAACGGTCACCTGTACGTGCATCCGGACAAGGATCCGGCGCGTTCGGTGGACCTCAAGGAACTGGTTGACACCCTGGTCCTGCGCGGCATCTCGCTGCCCATCCTGATCCGCTTCGCGGAAATCCTGCGCCACCGCCTGAGCGAAGTCCACGACGCCTTCCAGGCCGCCATCGCCGAGCATGGCTACAAGGGCAGCTACTGCTGCGTGTATCCCATCAAGGTCAACCAGCAGCGGCAGGTGGTGGAAGAAGTATTCCGGTTCGGCCGGCCCTTCAAGTACGGCCTCGAAGCCGGATCGAAGCCCGAGCTGCTGGCCGTCCTCGCCATAGCCGATAACGACACGCCGATCATGTGCAACGGCTTCAAGGACGATGAGTACATCGAGATGGTGATGCTGGCCACCAAGATCGGCCGGCAGATCACCACGGTGATCGAGAAGTACACCGAGCTCGACCTGGTTGCCCGCCACGCGCAGCGGATCGGCGTCCGCCCGCGCATCGGCCTGCGTCTGAAGCTGGCCAGCCGCGGATCGGGCCGCTGGAAGTCCTCCGGCGGCTTCCGCTCGAAGTTCGGCCTGACCGTCAGCGAGGCGGTACGCGCCCTCGATCAGCTCAAACAGTTGGGCATGGCGGACTGCCTGGAGCTGCTCCACTTCCATCTGGGAAGCCAGATCACGAACATCCGCCACATCAAGCAGGCGGTGATCGAAGGCGTCCGCATCTACGCCGAACTGGCGCGCGCCGGCGCGGGACTGAAGTACCTGGACGTCGGCGGCGGCCTGGGCATCGACTACGACGGTTCGCAGACCGACTTCGAGTCGAGCGTCAACTACACCCTCCAGGAGTACGCCAACGACGTGGTCTACCACGTCCAGAACGTGTGCGACGAGGCAGGCGTGGCGCACCCGACCATCGTTTCCGAGAGCGGCCGCGCGGTGGTGGCTTACCACAGCATGCTGGTGTTCGACGTACTCGGCGTCAGCGGCGTTGGCGACCAGGATACGGCGCCCGAGATCTCCGACGAGATGGAGCAGCCGCTGATCGATCTGCGCGAAACCTTCAAAGGTCTCAGCACCAAGAACCTGCTCGAGAGCTTCCACGACGCGCAGCAGGCGCTCGACCAGTCGCTCAACCTGTTCAGCCTCGGCTACCTGCCCATCGAGCAGCGCTGCCTGGCGGAGAACCTGTACTGGGCCATATGCCGGCGCATCAAGCGGCTCGCCGCCGATCTGGAATTCTTCCCGGAAGAGCTGGAAGGCCTGGACGCCATGCTTTCCGACACGTATTTCTGCAACTTCTCGATCTTCCAGAGCATGCCGGACAGTTGGGCCATCAAGCAGTTGTTCCCCATCATGCCCATTCACCGACTGGAGGAGAAGCCCACGCGCGCCGCCGTTCTGGGGGACATCTCCTGCGATTCCGACGGCAAGATCGACCAGTTCATCGACCGCCGCGACGTCAAGCGCACCCTGCCGCTGCACCCGTTCAACGGCAGCGAGTATTACCTGGGCGCGTTCCTCATCGGCGCTTACCAGGAGATCCTGGGCGACCTGCACAACCTGTTCGGCGACACCAACGCGGTCC
>CAZBQQ010000189.1:0-3845 GCA_964493965.1 uncultured Solibacteraceae bacterium
GCGCGGGTAAAATTCGGCTATAAACCGAATATCTCTAAGCGGTCAAAGACCTAGTTGCTCTGACCGCTTGATCTGGTTCGCATGTGGGGCAGGACTCCAGTCCTGCAGCGGGTCTCCAGACCCGCCTCCGTCCCACTTCCTGAAACGAAGGAAGCCGGACGTGAACGTCCGGCGCAGCCCATCCGGGATAACAGGCTGCGGCCGCCGGTTGGCAACCGGCGCTGGGGCGGGTTGAGACCCCCAGAGACCCGGGTTGCAGCCTACCTCTTGGGCGCCGGCGTGCGAAGCGCCGTGCTGAGGACCCTCGGCTCTTCACCCACCAACGACCGGAACAGGGCCGGGAGCCCCGGGCTACGCTCGATCCTCATATCCGATTCGCGCGTGGGGTCGGCCGGATCGTTGAAGAAAGCCGCATTCCACCAGGAGAAGCCGATCACCTTGGGCCAGCGGCCGGCGATCATATCGCTCAGCGCCGCCCGCGCCCATTCCTCCTGCCCGTTCTCGACGACATTGCCGAACTCGCACACCACCACGGACTTGCTCGTGATCGCCATCAGACGGCCATAGGCCCAGTCCATCTGATACCGGAACGTGGGCCGGTACGGGTCCTTGGGCAACTGGCGGCCATAGACGCTGACGCCCACCCAGTCCACCCATTCGTCGCCCGGATAGTAGTATTCGAACTTGTTCCACGCCACCACCGGCTCATCCCACGGATCGATATGAAACACCCAGCGGATGTTCAGCGCTCCCTCTTCCCGCGAGATCCGGATGATGCGCCGGTAGGCCTCGCGGAAACCGGCGATCGCCTCCGCGTAGGTGCCCGAGCCCTTGTTCCAGAGGCCGTTCCAGGGGAACCAGAAGCCGTTGGCCTCGACGCCGTACTCGGCGATCAGCGGGGAGCCGAAGCGTTTCGCGCCCTGCATCCAGCGGTGGAAGTCCGCGTCGAACATCCCCTTGTTGATGTTGGCGAGGTTGAAGACGGGGTCCGGCGTCGGGATCGGATTCCGGCTCAGCAGCATCAGCCGGATATAGGGAATGCTGCCGCCCTCCCGGATCCAGGAGGCGTTGAGCCACGGAAACTCACGGCCCTCATACCAGTTGTCGCAGAAGTAGACCCAGGTGGGCCGCTTCCCCACGGCATGCTCGTAGACCGCCACGTCCGCGGGCGTGATGTCGCTGCCCATGCCGCTCTCGCCGCCGGGGAAAACGCCATGGTAAAGGTAGCCCCGGGGCGGCTCGGCCACAACGGCGGGCACGCGCGCAAGCTCGCTTCCCACGGTGCCGCAGCGCATGGCCGAGAGCACCAGGAGGACCAATACCCCAAGACTCGTCCCTAATAATCGGGGCACTTAATCGAATATAGCGCGATGGGGTTAGGATTGCGGCGCCCGGTGCGCCCGGCCGAGCCGCGACCGCAAGGGAGCGGTGTTTGGGGTATTTTGTCCGATCCAAACAGAAAGAGCCCATGGCGTTGTTCGCTGTGGGAGGGCTTTGAGCCGACGCAGGGTCCGCTCCCTTGCGGTCGCGGCTCGGTAACGAACGTTCGCTGGCCCGTGGCCACAGCCCTCAGCGGACGGTGTTCCAATGGCGCTGGTCGCGCTCGATCAGGTCGTCGGCTTCCTTGGGGCCCCAGGAGCCCGCCGCGTAGTTGGGAAAATTGCGCGGGGGCAGCGCCGTCCACACATCCAGGATGGGTTGCACCACGTTCCAGCCTGCCTCCACCATATCGGCGCGCCGGTACAGCGTCTGATCGCCGATCATGCAGTCGTAGAGCAGGCGCTCGTAGCCGGTGCTGGGCTCCTGGCCGAAGTAGTCGGCATATTCAAACGCCATGTTGACCGCGCCCACGTGAACCAGCGGCCCGGGCACCTTGGCGCCGAAACGCAGCGAGATGCCCTCCTCCGGCTGGATCTTGAGGACCAGCAGGTTGGGCGTCAGGCTCTCGACCGGGGTGTCCCGGAACAGGATGAAGGGCGCCCGGCGGAACTGAATCGCGATCTCCGTATAGCGCCGCGCGAGGCGCTTGCCAGTGCGGACGTAGAAAGGCACATCGGCCCAACGCCAGTTATCGATAGAGAGTTTCAGCGCCACAAACGTCTCGGTCTTGGAATCGGGCGCGACATCGGGCTCCGCTCGATAAGCGGGAACCGCGCCCTTGCTTTCCATCTCGCCCTCGCCATACTGGCCTCGAACCGCCCGGCGCAGCACGTCCTCCGGCGCGAAGGGCTGAATCGCGTTCAGGATCTTGGTCTGCTCGTCGCGCACGGCGTCGGCGTGAAAAGAGTTCGGGGGCTCCATGGCGGTGAGCGTCACCAGTTGCAGGATGTGGCTGGGGATCATGTCGCGCAGCGCCCCGGCACCCTCGTAGTAGCCACCGCGGCGCTCCACTCCCAGCGACTCGGCCACCGTGATCTGCACGTGGTCGATGTAGCGGCGGTTCCAGATGGGCTCGAAGATTCCGTTCGAGAAGCGAAACACCAAAATGTTCTGAACCGTCTCCTTGCCCAGGTAATGATCGATGCGGTAAATCTGGTTCTCCGCCAGCTCGCTCGAGAGCTCGAGATTCAACGCGTGCGCCGAGGCCAGGTCCGATCCGAACGGCTTCTCGACCACGACCCTCCGCCAGTGGCCTCCGCTCTGATCGGTGAGCCTCGCCGCGCCCAGCCGCTTGACGATCTCCCCGATCAGGCCCGGTGGAATCGCGAGGTAGTAGAGGCAGTTTCCCTGGGTGCCGTGCTTCTGGTCGATGTCCGCCAGCAGCTTCTTCAGTTCCTCGTACACCGCCGGGTCGCGGAAATCGCCCGAGCGGTAGTACAGCCGCTCGATCAGCCAGTCGCAGAACTCGCACTGTTCGGGTGCTCCGGCGAATTCGCGCAGGTCGTTGCGCACGCGCTGGCGATACTCGTCCTCGCTCCAGCTCTCCAGGGCGAACCCGACCAGCGCGAAGTCCTTCGGCAGCAGCTTTCGCTTGGCCAGGTTGAAAAGCGACGGGATCAGCATGCGCTTGGCCAGGTCTCCGGAGGCGCCGAAAATGACCATGACGCCCGGATGCCCCGGCCGGTTCGAGTCCTCGAGAAGAGGTGGATCGGGCATGCCCCAATGGTAGCGTGTTGCGGGCCGGCACTTGTTCCGAATGCGGCGATCCGGTGCGCTCCTGTCACAATAGAAACTACGATGCGCGCCGCAGAAGTCAAAGAACTTGCCATCGATTGCGGCTTCGACCTGGCCGGCGTCGCCGCCGCTCTGCCGCTGCCCGAGGCGGAATTCTACCAGGAGTGGGTGCGCCAGGGCATGGCCGGCGCAATGCGATACCTCACGGATCGCCGCGGCGACATGCGAACCGATCCGCGCGGCCTTCTGCCCTCCGCCCGTTCCATCCTCTGCGTGGGAAAACTCTACAACGGACCCGAGCCCTACTCCACCCGGTTCAGCGAGCCCGAGCGGGCCTGGATTTCCCGATATGCCTGGGGCGGCGACTACCACGACGTGCTGCGTCGCGGCCTCAAACAGCTCGTCGCCCGGCTCCAGGCGTACGCCGCGGAACCGTTCGAGTGGAAGATCGCGGTGGATACGGCGCCGCTGCTCGAGCGGGCCTATGCGCGGAGGGCAGGCCTCGGTTGGATCGGCAAGAATACCTGCCTGATTCGCGAAGGGGCCGGCTCCTGGTTCTTCCTGGGCGAGTTGCTGGTTTCGCTCGCGCTCGAGCCGGACACCCCGCCGCCGGACCGCTGCGGTACCTGCACCCAATGCATCGATGCGTGCCCGACCGGCGCACTTGTCTCGACCGGACGCGAGCAGCCGGCCTGGGCCCTGGATTCGAGGCTCTGCATTTCCTACCTCAC
>CAZBQQ010000189.1:3945-10130 GCA_964493965.1 uncultured Solibacteraceae bacterium
CGCGCTACGAAGGCTTCCGGCGCAACGTCGCGATCGCCAGGGCCAATCTGCGGGAGACGCGCTGACCGGCAGCGTAAAATAGGACGTGGCAATGCGCCTCCCTGCCCTCCTGATGATCTCGGTGGTTGCCGCGGCTGCCGCCCAAGACGACCTCGTCGTCAGGGGCTATCGGCACTTCTACAACCTTCAATACGACCAGGCGCTCGCCGATTTCCGCCGGTACGAGGCCCAAGCGCCAAGCGATCCGAATGCCTTCAACCACGTCGCCGAAGGGGTTCTCTATCGCGATATGTTTCGGGCCGGCGCGCTCGAAACCGAGCTCGTCAGCGGCAACAACCCCTTCCTGCGCCGCGCCAAGGTGGACGCCAGCCCCGAAGACCAGCAGGAATTCGACTCCAGCATCGCGCGCGCGATGGCGCTGGCCCAGGACCGGCTCAAGACGAATCCGCGTGACACCGGCGCGCTCTATGCCCTGGGCGTCTCCTACGGCCTCAGGGGCAACTACGACTTCCTGGTGCGCAAAGCCTGGCGGGATGCGCTGAGCGATGCCACGTCCGCGCGCAAAGCCCACACCCGCGTCACCGAAATCGACCCGGCCAACATAGACGCGCGGATGGTGCAAGGGCTGCACGATTACATCGTCGGCAGCCTGCCGCTTCACTGGCGTCTGTTCGGTTTCCTGATCGGCTTCCATGGCAACAAGGAAGAGGGCATCCGGCAGGTCGAGATGGTCGCCCGGAACGGAAAGGTCAACCGGCTGGACGCCGAGTTCCTTCTGTGCGCGATCTACCGCCGGGAGAAGAGCTCCGCGCGCGCCATTCCGTTGCTCGAAGACCTGATCCGGCGTTTCCCGAACAACTACCTGCTCCGCATGGAGCTGGCGCAGATGTACAGCGACACCGGGAACAAGACCCAGGCGCTAGCCGCCCTGGCCCAACTACGCGCGCTCAAGAGCGCCGGAGCTCCCGGCCTGCTCACCCTGCCGGTCCAGAAGATCGACTATGCGGAGGGCAACATCGATTTCTGGTACAACGATCTGGATGCCGCGCTCGTGAACATACGCCAGGCGACCACTGGCGCCGAGGAACTGGACCTCAACACGGGGGTGCTGGCCTGGATGCGCCTGGGCCAGATCTACGACTTGAAGGGGCAGCGGAGCCTGGCGCTCGGCGCCTACCGGCATGCCATCGAGTTCGCGCCCGATTCGGAGGCGGCGCACGAATCGCGCCGGTATCTGGGGAGTCCCTATCAACGCAGAACGAAGGGGTAGCCAACGCCCCGGCTGTGGCCGAAGACCCGCTTATTCCTCGACCGTTACCTTGACCGGCTGCTCGATCTCCTTGGTCGCGTCCTTCTTCAGGCGCACCACCACGGCAAAGCGGCCGGGTTTCAGCGACGCAGGAACCTTGATCTTGATCGACTTGTCGGCCTGCTCCGTGATGGCGGCCTTGAAGTCCGTCGTACCGTCGGTCAGGATGATACCGGAGACGTACGTCTGGTCGAGGTAGTCTCCTTCCAAGGTCACCACATCGCCGGCCTTGACCGAATCCGGAGCGACGGTTCGGACCTGCGGCGTCGCCGTGTCAGCCAGCAGAATCGTCGAACCGATCAGGGCGGCGAGGAGGAGCCCCGCAACAACAGACATTCTCATCTCGTAAACGCCTCCAAGAGAAGATGCTAGACCCGAAACTACAGGAATGCAAGCGCTACTACATGAAGGCCTTGCAACTCAGCCGCAAGCCCACACGTCTACAATGGTTATGAGGGGATCAATGCGCTACGCAATATTGCCGATCCTGGCGTGCACCATGCTCGCCGCCGAAGATACGGGCTCGCGGAAGGTAGAACAGACAACCCTTGGCGACGCTCAGGTTCAGGAGATCATAACCAGATTCGCCGCCAAGGAGGCGGACTTTGCCAAAGCGCGCGAGAACTACACCTATCGCCAGTCGGTGAAAGTGCAGGAAACCGATCCGGACGGCAAGGCCACGGGCCAGCACGAGATCGTCTCGGACATTATCTTCACCGAGGACGGCAAGCGGACCGAGCACGTGGTCCGCGCCCCCCTCGACACCCTCAAGAACATTCAGCTCACCCCCGAAGACGAGCAGGACCTGCGCAACGTCCAGCCTTTCGTCCTCACCACGGCGGAGATCCCCAAATACTACGTCCGCTACCTGGGCAAGCAGATGGTGGACGAGATTCCGGCCTATGTTTTTGCGGTCAAACCGAAGAAGCTCGAGAAAGGCCAGCGCTACTTCCAGGGCGAAATCTGGGTGGACGACCGCGACATGCAGATCGTCAAAACCTACGGGCGCGGCGTCGGAATCGTCGGCAAGGACAACGAGTTCCCGAAGTTCGAGACCTATCGCGAGCAGATCGACGGCAAGTACTGGTTTCCGACCTATACGCACGCGGACGATACGCTGCAGTTCCGGGAGGGGCCGCAGGGCATCCGCATGTTGGTGACCTATAAGAACTACAAGCAGTTCAAGAGCGAAGTGAACATCCAATACGGCGATACGGTTAGTGGCGACCAGACCAAGAAGCCGGAGATCGAGAAGCACTGACCGCTGGCAGCGGTCGGTGCTTCTCGATCTCAGCTGTCAGCTATCAGCTGTCAGCTGTCAGCAACACCTTGAGCGCGCGGGGCGTCGGGCTGTGCCCTCCCCCGTCCGACCCCCGGATTCGGCCGTTTAGCTCGGAAAACGCACCACACGGTCCGATTGCCTCGTTCGTGGCCCTATGTAATGATCTAATAAGGCCTTAAGTCTGCTTTGGAAGTATGCGCAAAGTTCCCCTGCTCGACTCGCTGAGAATCATTGGCCGCGGTTCCTTGAACTGGATCGCGGACCGGCCCCTGTGCGTCTCGTTCGAGGTCACCGATGCCTGCACCTGCTACTGCAAGCACTGCGACCACGGCGGTCCCCGCGACGAGTCCCACAACCTGAAGCCCGCCGACTACCGGCGCTACATGGAAACGCTGAAGCCGTGCGTGGTGCAGGTGTCGGGCGGCGAGCCGCTGATGCGCCCGGACCTGGTCGAAATCGTGCGCTCCATCAAGAACGGCGCCACGGTCCCCTATACCATCCTGGTCTCGAACTGGTCCGAAATGACCGAGGAGCGGTACCTGGCGCTGCGCGAGGCGGGCATCGACCAGTTCTCCGTCAGCCTGGATTTCCCCGACGACCGCCACGACGTCTTCCGTGGGCTCCCGGGCCTGTTCGATCACCTCAGCCAGATCATGCCGCGCCTGGCCGCATTGGGGCACGACGACATCGTCCTGAACTCCTGCATCACCAGCGAGAACCTCGAGGAAATCAACACGCTCGCCGACATGGCGCGCGCCTGGGGCGTGAATCTCTGCTACAGCGCCTACTCCGCCCGCCGCACCGGCTGCCGCGACTATTTCCTGAACACACCCGAGCAGCTCGCTACGCTCAACCAGCAACTGGACGGCGTGGAGCGGCGCCGCGACCAGACGCGCTGGATCGTGAATTCGACCAGCACGCTCGAAGCCACGCGGCGGTATTTCGAGCACGGTGGAACGCCGGGCTGCAAGGCCGGCCTGCGATTTCTGGTAGTGACCGCCGACGGCTTCCTGCAGCCTTGCTCGATGCAGTTCAAGAAGTACCCGCTCGAGAGCCAGTCGGAAATGGTCCGTGAGTTCAGCGCGAACAACACCTGCGACGAGTGCTACGTCTCCATCCGCTCCTACCTCGACAAGAGCTTCCCGCGCCTGCTGTGGGAGAACGTGCGCGGGTTCCTGTCGATCAAGCCGCGCCTGGAGCCGCCCGCCGAAGCATAGGTCCGCTCGCTGACGGTTCAGTGGACCCTGTTGCTCCCAGGCTTCGCTCTCGGGGCGGATCCCGTTTTACCTCTGAAGAATAATCACCTCGGCTATCAAGATCGCGACAAACAGAAGTTTAAAAACAACGACCATTCTAAATTTGAAGAGCGCTTGCTTGGGCAGGTGCCTCAAGACCCGTTCACGTCTCATCCGCTCCTTGAGGTCGTGCATGATTCCGACATCGCTCACCCACACCAGGGGCTTCATAGCGCTGTCGGTCAGTTGCCGCTTTAGTCTATCCTCCCAAAAGCCAAAGAACATTGCAGCTGCAACCGTTGCGCCATATATAGCCGCTTTCAATATGAACATACGCTCGTAACCTGCCGCCGCAATCCGTTATACCGCAACACATCGACGCGGGTGGGGCATGGTTCTGGCGGGCCCCTCCCTCGGCATCTGTCTCGGCATGAGTGCCGAGACGGCAGCCTGAGAGGCTGCGCCACGACTAACCGCGAGAGTTTTCCCCCCTGACGCCCCACTAACTCTGTTAAGAGTTCAGGAGGCGAATCATGTCGAGCTGCGCGCGGCTGGGGGTCCTTTTACTGAGTTCAGCGATCTGTGGTGCGCTTCAGGCGGCCACTCCGGTGCGAACGGCGGCGCATACCCGGACGGCCGCTGGCGCGGCACAGCCGGCCGCGAACGATCACCAGGTGGAGGCCGCCATCAGGGCGCGCTTCGCCCAGTCCAAGATCAATTCGAACCATTTCACCGTGCACGTACAGGGAGGCGTGGCCACCATCGAGGGCCACGCGGACGTGATTCAGCATAAAGGCACCGCCACACGTCTGGCGCGGGCTGCGGGCGCGCGGGAGGTGGTCAACAAGATCGAAATCAGCGAGGCGGCACGGGAGCGCGCCGAGGCCAATCTGGCCAAGGGCCGCCGCCGGGTCCAGGTCAAACGCAGCGACAAGCGATCCTTGCGGCCGAGCCAGTAAGGTTAAGTCTTGCCAAGCCCCCGAGGTTCGGGTATTGTTGAACCTTCGCGGAGGCCACATGCCATTTTGCAGGAACTGCGGTTCGCCCGTCGATGGGCAGTTCTGCACCAAGTGCGGTACGCCGGCGCAACCCCCGGCTGGAGCGGCCTACACCCCGCCGCCCCCACAACCACCACCAGCTCCCCAACCCCCGCCGTCCCAGCCGCCTCCACCACAGGCGTATGCTCAGCCGGCACCGTTCACTCCCGCGTATGCACCGCCGCCGACGATGGCGCCGGGGGTCGAGTACGCCCCCTGGCCGACGCGCGTCGCCGGATTCCTGATCGATTACCTCCTGGTCCTGCTTGCCGGCGGCGCCCTGCTGCTGGTGGCCGTTCTGGTCTTCGGCAGCATGGCCGGTCTGGCCAGCGGCCTGGGGTCGGAAAGGCTCGGTAATTTCGGCGGGGGCGGATGCTGCTGCGTGCTGGCGCTCCTGCCCCTTGCCAGCCTGCTGGTCGGGCTGTGGAACAAGGCCTACCTGGTCTCCCAGCGCGGCTATTCGATTGGCCAGGGCGTCATGAAAATCAAGGTGGTCGACGCCCAGGGACACTTGCTCACCATGGGTCAGGCGGTGCTGCGGCTGCTGGCTCACGTGGGATTGAGTCTCGTTCCCCTGGGCGGGCTCATCGATCTGCTATGGCCGCTGTGGGACGAGCGCAGGCAGACCCTGCATGACAAGGCAGTCGGCTGCTACGTGATCACGAACCCGGCGGGGTGATGATGATGCCGCACGCCACCAGGCCGGGGCTTGCCAGCGCCGCTCTCGGCACGCTGCTCCTGGCCCAGATCGCCGCGGTTGGCATCCTGTTGCGCGCCAGCCAGGACGGAGTCTGGCTCCTCGGACACCCGCTAGGTGGCGTGTGCTGGTTCCAACGGCTGACCGGTGTGCCCTGCCCCACCTGCGGGATGACTCGCAGCATCGTCCTCACGCTGAACGGGCACCTTTGGACGGCGCTACGGCTCAATCTGGCCGGTCCCGTGTGGGTGCTGGCGGTGGCGACGCTGGCCGTGGCGCTGCTGTGGCTGGCCTGGCGCGAGCGGGCCCGGGGCCCGGATCGGAGTACGGTGGCCCGCCGCCGGGTTCGTCTGCTCGCGCTGGTCCAGGGCGCGGCTTTCGGCGTAGCGCTCGCCACCAACTGGATCTGGGCGCTTCGAATACGAGGATGAGGCTCGATTTGCGGAAGGCGGGCTCAGGCCCGCGCGGGCTTAGCCTAATGCCGCACAGTTTTCCCGGATGCGGACAGCCGGAGTGGGGGACTCTCCTGATCTGCGCGGGAAGTTGGACGGAGGCGGGTCTGGAGACCCGCTGCAGGACTGGAGTCCTGCCCCACGTCGTGCACTTTTGCGGTCTGAACGCTTGC
>CAZBQQ010000190.1:0-5276 GCA_964493965.1 uncultured Solibacteraceae bacterium
GCGTCCTTGCGGTGCTCGGCGGAGGCTTGGGCGGCCCACTCGGCGCCGGCCAGGATCACCATGGATGCCAGGAAGGTCCAGAGAACGATCGTGACCGAATAGTAGAAGGGGCCGTATTCGGCGTGCAGCTTCCTGCGCCAGAGGGGCCAGGTGAGCAGGTTGATGTACTTCAGAAGCTCGAGCGCCAGGCCCACGAAGATGGCCGGCGGCAGAACGAAGCGCCACGAAATCTTCGCGTTCGGCAGCAGCCAGTAGATGAGGAACAGCATGAAAATCGACATCGGGACGGCGGCCGTCTTGAAGAAGACGAGCGTCATGACGCCCGAGACCGGATCGCCGCCGAGCTGGCGCATGGTCATGCCGGTCAGCAGCGAGGAGACCAGGGCCAGCGTGCCGCAGGCGAAGATCAGCCCGAGGCTTACCATCTGGTTGCGCACGAAGCTGCGGTTTTTCCGGATGCCCCAGGCGCGGTTCAGCGCCACTTCCAAGGGCTCGAATACGCCGTTGGCCGTGAACAGCAGCAGGAAGACCGAGACGAACTGGAGAGTCTTGTGCGGCAGGCCGCTGCTGATGAACACGCCCAGTTGGTCGGGAAAGTAGTCTTGTATGGCGATGTTGATGGCATCGCCGGCGGTCTTCCAGCCCAGCAATTTGTGGCAAATCGAGATCATGACGATCAGGAAGGGGAAGAACGAGAGCAGCACGTTGGCAGCGATGGAGAAGCCGTAGACGTGGACCTCGGTTTCCATCCAATAGTGGAAGGTGTGCGCCAGCCGGCGCTTCAAGACGGCCCCACGAACATGGGTGGCCAGCCCTGTGTCTTGCATGAGACTCTAGGGTAACGCTTGGAAGGCAATGCCGGACGAAACAGCGCAACCGCCCATCCCGGATTGGATTCACCTGCCCGCCGGCGTGACAGGGGAGTCCCTGTGGGATAGCTTGCACGACGCGTCGCTCGTTGGTGTGCAATCGGACCGGCTCGCACGCACACTCGTTTTGGAGTTCGAGATTCACTACCTCCAGGACTTTCACAAGCTTCCCGATGGACTGCGGTTCCAACTGAGGTTCGAGGGGACACAGTCGGTACGCATCGTTCGATACGCCGTTTGGCCTGGCGGGTTCTGTGTCCCAAAGGGAGTTTCGAGGGCCGAGGAGTCGCGGCTAATCGCGGAGTATCAGGCGAAGTGGCGTGAAGAGTCGGCCGCCTGGTCCGAATTCGAGTCCTTGTTCGCTCAGGATGCGGAGACTTCGCTCGAGGTTTCCGATGCGACGCTCGTCGAGAGCCAGGCGGGGACTACAGCGTTCTGGCTCGCCGGTCATCTTGATGACAAACACTACCATCAGATCTACGTTCGTGCGGAGCGGCTCGACGCCCAACGGAGCGACGGGGAGCCGCTGGGCATGGCGCTGTTCAAAACGATGGGAGAGCAGTACTGGGAGGCCTTCGCTCAAAGAAGGCTGCCCTAAACCGCCCCCTCTACTCGTAGCGGATGGCCTCGAGCGGATCGACACGCGTCGCGCGAAGGGCCGGAATGTAGCTGCCGAGCAGGGCCGCGCCGATCAGGATCGCCAGCACCAACGCCAGGGTGAGTGGGTCGAACGCGCTCACGTGGAATAACTGGCTTTCGAGGACACGGCTGAGCGCGAGCGAGGCGGCCAGGCCGATGACCGCGCCGATCGCGGCCAGGCGCGCGCCCTGCGCGATCACGAGGCGCAGAATGTCGCCGCCCGCGGCTCCGACCGCCATCCGAACACCGATCTCCTGCGTGCGTTGCGCGACCGAATAGCTGATGACTCCGTAGAGGCCCAGCCCGGCCATCAGCAGCGCGACGCCCGCGAAGAAGCCCAACACTGTGGCAACGAAGCGTCGCGGCGCCAGCGACCCGGCCAGCATTTCCGGCATCGTCTTAATCTGGGAAACGGGCTGCGCCGGGTCGGTGGCCAGGACGGCCTCGCGTATGGAGTTGGAAAGTTGCGCGGGATCCGATTTCGCGCGTACTACGAAAGTGGCGAACGGAAGCGGCTGCTGGAGTAGAGAGAAGTAGTACCGGCCCTTGCCCACGTCACCCGCCAGGTCGGAGTGGTTTACGTGGCCCACCACGCCAATGATGGTGGCCCACGGATCTCTGCTACCCATCCGCAGGCGCCTTCCGATAGGGTTCTCGTTCGGCCAGTATTGGCGGGCCAGGGTCTCGTCGATGATGACCGACTGCGCCGCGCCGGGCAGCTCGTGGCCGGTGAATGTCTCGCCAGCCCGGAAGGGAATCCGCAACGCGGCGAAGTAGCCAGGAGTCACGGCGCTTATATTGCCGTGGGCCCCGGGATCGCCGGGAGGCGACGGTCTGCCCTCGACCTCGAACGACGCCGAGGGGTCACCGCCGCTGAACGGGACCGACATCGCCGCGGCAACCGCCGTCACTCCCGGCAGGCCCGACAGGCGTTCCAGCACCGAGCGATAGAATGCCGCCTGGCGGGCCTCATCGTGATAACGGGCATCCGGCAGGGACACCGGCGCCGTGACCACCCCACTCGGGTCGAAGCCGGGACTAACGGCCGCCAGGCGAGTCAAGCTGCGCAGCAGCAGCCCGGCGCCGACGAGCAGAACCAGAGCCAGCGCGATCTCTCCCGCGACCAGGCTCGAGCGCAGGCGCTGGCGCGCGCGACCGGCGATGCCGGAACGGCCGCCTTCCTTCAGGACCTCGTACAGGTCGTAGCGCGAAGTCTGCCAGGCAGGTGCCAGACCGGAGAGGACCGCGGCGGCAATCCCCACCACGGCGGTGAACAGAAGGACGGCGGGATCCATGCGCACGCGAAGAGGAGCCGCGGCGTCCTGCGGCGCCAGCACAAGGAGAGCCCGCACGCCCGCATAGGCCAGTCCGAGGCCCACGAGCACGCCGGCGCAGGCAAGCACGGCGCTCTCCGCGAGCGTCTGCCCGATGAGGTCCCAACGGCCGGCGCCGAGTGCGGCTCTGACGGCAATCTCTCTGGCGCGGCCGGAGGCGCGGGCCAGCATGAGGCCGGCGATGTTCGAGCAAGCGATCAGCAGCACGAAGCCGACCGCGCCGACCAGCACCAGCATGGGTGTTTTGGTATTGCCCGCGATGAAGTCCGTGAAGGGCACCAGGAACATGCCCCAGCCGGAGGCCTTGGCGAACGCGGCATTGCCGCCTCCCGAATTGCGGAACCGGTCGGCAAGCACCTGCACGAGGGCGTTCGCCTGGCCGAAGCCGACGCCATGCCTGAGGCGGACGAAGGCGGTGCTGCCTTCGTTGAACCGGTTGTCCGCTGCGTAGGCGGCAGGCGCCAGCCCGAGTGGGGCCCAGATGTCCACTGCGGCGGGCCAGCGGAACTCGGGTCCCATGACGCCAACCACGCGGTAGGGCTGCCCGTTCAATTCCATGGTCCGTCCGATGGCCTTCTCGTCGCCTCCCAGGAGGCGTTTCCAGGCGGCGTAGGAAAGCACGGCGACGTGGTTGGCGCCAGGCCGGTCCTCCTCCGCCGTGAAGACGCGACCCAGGAGCGGTTTGGCGCGAAAGACATCGAACCAGCGGTAGGACACGGAGGCCCCGCGCAACTGCTCCGGCGCGCCGGACCCGGTGTAGTTGAAGTTCGCGATTGCGAGCAGCGCGGCGCATTCGACAACCTGCGTGCTGCGTTCGACGTCGGCGAAATCGGGCACCGAGACCACGATGCTCTTCATCGCGAGCTTGTCGTACTTGGCGCGCAGCGCCGCCACGCGCTCGGGGTCCTCGACGCCAGAGGGGTTCAAAAGCACCTGGTTCACGATGCTGAAGATGGCGGTGTTGGCGCCGATGGCGAGACCGAGCGCCGCAACGGCGGTAAGAGTGAAGCCGCGGCTTTTGGCCAGCGTGCGGCCTGCGAGACGGATGTCGGATAGCATTGACGCAGTCCCCTCCTTGCTCCGAGCCTACTTCTAAATACGTATAACGATCGATTTGGGTTCGGGGACGCGCGTTTTGGGGTCCGCTCCCTGGCGGTCGCGGTTCGTGTGGGCGAAGGACTACGCGGATCCTGTGCGCGTGCGCTCCAGGGGGCGCGAGGAGTCGGCCAGGGCGTCGGCGGAGACCGGCTCGTGGCTGCGGATCCATTCCTCGGCCAGATCGCGCTCCTGTTCCGGCCGGGCCATGACGAACGCGGCAGCCAGGCGGCCTCCAAGGAGCCACCAGACGCTGAAGCTGGCGCTGGCCGGGTTGCCACGCATGACAACGCGGTCCGACTCGGAGGAATCGCCCCAGAATTCATAGGACAGGTCGAACACGTCGGAGAAGAAGTAGGGCACATGTTCGAAGGGCTCTCTGAGGCCGGTCATGACGCGCGCGGCGTGGCGTCCCTGAGAGACGGCGTTGTCCCAGTGCTCGACGCGGCGCTGGCGGTTGAAGAGCGCATCGCGGTAGTTGACCACGTCGCCAGCGGCGTAGACCCCCGGCACGCTGGTTTCGAGGAACTGGTTGGCCAGCACTCCATTGTCGATGGCGGCTCCGGTGTTCTCGAACAGAGCGGTCTCGGGCGTGACGCCGATGCCGGCGATCACCAGATCGGCGGGCAGGCGGTCGCCCTTGGCGGTCGAGACGCTTTCCACCTTGCCCTTCCCGTTGAGGCCGGCGACGGTGGTGCTCGGCAGGACTTTGACGCCGCGGGCCTCGTAGTAGCCGCGGAAGAACGCCGAGATCTCCGGAGTGAACTGCCGCTGCCACATGCGGTCCTCGGCCAGGACCAGCGTGACGTCGAGCCCGCGCTGGGCGAGGGAGGATGCCGCTTCCATCCCGATGAAGCCGCCCCCGATGACCACGGCGCGGAGTCCGCCAACAGCGTGGTCGCGGATGCGGCGGGAGTCATCGAGGGTGCGCAGGTAGAAGACGCCGTCGAGCCCGGCGCCGGGAACCTGCAGCGTGCGCACGCGCGAACCGGTGGCGATGAGAAGCTTCTCGAATCGCCATTCGCCGCCGCCGCGCAGGTGCAGCTTGTGGTTGATGAGATCGGCCCGTTCGACGGGCGTATTGAGACGGACCTCGATGCCCTGCGCGGAATAGTAAGCGGCATCGTTGATGAACACGCTGGCCTCGGTATCGACGCCCTTGAGGAAACCCTTGGAGAGCGGCGGCCGCTCGTAGGGCAGGGCATCGTCGGCGGAGACGATGGCCAACTCGCCCCGCGCGGCGCCGCGCTCGGCAAACTCCCGGGCGGCGTAGCCAGCGACCATGCCTCCGCCGAGGACAAGGTACTTGGATGAATTCATGGGCCCCTCCTGATTGAAG
>CAZBQQ010000190.1:5376-10118 GCA_964493965.1 uncultured Solibacteraceae bacterium
GCTGACAGCTGACAGCTGCGGCAGTCCTGCCAGCTAGCCGGCAGGACTGCCGCGATGGGAGCGCTTGGCTTCGTACATCAGGCGGTCGGCTTCCTCGACGCATTCACGCAACGGGCGGCCGGCGGTGCTGGTGACACCCCAGCTGAAGTGAACCGGAAGGGCGCCGTGCTCGCGTATGCGGAAGTTCGCCAGGTGCTCCTCGATCTTGCGCATGCGGCTGTCCACCAGCTTGGTTTCCCGCGTGTGGAAAAAGATCACGAACTCGTCGCCGCCCCAGCGGAAGGCCAGGTCGGTTTCTCGAATGGAGGAGCGGATCAGCTTGCCTACCCCGTGCAGGATCTCGTCGCCCACCAGGTGGCCGTACTTGTCGTTGATCGACTTGAAGTCGTCCATGTCGCTGACCACCACCAGGCCCTCGAAGACGGACTGCTCGTCCATCCAGTGGGCCAGCGCGGAGCGGTTTTTGAGGCCCGTGAGAGGGTCGAGGTCCATCTGGCCTTCGGCGTCCTTGCGCAGACGGGTGAGCTCGTCGTTCAGCGAGCGGAGTTGCTGCTTCTGGCTTTCCAGGCGGACGGCGATGATCACCAGGGCCATGGCGATGGCCACTTGCAGGGGCGCGTACATCAGGAAGACGAGGCGGTCGGCGCCGGCCAGGAAACGCATCGCCGCGAGAGAAACCGCGCCCCGGACCAACCACAGCGCGACCCACAACGCCACGGTCCTGCGCGTCATCTTCTTGCGCAGGTAGATCAGCACCCCGCAGAACGCCAGGGTGGTCAGGACCTCGACGACGATCGGAATCAGGCCGGTTGACATGGCGCGCTTCTACCCGTCAGGAGCGATAGTATACCGCCGAATTGAGGTCGCCGTCCCGGTGGCCTCGTCCACTTCGACAATTACCGAGTGTAACTCAACCTTACCGCGAGCGGCTTCCATGCGCACCGGTATGCCGGTCAGGAAGCGGCGGAGGATGACCTGCTTGTCCACTCCGATCACGCCGTCGTAGGGGCCGGTCATGCCGACATCGGTCTGATAGGCGGTGCCCTGCGCCAGGATGCGGGTGTCGGCGGTGGGGACATGGGTGTGCGTGCCGACAACGGCCGATACGCGGCCGTCCAGGTACCAGCCCATAGCTTGTTTCTCGCTGGTGATCTCGGCGTGGAAATCCACAAACCGGACCTTGACCTTCGGGTCCAGCGCGGCCAGGATCTCGTCGGCCTTGCGGAACGGGTCGTCGATGGGCAACATGTGCGTGCGTCCCTGCAGATTGATGACGGCAGCCTCGACGCCGTTGCGGCCGCGCCCGATGTGGACCCCGCGGCCCGGCGAGTTGCCGGGGTAGTTGGCGGGGCGAAGCAGGCGCGGCTGGCGATCCAGATACTCGGCGGTCTCGCGCTTGTCCCAGATGTGGTTGCCGGTGGTCAGCACGTCCACGCCGAGCGCGAACAGCTCCTCGGCGATGAGCGGGGTGATGCCGAATCCCCCAGCGGCATTCTCGGCGTTGGCGATGGCCAGGTCGATGTGCTCGGAGGTGATGATGTGGGCCAGGTTGTCCGCAATGATGCGGCGGCCTGGGGATGCGAAAACATCCCCGATAAAGAGCAGGTTCATGAAGATGGAGTCCGGGGAAAAAGGAGCGCCCCGAGGGGCCCGGTCCGGAACCCCGCATTGACCCCAGTCTTTGTGAACGGGGCGGGAATCCCCCGGGCGCCTTCAGGCTTCTCTGGACGGTATCGTCAGAGCTTGCTCACCAGCGCACAATCGAGTCGGACCCCCAATTTGATGGTGTTAGGATCAAATTATAGGGAGCCGGCCAATACCCTTCGAATACGCTCCAAGGGGATGATAGCAGAAAAAGGCGTGCGGGCGCGCGCGATTTGTGGCTTGTGGCTTGTAGCCTATTGATTCTCTGGGGGTTTTCGGGAGCTTCGTGCCCGAGCGGACGTGGTGTCACCAGCCGGTGGTGGGTCGGTTTCCGGTTTGCGCCCGTCCTCCGATCGCATGACCTGGGCCGGCCGCCACCATTGCCTTTGCGGCTGCAGCACCATTACGGGCTATTCTGGAAATAGCGCTTGCCTATATTCATTCCAGATTCCGAACTGACAATGACCTTTGTTCGCGCCTCCGGCCCTGGCGGCCAGAACGTCAACAAAGTCTCCACCGCCGTCCAACTGCGCTTCGATGCCGGCCAATCCCGCTTGCTTAGCGACGACGTACGGAAGCGCCTCCTGGCGTTAGCCGGCAATCGCGCCACGCAAGAAGGCGTGTTGATCATCACGTCCCGCGTGCACCGAACGCAGGAGGCCAATCGAGCCGAGGCCCGGGCGAGACTGGACGAACTGATCGCCCGCGCTCAAGTGGTACCGAAGACCCGCCGCCCAAGCCGGCCCACGCTCAGTTCCAAGGTCCGCCGGCTCACCGCAAAATCGCAACGATCCGCCTCCAAGAAACTGCGCGGCCGGGCGAAGGACGACTGATTTGGCTCATCCTTGCGCGTGTTTCGGGGGCAATGTCTCCCACCCGGTCAAAGTACGAGACGGCGACGATATGCTCTTGTGGACGAGTTCGAGTCTCAGAGGATAAGCTCTGAGTGCGAATCACCTCACGGACCAAGTCTCGACCAACGGACATCCCGCTCAGCGGCTGCGCTCTCAGGATCCCTTCGCCTCGGACGCTTGCGCAATCCGAACAATTTCCCGAGCGATATCTTCCGGCGAAAGAATAAAATCGATACACCCGCTGGCGATCGCGCTCTCCGGCATCTCTGGCTGATCCGCCGTGGCGAGCTTCTGGGCAATGGTAATGCCGCCAACTTCCTTTATGCCGCAGAGCGCCGCGGCCCCGTCCCCGTCATAGCCGGAGACGATGACCGCGATCAGTTGGCCGGCCCAGTGCGCCGTTAAGGAACGCAGAAAAACGGTGATCACGTCTGGCCATCCCCTAGGCTTGGATATCGGCTCCAGACGGAACTCGCCATTAAGCACGTGCAGATCTCGCTGTGCCGGGATGATAAACACATGGTTGGGCCGGATGACCAGCCGTTCCGTGATCAGCTTAACCGGCATGCTGGTGTAGCGCGGCAGAATCTCGTGGAGATGGGTGGCTACGATTCTCAGGTGATTCACGATGACGATCGCAACACCCATATCGGCGGGCAGGTGACGAAGCAAGCGCGTATATGCGTCAAGGCCGCCGGCCGAACCGCCCACGCAAACGACAGGAAACTTCGCATCGCCCCCCGTACTTCTCATTGATTGTCACCTCGCTGCAGCGGATGGAACTCACATCGGTCTGGCTTCAAAGTGGCACACCTCGCCCTCTTCCACGGTATAACGCACCTCGACCGGCTGGCAGCACACTTCGCAGTCTTCCACGTAGGTTTGTCCCTTGACAGAGTTGTCCAGTACCATCGAAATGCTTTCGCCGCAGTACGGGCATACGAAGAAATGCTCCATTGCCTCAAGGATACGGCATCGGCAACGGATGGCTGGCCCGTCCAGATCGCAGAATAATCCGCACTAGCGGAGTGCAGGCGGCGCGAGGACGCCTGACCCAACGGTGCTGCATCCGGCCTACGCATCCGGCACCTTGCGCAGCGCTCGATCCAGATCGGTCCAAAGGTCCTCGACGGCTTCGATACCCACGCTCAGCCGCAGCAGAGTCGGAGGCAGGTGCTCCTGCCCGGGAATGCAGGCCCTCCGTTCGATGGTGGACTCGACCGCGCCCAGGCTGGTGGCGTGTTGGATCAGGTGCAGCGAGGCGCACACGGCGTCGGCGGCGGGGGCGTCACCACGCACGTCGAACGAGATAATCGTGCCGAATCCCTTGAGTTGGCGTCGCGCGGCGTCGTGAGTTGGATGGCTCGCCAGGCCGGGATAGCGCGTCACAGTGACGTTCGGATGACGAGCGAGACGCTCGGCCAGCGTCATCGCGTTCCTCTCGGCCCGCTCCAGCCGCACCGCCAGCGTTCTAGCCCCGCGGACCGCGAGGAACGTTTCGAGGGTGCCGGGGGTTGCGCCCATGAGCTCCCGGGCCTGCCGCAGCGCCGCCAGCAGGTTCGCCTCCCGCACGGTGACCACGCCGCCCAGCAGGTCCGAGTGCCCGCCGATGAACTTGGTCACCGATTGCACCGAGACGTCGGCGCCGAGCGCCAGTGGACGCTGATTGAGTGGCGTGGCGAAGGTGTTATCGACGCCGAGGATCGCGCCATGCTTCCGCGGTGCGGCGCAGATGGCGTCCACGTCGGCCACCGTCAGCAGCGGGTTCGAAGGCGACTCCAGCCAGATCAAGTCGGCCACGCCGCACATCTCGATCCAGCCTGCCGTGTCGGTCACGGCGAGGCGACACACGGTCCAGCGTCCGCGGTTTTGACCGGCGTGGGCCAGTCCCGTGACACCCTGGTAGCAGTCGTCGGGCAGGGCCACGACCGAGCCGGTGGGGAGTTGATCGAAAATCGCCGCGATTCCCGCCATGCCGGAGGCGAAGCAGACCGAAGAACCGCCTTCGAGGCCGCCGATGATCTCTTCGAGTGCCTCCCAACCAGGCGTGCCGTCGTCGCGAGAATACGCACGACGGTCGCCCAGCACGAAGTTCGATGCCGGGCATGGAGGCACGTTGATTGGCGAGCCTGGGCGACGGTCCCGTCCCGCCGAGACCAGCCACGATTCGACCGAACCTGGACTTGATGTCATTGGTAGATTATGGCGCGGTGCTGGCGTCACTGCCAGCCCGATTCCATGTAT
>CAZBQQ010000191.1:0-10094 GCA_964493965.1 uncultured Solibacteraceae bacterium
TCCTGCACGAACGTCTAAGGGAGTAGGCGACCTTCGTGGCGCAGGCACTCCTGCCTGCCGCCTCGACATTCGTGTCGAGGCATGTTTTCGTGCGAGCCAAGCGTCGGCTGGAGAGCCGACGCGGCAGGCTGAAGCCTGCGCCACAAAGACAAAGACTCTACTTCACGCCCTCAGCCAGCTTCGCCGTGATCGCCACCGCGTCCGCGCCTGCCGCGAGACCCGTAAAGCCGCCGATCATCCGGCCCTTGCGGAAGAAGCAGAGCCGGCCGAGATACTTGTCGGTAGCTTCGAAGCCTTCGTCGGCGATCTTCACCGGCGCCGTCCCACCAATCCGCGCGCGCAGCTTGTTCATGACTTCGGCGGCGGACTCGGGCGAAGTCTCCCGCACCAGGAACGCCTTGCCTTCGGCATACTCCGCGATGTAGCCGCGCTTGAGCGCCCCAATGCCCAGCACGCTCTCGGGCACCATCCGCACCGAACCGGGGACGAGCTTCTCTTGCGGAAACCAGGTGAGGGCCTCCGGCAGTTCGCTGGTCCCGGGGATGCCCTTCTCCATCGCGCGGACAAACTGGCCCAGCACCTCTGGCTGTTCCTTCGAACTGCCGATCTCGACGAAGTACTTGCCCTTGACCAGAATCGCCCGGCGCGGGACGATCTGCGCCTCGGTACCGATCTTCTCCACCGGGACGCGCGGGTCGCGGTTGGAGGCGAACATACCGTAAGCCCACTCGGCGTTCTCCATCTCCGAGACGTCGAGGATCAGCGTATCCTCACCAGACTGGCAGTTGATGCCGTGCATCTGGACGAAATGGTAGAGCAGGTAGCCCTCGGCATTGCCGTCCATGTACTCGAACAGATTCTCGGCGGTGAAGCTTCGCGCCGGCCCCTGCCCGGTCCATCCCGCAAGCAGCCCGCAGTCCGGCGCCTGGGCGAAGCCCGCGCCCGCCGCCGCCAGCAACAGCGCAACGACCCGCATCAGCCGAAAATCTCCTGCGCCCAGGAAATCCGCTTGGCCACATGGACGCCGTGGGGGCATTCCACAGTGCAGGAAGAGCAATCCCCGCAGCGCACCTTGGTGACATCCTCGGGCAGCTCGCGGTATCGCTCGCGGCCCAGGGCGAACTGGCCGTAGCCATCGGCGTAAGTGACGATGCGCAGCAGGTCCGCGACCGGTAGTCCCTTCCGGCAGGTGCCGGCGCACAGGCTGCACATGCGGCAGTAGACCGGGCTGATCCGCTCCAGATGCGCCGCCAGCGTCTTCTCGTCCTCCGGGCTGAACTTCGCCGGCATGCACTTGAAGTTGTCTTCGAACTGGTCCAGGTCGGTCATGCTGGGGATGGTCGTCCCGACATTCGGATTCTTCAGGACCCACCGCAGCGCCGCGGCCATCGCGCCCTCGCGCTTCAGAATGGCGGCGTTCGGATCGCCTTCCTTGGCGCGCCGGAACCCTCCGGCCATCACCTTCATGGCCACCACGCCCAGGCCGGCTGCCTTGGCTTTCGCCACCAGCTCGTCCACCGTGCTCCCCATCGTGAAGTTGTACGAGATGAGGATCACGTCGATCTTGCCCGACTGGATGGCGGCGGGAATGACCTCGCTGTGACCGCTGTGCATGCTGACGCCGGCGAACCGGATCTTGCCGGCCTGCTTGGCGATCTGCTGCGCCTCGAGCAGGTCGTCGGTCAGCTGAGCGGCGGTCTGTTTGCCGTGCAGGTACCAGATATCGACGTGGTCGGTCCCGATCTCTTTGAGGCTCGTGTCCAGGTGCGCCAGGGCTCCGGCCTTGTCCTGCGCTCCGGTCTTGGTGGAGATGTAGACCTGTTGGCGCTTGCCCTTGAGCGCCGCACCCACCATGCGCTCGTTATTGCCGCTCTGGTAAACGCGGGCGGTGTCGAAATAGTTGATCCCCGCATCGGCGGCGCGCGCGATCACGCTCGCATCGGAGGTGATCATGCACCCGAAGCCGACGCTGGTGACCTTCAGGCCGGTCTTGCCGAGCGTACGGTAGGTGAGCTTGTCCATCGCCACCGGGGCCGCGGACGGATAGGCCGGCATTCTGCCCGGCCTCGGAACCGCCAAACCGGCCGCGGGAAGCACGAAGCCGCTGGCGAGAAAACTACGTCGGGATGACTTCATCTGGCTACCTCTCGATTCATCACTTTTAACAGTTCGCTATTGGGATATAATCGGACTCGGAATTCATATTGTAGGCCAGGAGTTCCCCGATGTCAGCCTTTTCTCGGCGTAGTTTTCTTCATGTGGCCGCAGGTGCCGGCGTGGTCGCAGGCACTTTCGGACGGGGGCTCGGCCCCATCGCTTTTGCGCAACAATTGCCGGCGCCGCCCGGCCTGCCCGAGCCCGTCGTCCCGCTCGCCAGGCGCGCGACGGTGTCCCTGGTGAAGGGAGCGAGCCGCCGCAAGAACATCACGGAAGCCCTGGTGCGGATCGACTCCGAAATTGCGCCGCTGCTCGCGCGGAAGAAGTACGTCGTCATTAAGCCCAACAACGTCTCGGCGTACAACCAGCTCGCATGCACGCACGTGGACGCCGTCGAAGGGATTCTCGACTACCTGGAGCCGCGCTTCAAAGGGCCGGTCGTCATCGCCGAGTCCTCCGCCGGCGACACTCTATCGGGCTACGACGCGCTCAAATACTCGCGCCTGCCCGGCGAGCGCAAATCGCAACACATCCAGCTGGTGGATCTGAACCGCGAGGCGAAATACGAGCCCCAGCCGCTGCTCTCGCAAGACCTGCGCGTGGACCGCGTGCGGCTGGCCGCGCGCCTGCTCGATCCCGACGCCTTCATCCTCTGCTCGGCGGTCTTCAAGACGCACAACGTCTGCGTGGCCACGCTTTCGGTGAAGAACATGGTGCTCGGCGCCCCGCTGCACGGCGTGAAGGGCGAGCACTGGAGCGACAAGCGGAAGTACCACACCGGCGTGCGCGGCACGAACTTCAACATGATGCTCACCGCGCAGAAACTGGCCCCGTTCTGGGGCGCCACGGTGATCGACGGCTTCGAGGGCATGGAGGGCAACGGTCCGGGATCGGGGACTCCCGTTGCCTCGCGCGTAGCCGTGGCCTCGACCGACTACATCGCCGCGGACCGCGTCGCCGTCGAGTGCATGGGCATCAACCCGCTCTGGATCGCGCACCTGCAATGGTGCTGGCAGGCCGGCCTGGGCCAGTACGATATCGACAAGATCGACATCCGCGGGGAGAAGATCGCCGACGTGAAGCGCCCGTATCGCCTGCACTCGGACATCGAGCGCGAGCTGCGCTGGATCGGCCCGCTCGAGGACGTGGAGAAGCCGCTGGGGTAGGGTGTCATAGCCTCCGATCGGATAAAATAGGGTTGCAGGGACCCTAACGTGCATTCAGAGATCATCGTCAAGGATCGGGACATCCTCGGAGGGACTCCGGTCTTCCGAGGCACGCGCGTTCCGTTTCAAGCCTTGCTCGACTACGTGGAAGGCGGCCAGACTCTGGATGAGTTTCTGGACGATTTTCCGACCGTTACCAGGGATGCGGCCATCGCCGCGCTGGAACTTGGGAAATCGCTTGTGGTCGGCCAGTTGGGATGAAAATTCTGCTGGACGAGTGTATCCCGCGCAAGCTCAAGGACGCGCTGGCGGACCATGAGTGTCAAACCGTGCCGGAAGCGGGTCTGGCCGGCAAGAAGAACGGAGACCTGCTCTCGTTGGCCGAACGCGCGGCCTTTGACGTTTTCTTCACGATGGACAAAGGTGTCCAGTACCAGCAGAGTCTCGTCGGCCGGCGCATTGCGGTTCTCATTGTCCGCGCCAAGTCAAACCGTCTCGCGGATCTTCTGCCGCACTTAGCGGAGTGTCGATCGATACTGAGTTCGATCCAGCCAGGCCAGTTGATGCGCGTTGGCGGAGATACGGGATAGGCCTTCCGTGCCGTCATCGTGTTCGGGACATCTGTGGTCCTACGCTCCCCGCCCGCACTCGGACATCGAGCGCGGGCTGCGCTGGATCGGTCCGCTTGAGGATGTGGAGAAGCCGCTGGAGTAGGGTTTCAGACCACTGCCCGCAGCCCCAGGTGTTTCGCAAATGGATCGAAGTCCCTGTCGCTGTGCAGCAGGTCATACCCGCTTTCGATGCATCGAGTAGCAATGGTCGTATCGATGGTCTTGCGAACGGTCACGCCGCGGCTGCGGAGGATGCGGAAGTTCTTCGCCGCCTGGATCGCGATGTCCTGCCCGCCCAGTTCCACCACTATCAACGACGTCAGCATCTTCACAGCTTGGTTGAAGTCCCGCTCTGTCGTCAAGCCTTGCAGCACCTCGGCCAGAATGAGGTCTCCGATGGCCAGGGGTTCGTGCTCGAGCAGGCCATCCAGCTTCTCCGTCTGCGGCGTGATCGCTCCCCGGAAGTAATCGATCCAGACGCTCGAATCGACGAGGATCACCCGTCGCGCCTCATCGCATCGAGGTCACCTTGCCACTCCAGCTTGCCACGGAGGCGGCGGATTCCCGCCTGTTTCCTCAGGCGGAGGAGGGTACGCAGAGCCTGATCGACAGTCTCGCGCTTCGTCTTCAAGCCGGTGGCGGCTGCGCGCCGCACCCTACCCTCCCCAGCCCACCGCCAGCCGCACCATCGTCCGCACGCCCACCCCGGTCGGGCCTTTGGGCATGTAAGGCTTGGTCTCTTCCAACCACGCCGTTCCGGCGATGTCCAGGTGGACCCACGGAAGCGGGTCGGCGAACTGCTTCAGGAACATGGCCGCGGTGATGGCGCCGCCCCAGCGCGTGCCGATGTTCGGAAGGTCCGCGAAGGGGCTCTTCAGCTGGTCCTTGTACTCCTCGTCGAGCGGCATCGGCCAGAGCTTTTCGCCCTCGGCGCGCGCGGCCGCCAGCGTCTGCTCGAGCAGCGCGTCGTCGTTCCCGAAGGCGCCGCTGTGGAGGTGCCCCAGCGCCACCACGATGGCTCCCGTCAAGGTGGCCGCATCCACCAGGTGCGTGCATCCCTGCTGCTGCGCGTAGGTCAGGGCGTCGGCCAGGATCAGCCGGCCCTCGGCGTCCGTGTTCAGCACTTCGACGGTCTTCCCGGAAAGTGTGGTGACGATGTCCCCCGGCCGCTGGGCGCGGCTGCCCGGCATGTTCTCGACCGCCGGGATCAGGGCTGTGACGCGGATGGGTGGCGCAAGCCGGGCGATGGCCTGCATGGCGCCCAGAACAGCCGCTCCGCCGCACATGTCGTACTTCATCTTGTCCATGTTCTCGGACGGCTTGATCGAGATTCCGCCGCTATCGAAGGTGACCCCCTTGCCCACCAGGCAGAGGTGCGCCGCGCCGTCGGCCTCTTCGAACGGGTGGTACCGCAAGATGATGAGCGCCGGCGGTTCCGCGCTGCCCTGCGCCACACCCAGCAGCGCTCCCATGCCGAGCTGCCGCATCATGGACTGGTCCATCACCTCGCACTGGAGAGCCGAGCCGAAGCACATATCGCGCGCCCGCTGCGCCAGGATCGTGGGCGTCATCCGGTTGGCCGGCTCGCTGGCCAGCGCACGTGCGAAGTTCTGAGCATCGGCAATGATGAGCGCCCGGTCGAGGGCGTCGTTCATGCCCTCGGTCGCGCCCGGCGCCACCACCGAGAAGGTCTCCAGAGCGTGGGCATCCTTGTCCTCAGTCTTGTACTGGTCGGGTTCGTAGGCCCCCAGGATCGCACCCTCGGCCGCGGCAGTGGCCAGCGCCTCGAGAGAGGGCCCGGCATCGAGCGCCAGCGTTGCGGACCGCACCCCCTTGGACTGCAGAAACCGCACCGCCGCACCCGTCGCGTTCCTCAATTCCGCGCCGGTAAACTTCGCGGCCTTGCCGCCGCCCACCACCAGAAGGCGCTTCGCCGCGAGGCCCGCCGGCCGGTGCAGGAGAGACATCTCGAACAGCTTGCCCGCGAATTCACCGGACTCGTATAGCTCCTCGATCCAGCCCCCCGTGGCGGTGTTGGCCGCCATGGTGACTTCGGGCGTCAACCCCGACGCCGCGCTCTCCTTGTCGAATGCGATCGCGATGACCGCATCGCTCTCCACCTGCTCAATTGGCTTCGTTTCGAATTTGAGTTCCATGAGTTCTACCGTGTATGATCGCGGACTGCTTGCCGGGCTTCGGCCTCGTTCTCTTTTTGACGCTCCGCCGCCCGCTTGTCGTGGAGCTTCTTGGCGCGCGCCAGGGCCAATTCGCACTTGATGCGCCCGGTCTTGAGATAGACCTTTGTGGGGATCAGCGTAAAGCCGCGCTCGCGCGCCTTGCCGAGCAGCTTGTCGATTTCGGTCCGGTGCAGGAGTAGCTTGCGGCTGCGCACCGGGTCGTGATTCATCCGGTTGCCGTGAGAGTAGGGGCTGATGTGGGCATTCACGAGCCAGGCTTCGCCGTGAAGCACCTCGGCGTAGCTGTCCTTCAGCTGGATTTTCCCCTCGCGCGCGGCTTTGACCTCGGTCCCGGTCAGCACAATGCCGGCCTCATAGCGGTCGGTGAGGAAATAGTTGTGCCCGGCCTGCCGGTTGGCAGCCAGGATCTTGATTTCACTCGCCTTAGTCTGCAACTTTCCTCTCCACGCCGGACGGCTCCCAAGCGTCAATGGTTTTGTGAGATCGGGCTGCGCCGCCGAGACTATACTAACACAACCCCTGGGATTCCAATAAGATGGACAGGTTTGACCGCTATATTAAGATGGCCCTGGCAACCGCCTTGGTGTTGGCGTTTGCCGCAGTCGGCGATGCGCGCACGCGCAAAGGCGACAAGTTCCTGGCTGAAGGAGCGCTGGCCGAGTCCCACAAGGACTGGGACGCGGCTCTGGACGCGTACGAAAAAGCGATCGCCGAGGACAGCGCCGACGTCGCTTACCAGATCGCGATCAAGCGGGTGCGGTTCCAGGCCGGGCAGATGCACGTCAATGCCGGCCAGAAAATGCGCACCGCAGGAGAGCTCGACAAAGCGCTAGCCGAGTTCCAGAAAGCCTATGCCATCGACCCGTCTTCCGACGTGGCCGAGCAGGAGCTGAAGAAGACGCTGGCGATGATCGAGCGCAACCGCGAGCGCGGCGCCGAGCTGACGCCCAAAGAACGCACCCTGACACCGGCCGAGTTGGCCCGCGATCAGGAGAAGGAAAAGCTGGGGCGGCTCATGCCTCCGCCCTTCCTGAAGCCGCTTTCCGCGCAGCCCATCAACCTCCGCATGGCCAACCAGCCCGCCAAAGTCCTCTACGAGACGGTGGGCAAGCTGGCCGGCATCAACGTGGTCTTCGATCCCGACTATGCCAGCGACCCGAACGCGCGCCGCAACACCTCGGTGGACCTCAACAACTCCACCCTCGATGACGCGCTCGACTACCTGGCCACCATGACCCACACGTTCTGGAAGCCGCTCTCCGCCAATGCCATCTTCGTGACTACCGACAGCCTGCCGAAGCGCCGGGACTTCGAAGACAACGCGGTGCAGGTCTTCTACCTGACCAACCTCACCACTCCCCAGGAGCTGCAGGAGATTTCCACCGTCCTGCGCACCGTGGCCGACATCAAGAAGGTCTTTACTTACAGCTCGATGAACGCCATCATCGCCCGCGGCACGCCGGACCAGATCCTGCTCGCCGAGAAGCTGGTGAACGACCTCGACAAGCCCAAATCGGAAGTGGTGATCGACGTCATCGTCATGGAGGCCAACCGGACCAAGACGCGGAACCTGGCGGCGACCATCTCTTCCAACGGGACCTCCGGCGGAATCAACACCCAGATCCAGTTCACGCCGCGGAATCCCGTGCTGCTGGGCGGCAACCCATCCGCCTCGCCCACCGTCACTCCGACGACCACGTCGGAACTGATCGCGCTGTCGCGAGTCGGCCACATTTCGACCGGCGACTTCTCGATCACCATGCCAGGCGCGCTGCTCCAGGCGACCATGGCCGACTCAGCCACCAAGGTCCTCCAGTCTCCCCAGGTGCGCGCCGCCAGCGGCCAGAAGGCCAGCTTGCGCATCGGCGAGAAGTACCCCATTGCGTCGGGCGGCATCCAGCCCTTCGGCGGCAGCGTCGGCGGCACCAGCGGATACGGCGGCCTGTATCAGAACTTCACCTTTGTCGACATTGGCGTCAACGTGGACATTACGCCCACCGTTCACGGCGACAAGGAAGTCACCCTCAAGGCCGTTCTGGAGATCTCGAGCCATACCGGCGATGTCGATGTGGGCGGCGTCACCCAGCCCATCATCGGCCAGCGCAAGGTGGAACACGAGATTCGCATCCGCGAGGGCGAGGTGAGCCTTTTGGGCGGCCTCATGCAAGACCAGGACACCAAGAGCGTCAGCGGTGTGCCCGGCCTCTCGAATATCCCGTTCCTGGGGAAGCTGTTCACCAGTAACGTCATTGAGAAGGATAGGAACGAGCTGCTGATCGCGCTGATCCCGCACATCGTGCGGACCCCCGGCATCACGGAAGTCAACATGAGGGCGATCGCGGCCGGCACGGAGCAGAATACACATTTGAGCATGGCGCCATCGCTACTGGGCCCTGTGCCTGCGGCAGCGGCGGAAGCTCCCAAGGCGCCGGCGCCCGCGCCGGAAACGGCTGCGCCCGCTCCCTCCGTAACACCCGCGCCGCCTGCCCCGGCCCCTGGCCCTGGCACGCGTCTTTTGTTCCGTCCTGAGACCATCGAGGTGAAGCCCGACCAGACCTTCACGATCGAGTTCAATGTCGGCGACGCGCGCGACCTGTACGCCGCGCCTTTCAAGCTGAAGTTCGATCCGCAACTGCTGCGCCTGGAAGAAGTGGCCCCGGGCGGCTTCCTCTCGAGCGACGGCCAGAAAATCATCTTCACTCGCAACATCCTGAACGACACCGGCGATGCGACGGTCAATCTGAATCGCATGCCCGATTCGACGGGTCTGAACGGCACCGGCGCGCTGGCCGTTTTCACCTTCAAGGCGATCAGGCCGGGAACGGCGCTCGTTACTTTCTCGGACCTGACGGCGCGCGACTCGCATAACCAGCCCGTCTCGCAGGACGTGCCGCACGCCAGAGTGACCATTCGATAGGTATGAGACGGCGAAACCAACGCGGGCTGACCTTGATCGAGCTGATCGTGGCTTTCACGATCCTGATGCTCCTCACCACCATGGCGGTTCCCATCGCGCGCTTCAAGGTCCGCCGCGAGCGGGAAAAGGACTTGCGGTACGCCCTGCGTGAAATCCGCACGGCCATCGACAAGTACAAGGACGCCACCGACACCAACGTGCTCCCCAAAGGGAAGATGGACAGCGACGGCTACCCGGAAAGCCTCCAGCAGCTCGTCGACGGTGTGCGCCCGAATGGCAGCCCTGACAAGAAGCTGAGGTTCCTGCGCCGGATTCCGAAGGACCCCTTCACGAACTCGTTCGAGTGGGGAATGCGCAGTACGCGCGACGATCCGGATTCCACGGGTTGGGGCGGACAGAACGTTTTCGATGTGTTCACCAAGAGTACGGAGAAAGCTCCCGATGGCACGGCTTATGCGGAATGGTAGCCTGACGACGAACCCCGCGCGCCGGCGGCGGGGCTTCACTCTGATCGAGATCCTGATCGTGATGACGATCATCTCCATCCTGGTCTCGATCGCGGTGCCCATGTACCAGAAGGCGATCATGCGGGCCAAAGAGAGCCTGCTGCGCAGCAATCTGTTCACGCTGCGGAACATGATCGACGAGTACACGCTCGACAAGCAGAAGGCGCCCCAGTCGCTCGACGACCTGGTGAGCGATGGCTACCTGCGCGCGGTGCCCATCGACCCAATGACGGGCAACAATACGACGTGGAAGATCATCATGGAGGACGCCACCGCCTCGGTCAGCCAGACCGAGCCCGGCATCTGGGACGTTCGCAGCGGCTCGGACAAAACCAGCCCGCTCGACGGCACCCCCTACGCCGAGTGGTGACGCCGCGGCGCGGCTGCTACACTACCCAAAGGAGCCTAGTTCTCCGCCATTCCCCGGTCGTCTAATGGTAGGACAGCGGCCTTTGGAGCCGTGAATCGTGGTTCGAATCCATGCCGGGGAGCCAACCTCGTTTTCCGCGGAACTGCGTAGGCGACCTTTCCCGAAGGCA
>CAZBQQ010000192.1:0-10087 GCA_964493965.1 uncultured Solibacteraceae bacterium
CGCCGAATTGCTTGTGACAGGTGGGGACGCCGCGGCGCAGATCGTCGTTATCGAGGGCCGGCAGATCGTCGTGAATGAGCGAGTAGGTGTGAATGAATTCGAGCGCGCAGGCCGACTCCTCCACACCGGGAGCGAAATCCGCGACCGCTCGCGCCGCCTCCAGGCACAGAATGGGCCGGACGCGTTTGCCGCCCGCAAACAGGCTGTAGCGCATGGCGCGGTGGATGGTCTGGGGCGGCGTGGATTCGGGCGGCACCAGACGGTCCAGTTGTGCGTCAACGAATTGCTGCTGCTGCTTGATGTATTCGCCGAAGGTCATGCCTTGTCCGTGCGGAAGGCCTCGGGCTGCAGCTTGCCATTCCGTTTGATCAGCACTTCGACTCTGGTTTCGGCTTCTTCGAGCTGTTTGCGGCAGCGGTCGCTCAACTGCACGCCGCGCTCGAACAATTCGAGCGCACGCTCGAGCGCCAGGTCCCCGCTCTCGAGTTCGTGGACCACTTTTTCCAGCTCGGCCAAGCTGGCTTCGAAGCTGGGCGCCGCGTTCTCCTGCTGAGGCTCGTCGGGCATCGTCCTATTCTATCCGAGGGCGGGTTTGGCGTCCGCCCCGTCTCGCGAGCGGTTCAGGCGAGGCGAAGGGCGCGGGGGCGGGAGGGCAGTGGCGGGTGACGATGTGACGAAATGTGTCGAACGCGGCCGCCTGGGTTTTAGGGTGGCACCGTTTTTCCTGTAGCCCCCCGGCGGTCGGGGTGTCGGGTGTCGATGTGACGAAATGTGTCGAATGCGGGCGCAGTGGTTTTCGTTGGCAGACTGTCGGCTTGTGGCTTGGGTTCATAGTGAACTTCTCTGTTCCGCGGTTTCTCTTGCTGCCCGCCGTGGCGTGTCGGGTGTCGATGTGACGAAATGTGTCGAACACGGGCGGCTGGGTTTTGCGAGCGCAGGAGCAGGACCTCACCGACACGAGAGTAACTCGGCGCGGATTGTTGTCAAGGCCTCAGAACTGGCAAGCGATTGAATCGGGGGCGAATCGAGAAATGCAATTGAGGTGACGCGCGTTTCGGGGCGGAGGCGGCGGGGATTGAGGTTGTCAGGGGACAAGATCTCGGTATTCCGGGAGCGGTCCGGTAGCTTGGATAGCTTGTTCGATGGCCTGGCGAGCCTCCGCGGGGCGATGTTGGTCTTCGAGGACGAGGATCAGGTTGCGGCGAGCTTGGACAAGCAGCGGATTCAGTTCCACGGCTCTGCGGATGAGGGGCTCTGCTTGGTCCGGGCGGCCTTGCGAGGCGAGCCAGGCGCCCATGTCGCTCACTGCTGCGGCGATGGTCGGCGCAGGCGTGCCGAGTCGTAAGGCTTGATCGAAGTAGCCGAGCGCGCCGTCGTAGTCTCCCCTCCGGAGGTGAACCATTCCCGCCGTCTCGACTACCGGGCGCTGAGCCGGGGCCAGGGCGACCGCCAGGTTGGATTCGGCGAGGGCCTGGTCCAGGCGGCCGGTGCGGCGGTAGATATTTGCCAGCTCATTATGGAGCGAATACTGCTGAGGAAACAAGCGTACGCCCGCGAGCAGGTGCACTTCGGCTTCGTGGTCGCGGCCTGCGCGCGTGAGCATCGCAGCCAGGTTCTCGCGTATGAAGGCGCTGTCTTCGAGGGCTATGGACCGGAGGAAGAGCGTCTCGCTGTCGTGCCAGTAGCCGATCTGATGGATGGTAAGAGCGGCGAGTGCCACCAGCGCGACGCCCGCGATCCAGGCGGCCGCTTTTTGCCGCCGCGGTTGCGCCCCCGCCCAATCGGAAACCGTCCAGACCACGGCGATCACGATTCCGATCATGGGCAGATGCGTGAAGCGGTCGGCCATGGATTGCCAGCCGGCCTGGACGAGCCCAGAGTTCGGCAGTAGCGTCACCAGGAACCAGATCCATCCGAACAGCAGCCAGGGCCGGCGCTTGCGCTGCCGGATAGCGAGCGCGGTCAGCGCGGCCAACAGGGCTCCGGAGGCAATGACCCACGCCGCAGGCAAGTTGGGGTGGTAGGGGTAGAAGGGATTGAGATTCGTCGGCCAGAACATCTTGGCGAAGTAGCGGAGGCACGAGACGGCGGCGTTCTCGAGCCGGACGGGAAAGGCGACCCCCTGGAGCAGCAAGGTGGCGCCTGCGCTTCGCTGGCCGGTTACAGTGAGGTAGACGACTGCGGCGGCTCCCGCAGCAAGCGGCGACTTCTCGAGCACAAGCCGGAGTAGCGACGCTTGGCGGCGGTGGGGCCAGAAATCCAGGAGCAGCAGGATGACCGGGAGGCTGACGGCGGTTGGTTTGGACATCAGGGCCAGCAGGCCGAGACAGAGCCAGGCTGCATAGCGTGGACGCGTTTGGCGGTCCAGGTAGTGGAGGTACGCGTGGATCGCGGCGAGAAAGAAGGCCGCACAGAGGACGTCCTTGCGCTCTGCGAGCCAGGCGAAAGACTCAACGCGTAGTGGGTGGAGGGCCCAGAGGAGGGCCCCGGCTGCAGCGGTCCCGGTAGGTGCGCCCAGGCGGATCAGCACAAGACAGAGCAGCCCGGCTGCGAGGGCGTGCAGCAAGATACTGGTGAAGTGGTGGCCGGCTGGAGCCGAGCCGAACAACTCGACGTCGAGCGCGTGACTGAGCCACGTGAGCGGATGCCAATAGAGCTCGCGGACTGAAGTGAAGGCGAAGGCGACCGCTTCGGTTGAGAGGCCCTGGGCGGGAGCGTGGTCGCGGAGATAGAGTTGGTCGTCCAGCTCGATGTAGCCGCAGCGAGTCGCAGGAAGGGCGGTCAGGAGTACCAGCGCAACGACCAAGAGGGAGCAGCGGACGCCGATCCCAAGTCGTAACGTGGGCAGTTGTCGCGATGCGGGCACCAGCTGTTTCTGTTGCGGCCGCGGCCGACGTGATCGACTGACAGGTCGAGCGTGCGGGTCCGGGGCTGGGCGATCTCCACCAAGCGGCTCGCTCGTCATGTGGTTGCGACCACACTCACCTCGCACCTACAGTTGCGGCGCGCGGAACCTCCATCCTATCCGCTGCCACGGGGCACGGGTGCCACGGGGCGGTTCGCGGGTTCTCTCCTCCCAGTAATCAGGGACCACCGTCTGCACGGTTCCGGGTTCCAAGTTGGCAAGGTAGACTCCAACAGCCGCAGCCTCCCGCGGAAGGAAGAACGTACTCTGGATCGAGCCGGGCCGCCAGAAGTTCGCGTCGCCATAGCTGGTGGTGGTTCGGCTCCCGCTTGAGTTCGGTATTACGGATTGGGCCTGGCGCCGTTGGTAGCACGTAGCACCAAGTGCGTGCTCATGGCAAGGCACATCACTGTGAGTGACGAGAGCGCATAGACATACCAACTATTGTCCAGCAAGAATGTAAAGGCTCCGGCTGACCCCACAACGAAAAGAACGCCAAGCACGCATATCGCAAGTATTCGTTTGTCAGATGCGAGTCCGTGGTAACGCTGAAAGACCAGTGCTTGGGTTCCCGCTGACATGACCGCAGTAAGCAGGAGGCATATCTGCGGAGGATGCAGCAGAGGTGAATATGGCTCCCCTGTCACGCAAAAGTCTGCACTGAGATAAGTGGGGATACTCGCGGGATATACGATGAACCCCCAGAGATACGTACGCCTTGTCCTCAAGCGATCGAAGAACTTCAGTGGCCTGGTGCCACCATCCTGGTCCGGACTATCTGCTAGGGAAAGCAAGCGATCCGAGATAGCAATGCTGAGCACCAACAGAAGGCCGCTCAGCACAAGTATTCGGCGAGAGGCAGCAGGCTCGCCCGCCGCCCAGATATTCAGCAAACCAAGAACGGCAAGCTGCCAGGCGACGAGGATGAGCACGCGCAACCTTCTCGCAAGAGGCCAGAGCGTTTGTGGTGGTTCGCCCTTTCTCAGTCGCACCTTCAAAAAGAAGGAGTTTGGTATGCAGTAGGTGCCCACACATGCGGCAGCGCCGAGATATGGCGAACCCGCATTCAGTGAAGGTGAACGCGCGTACCAGAGAATCCCTATCAGCACCACCAGCGCGAGCAACGATCCTGATCGTTCAACAATCTTCCAGCTCATGGCCACCTCAGAAACACTTTGCCGCCGTCGTTTTGAATCCTTCTATTGCCAAGATCGGCGCTGCCACAAGCGCCGTGCTTGCCCCAAATAGAAGGTGCCCTGCCTCGACGGTGCCCATGACAGCGCCACCCTCTGCAAGCGTCTCACCCGCAACGGCCAGAAGCTCAGGACCAAGATAGACAACGGCAACAGCTTCTCCAGCAGTTAATACCGTCCCGAGCGCTGCCCCAGTGATGGCGGTGCCGCAACCCGGCTTCTGCCAGAAGGGTTGCACCTGGGGCGTCCCGCTGCCTGTCCCTCCCCCTCCGCCTCCTCCACGCCTCGGCCCGAAGGTTCCATCGTCGGACCCGGCTGCGAACTCGCCTATCCTCGACAGATTGCCTAACGTTAGGATCCAGAATCCCATTGTGAAGTTGGGGTTGAATTGCTCGTTGACGTAGGGACGATTGTCGCAGCAGTACCAGGTACGCGAGGTCACCATGGTTGCCCATTCGAACCAGCGATTGGCAGCCGCGACGCCGCCCGAATTGCCGATGCCGCCCACGGGCGGGACGCTTACGCCACCTTTCATGTCCCAGCCCTGACTCAAGCTAGCCCAACTGTAGACCATGCTATACCCGCAGTTCTGAGGGCCCATGGAATAGGCGACGCACATCAGACCGAGGGGATCAATGCTGTTGAGCGGGCTGCCGTTGACATAGGCGTAGCGATTCCAGCTCTGCGGGTTGGCCGGAGTGACCGCAGCCAAGCCCGCCGGATCGGGCGAGATCCAGCGGCCGTGGATGGGGTGGTATTCGCGGAACGCGAAATCGTAGAGGTCGCCGCTCGAACCTGTGGTCAGGTCCTGGTTCTGGCCCGTAAAGTTGCGGTCGGTGGTGCCGGTCTCTACGTAACTCTCGCCCATGGGTGAGTAGGCGCCATCGTAGGCGACCGAGGTTGGCTGCGTGGGGGTCGAGGAAAGCCGCGAAGAACCCAGCCAATCGGAGTGGCGGTAGCGGTTTAGCGTGTTGCCCGCGTAGACTGCCGTCGCGCCTGCCGGTAGCGGGATGAACGCGGAAATGACCGCCTGCCCCGAGCCGTTGACCAGGGCCAGCTTGCCGCCGCCCGGACCGTACACGACTTCGGTGTAGGTGCTTCCCGCCGCCTGCTCCACGCGCCGGCCCAGCGCGTCATAGGTCATCGTGGTGGTCGTAGACCCGCTAACGATCTGGTACAGTTTGCCGTCGGCGTCCCAGGTGTAGGTGTGGGTTCCATCGGTCAGCAGATTGCCGTTGCTGTCGTAGGTCCCCAGGCTGGCGAAATGATTGTTACCGGCGTTGTAGGCCGCGGTAAAGTTCGTGCCCAATCCCGTGCCGGTCCAGTTCACGTTCCCGAAACCGTTCGAGCCGTAGCTGTAAGTCTGGTTCCATTTACCGGTGCCGCAGTTGACCGCGGCGATGCGCGCCAGGTCGTCGTGCTGGTAGGTGCAGCTCTGGGTGTTGTTCCCGTTGAAGCCGTCGGTGATGGCCAACTGCTGCAGCGAGCCGTTGGTGTTCCAGGTTGGCACGCCGGTCATCGAGGAGCTGCGCACAACGGCTGCGAATTGGGTCATGCGGCCGGTGGCGTCATATTGGAAGGAGTCGTAGTCAGTTGAGCCGAAAGTCATGCCCGTGGGCAGCCCGTAGAGATTGTAGCTGGTCGGGGCCACCAGTGTCTGGGGGGTCGAGTCGGACACGGCGGAAGCGCGGCCCTCCCCCTCTGGATTATACGTCCAGGTGGGCAGGCTGCCGAGGCGCGAGTTCAGGGTCTTGATCAAACCGTTGGCCCAGTAGGTAGCGCTGAGGTGGGGCGGCAGCGCGACACTGGTCAGGTTGCTTACGCGCGCGGTTCGGTGCTGGGGCGCGGGGACCGTCGGACTAGCGCGGTGTCTCCGATGGCGCTTGAACACCACTCCCTCGCGGTCGCGGCTCCGCTCCGCGCGCGCCAGCAAGCGGTAAACGAACTAGCGCGGCGAGCCGCCGGGCGTGGCAGTGGGCGCAGGCACCAGCGCGCGCCAGATGGGTTGGAACCAGTCGTCCTTGTCGATGTCGTAGACGATGAAGTTCGAGTCGAACTGCCAGTAGGTCCAGGCGAAGCCCAACGCCTCGGCGGTGCGCGCCAGGTGAGCGGTGTAGCGGACGCGCGAGTCGATGTCGCCCTTATCGTACGCGCCGAACTCGCCCAGCAGGATCGGCCGCTTCTCGGCTTTGGACCACTTTGCGACGCCGGCGAAATCCTCCACCACCCGCTGCTTCTCGGTGTCGGTGCCCCAGGTGATGCCCGAGAGCTTGGCGGTCGTCACGCTCCACGGCGCGCCCTGATGCGTGAATTGCATGGGCAGGTAGTAATGCACGGTGACGACGATGTGCCGGTCATCGGGCGGAAGCTCGAGCTTGTCGAGGAACTGGATCCCGTTCCAGAAGGCCGGGCCGATGACGACATTGCGCGTGGGATTTGTCTTGCGAATGACGGCCAGCGCTTCCTTCAGGGCGCTGTTCCACCTGGGAGCGGTGAACTGGGAATTCGGTTCGTTCAGGATTTCGAACAGCACATCGGCCGGGGAATCCTGATAGCGCGCCGCGATCTGCTCCCAGAACGCCAGGAGCTTGATCTGGCAGCCGGCGGTATCCTTGCCGCAGCTTTCGTAGTCGTGCTCGTCGAGGATGACGATCAGGTTGTTGGCGAGCGCGTTCTTCACGACCCAGTCGAGCGTCTTGAGCCACGCCGGGTCGAGCTTGTTCTGGGCGTCCATATGGCCGAAGGCTTGCAGATTGACGCGAACGGTCTGGAAGCCGCCCTCGTGGATGCGCTGAAAATGACGTTCTTTGAAGCGGGCCTTGGCAAAGTCGTCCCATAGCGGGTCGTAGCCGATGATGTTCACTCCGCGGCCCATCTTCACGATCTGCTCCAGCGGATCCGCCGGAGTCTCGGCCACAGCGGCCACCGCGGCGAGCGCGGCCAGCCAGACGATGTTCTTGAACAAGTGATTCCTCCCCGAAAAGCAATTGTCGCACTCGCGGCCGTCCTTCACAGCCGCTTGCGCATGAGGAGGCCGTCGGAGCGGTCCTCGTAATAGCGCTTGATGCGCCCAGCGGCGCGAAATCCCAGACCGCGGTAGAAGCGGATCGCGGCCAGATTGTCCAGCCTGACCATCAGCGTCAGGCGCCCGACACGAGCGCGGCGGAGACGCGAGATGGTGTGGCACAGCAGGGCCGTTGCAACGCGCGCACGGCGGTGTTCCGGCAGAACCGCGATCGAGACGATCTCCGCGTCCCCTTCCCCAACCGACGTCACCGCGTAGCCGACGATGCGCCTCGACTTCAACGCCACGAAGAAGTGGCGCGCGCAGTCGCGGTGGAGTTCGAGAAACAGTTCGCGCGGATAGGCTTCGCGGGCGAAGCAGGCGTTTTCGATGGTGAGGACTCGCTCCAGATGGCGGCGAAGAAAGCGGCGGATCTCCGTCACCGCGGGCTCGAAGCGTCCTGGTCGCGGCGCGTGTACCGGTTGGCCTCGAGGACGTGAAGGACCTTGGCGACGGATTCCTCCACCGTCTCGCAGTCCGTCTCGCATTCGACCTCGGGTGCAAGCGGGGGCTCATACGGATCGTCGATGCCGGTGAATCCTCTGATCTCGCCGGCGCGCGCCTTGCGATACATCCCCTTGGGGTCACGCTGCTCGCAGACTTCGAGCGGAGCGTTCGCGAAGACCTCGATGAAGTGGCCGATGCGGGTGCGCACTTCGTCCCGGATCGCGCGGTAGGGCGAGATGGCGGCCACGATCACGATCACGCCGTTGCGGGATAGCAGATGGGCGACGAAACCGATGCGGCGGATGTTCTCGTCGCGGTCTTCCTTCGAGAAACCCAGGCCCTTAGTCAGATTCTGGCGCACGCAGTCGCCGTCGAGCATCTCGACGCGGTGCCCTCGCGCGCGCAGCACCTCGGCGACAGCCTCGCTGATGGTGGTTTTGCCGGAGGCGCTCAAGCCGGTAACCCAAACCGTCACGCCGGTGGCATCTGTGTTCGTCTGCATTAACCTACCCAGAATAGCTTATGGCCGCCGGCTCGTCGGTGGCGCGTCGGTTTCCGGGTGGTACGTCACTGGGCGGAAACCGGAGTCGGAGATAATGGGGAATAGTTCTCGAGACAGTGCAGAATGCGGGATGCACCGGAGGGTAGAACCATGTCAACGAATGACAACAAGGGCGTGATCATGACGTTCATCGAAGAGGTAATCAACCAGGGACGCCTGGAGCGAGCTGATGACCTGGTAGTCGAGGACTTTGTGGAACTCGATCCGCTTCCGGGGCAGGCGCAAGGAAGAGAGGGGTTGAAGGAGGTGATCGGCCAAATACGAAGCGCATTTCCGGATATCCGTTGGACCGTCGATGAAATGGTAGCGGAGGGCGACAAAGTATTTAGCCGCTTCACATGGTCCGGTACCCACGAAGGAGCGTTCCTCGGCGTTCCCGCCACCGGGCGGCGGATTACAGTCAAAGGCATGGTGATCGATCGCCTGGTGTCGGGCAAGATGGCAGACAGCCGTATCCTGATGGACACACTGGGAATGATGCAGCAGCTCGGCGCGGCGCCGGCGACCGCGACCAACTGAGGGCGAGGTGAACAAGTTGACGCTCACGAACGCGGTCCGGTGTTGTGCCCTCATTGGTTCTCTTTTGTTGCTTCCCCCACTTGGTGCGGCGCAGGAATCCTGGATCGCCACGTGGGCGGCCAGTCCCGAGCGCGCAGAACCCGATCCAAAAGAGCCAATGCTCAATCTCGAGGATCAAACGGTCCGAGAGCGCGTGCACATATCGGTTGGGGGCTCTCAGATTCGCGTTCGTCTTTCAAACTAATTCGGCTCCTCCCCACTCGTTGTTGGTTCTCTGACTGTGGGAGAGCCAAGCGGTGCAGCGAGCGTAAAGTCAGGTTCGATGCGAGCCGTGACGTTTGGGGGAAGCACCTCGATCACAATTCCTCCGGGCGCAACGGCGCTTAGTGATCGGGCGGCTTTTTCCGCGGCCAACGGATCCGAGATTAGCATCAGCTTGTACATTCCCAGACGTGTCGCTACACCCACGTGGCATGCCCTGGCACTCAAGCGCGCCGTGGTCTCGCCAAAGGGAGACTATTCCCATGAAGCGGAGATTCGAGGCGGAACGGAAAGTTCGAGCTCAGTTTTCGTGACTGCGGTGCTCGTTCCGGCTCAACCTTCCCACCGCCTGATCGTGGTGTTCGGCGACTCCATCGTCGATGGCGATGGTTCCACGCCCGAGGCAGACCGCAATTGGCCGAGTGACCTCATCCGCCGAATCGGCAAGAGGGCGGAGGGCTCGAAATGGGCGGTTGTGAATGAGGGCATCGCCGGCAATCGTCTGTTGGATGACGGTCCCATTGCGGAGTTGGGCGTCAGCGCCCTGGCCCGTTTCGACAGGGATGCCTTATCCGTGCCGGGAGTCACTCATATCGTGCTGCTGGAAGGGATCAATGATCTCGGATTCCCGGGCGCTAAGCTGGGACGACTCTCACTTGCCGATCCGGGGGCCACGCGAAGCGCCGAGGATCTGATCGGCGCATACCGCCAGTTGATTTCTCGCGCCCACGCCCGTCGGATCAAGCTCATTGGTTCCACGATGACCCCTTGTGAAGGCGTGGACATTCCTGGGTACTATTCTGGAGCGAAGGAAGCGATTCGGCAGACCGTCAACAACTGGATTCGAACCAGCCGCGCGTTTGACGGTGTCGTCGACTTCGATGCGGTATTGCGTGATCCCGACCATCCCAGCAGGCTCTTGGCCCGGTTCGCATCGGAAGATCATCTCCATCCAAACGATGCCGGCTATCAAGCGATGGCCGAAGCCATCGACCTCGCTCTCTTCCAATAGGGCAACCTTGGCGCGTGCCCTGGCCCCTTACCGGCCCGTCACTCGCCGGAAGCCAGTTGCAGATGGGCGCGGCGCAGCACTTCGCAGCGGGACTGAAAGTCGGCCAGGCGTTCCTCGCGCCGGG
>CAZBQQ010000193.1:0-9909 GCA_964493965.1 uncultured Solibacteraceae bacterium
GGTTGCCAACCGGCGCCCGGCTGACCTGTTAAGCAGAGACTTACAGACGGGTTGCTCAGATCTGGGAGAACTAAGTGGCATTACGCTTCAGCGCGCTGCCGCGGGCCAAAGCGCCAGTCAATCTTTCACGCTGGCCGCTGAGATTGTCGTTCCAGCCATATCGCCAGTCGGGGCACCGCCATTGGCATTTCTGGTCCGGGGTTCGAAGGTGCGGATGAATGTCTTCCGTTCGAACTGAAGACAGCGCATGCCGCTCGCCAACGCCTCTTTCAGAGCGCGCTGGTTGTCCCACTTGTCATGGTCGATCCGGTACGCTGCGATGACGGCGCCTGTACGGTCGGCACCGCGCTTGCAGTGGACGAAGACGGGGCCTGCCGCCGAATCCTCCAGCAGTGACAGGATCCGGTCTGTTTCGGCCACGGTAGGAGGGGGCGCGCCCTGCGCCCCTTTTTTTGTGTACCGGGCCTTTTCGACGGCTTGAGGGTGCAAGTCCTTTTGACGACCTGATGGAGGTGAAGTCATAGCGAAGCGCAAGGGCGTCGTCGCGAGGCGGGGTCTGAAGGAAGGGTGGAGCAAACGCACGAGCCGATGTACAAGAACCGGATCTGACGCATATCCCCGTTAATTAATCACCGGCTCGAATTCGCGCTCCGTGGGACGAAGAGCAACCGCGATGGCATCGGAGCCAGGATCAAGGTAGTGGCGGCGGGGTGACTCAGTACAACCACGTTTACTTTGGGGCGGGAGACGCGTCTTCCGTGCGCGACAAAGCGAAGGTTTTCGGGCGCTGGCGCGACAACCGCCACGCGCTGGTCACGGAACTCGCCAGCTCAGGCGCCGGCGGTGAGGTGATCATGAGCATCGCCGGTCGCGTCTCGCGGGCCATGCTCTCGCGCTACTCCCACGTTCGCATGGAAGCGAAGCGGCGTGCCCTCGAGGAAATCGTCGCACGCCAATGCGCTGCCGACGAGAAGCGCAGCGAGGAAGCCGAACGTAAGGAGCATGCCGCGACCGCCTCTCAAGCAGAGACGGTTCAGGAGTCGCCGCTCAAAACAACGCAATGGGCTGCCCGAGGCACTCCTTCACTTTCTCTGCGATCCTCATCGAGGTATAGGGCTTTTGAACGAAACCGGAGACTCGCTGGCCGTCGAACAGCGGCATGGCTTCGGACTCGCTGTAGCCGCTGGACACGACAACCTTGGTTTCTGGTCGGATCTTCCTTAGCTCGAGCAGCGCCTCTTCGCCGCTCATATGCGGCATGCTCAGATCGAGGACTACCAGAGTAATCTCACCGGGGTGTCTCCTGAAAACGTCAATAGCCGCCGCGCCGCCGTCCGCCATCAGAACCGTGTAGCCGAGACGTTCGAGAGCCCTTTTCGCCATCTCGCGAACGAACTGTTCATCATCCACAACGAGGATTGTGCCGGCGCCACGGAGGGAAGCGTCGCGGCCAACAACCGGCCCCTTTCCCTCCGCGCGCGTGGTTGCTGGGAACAGTACGGTGAAGCAACTGCCTTTACCTGGCGCGCTGCTGACAGTGATCCCGCATCTGTGCCCGCGCAGAATGCCGGAAACCGCCGCAAGTCCGAGCCCTCGCCCCGTGAACTTCGTAGAGAAGAATGGATCGAAGATTTTGGCTTTGGTCGCTTCGTCCATGCCGGACCCGGTATCGCGCACTTCGAGACAAACGTATCTTCCCGGCGCTAGCACGCCGAGTTCCGGGCGGAGTCGAAGGTACGGTTCATCCACGTCCTGGACGCCGGTCCTTACCGTAATCAGTCCCTCACTGCCGATCGCTTCCGCCGCATTGATCGCCAGGTTCATGAACACCTGCTGGACTTGGCCGCGATCCGCCTCGACGCGTGGCAGATCCTCTTCCAGCTCGAGCTGCAACCCGATTTTCTTGGAGATGGACGGCCGGACCAGGCCGCACATATCCGGGATGAGCGCCGAGAGATTCAGCGGTTCCACCAGAAACTTCCCTTTGCCTGAATAGGCGAGCATTTGCCGGGTCAGATGCGCGGCCTGTTCGCCGGCCTTGAGGACTTCGTCCATCAGTTCGACGGCCGGGTGATCGGGCGGAAGCAACTCCTGGGCCAAGCTGGCGTTGCCGATCACGCCGACCAGCAGGTTGTTGAAGTCGTGCGCGACGCCGCCCGCCAGCAGGCCGAGACTCTCCAGTTTCTGCGTCTGCCTTAGGCGCTCCTCGGCATGCTTGCGCTCGGCAATGTCCGTTATCAGCGCCAGCGCCAATCGCTTTCCACCTTCTTCGACGAAACTGAGACTGATCTCCATTGAAATGTCGCCGCCGTCCTTCTTGCGGCCCCGCAGGTCAAGCCCGGCGCCCATCTGGCGCGTGCGCGGGCTTTCGAAGTACTGGCGCTGATACCCGGCATGCAACACTTGGAAGTGCTCTGGCACGAGCAGTTCCAGTGGTTGCCCGATCAATTCGCCGCGGCTGTATCCGAATAGATCTTCGGTCCTCGCGTTGACCAGGAGGATCCGTCCGGTCGCATCGACGGCCACCACTCCCTGCGCCGCGGATTCGAGCAGGGCGCGAAGCCGGTTTTCGCTCGCCGCCAGCGCCTCCCCGGCCCGCTTGTGCTCGGTGACATCGTGCACCATGCCCAGCGAGAGCGCGATGCGCCCCTGGGCGTCGCGCACGTGCTGGCATTTCTCGCGGACGTAACGGATTTCGCCCGTGTCCTTGCGCACGACGCGGTGCTCTATTTCATACGATTCCCGGCCGTCGCGCACCGACCCCGAGTAGGCGGCGTCCACCGCAGCCCGGTCGTCGGGATGCACGCGCTCCAGGAACGCCTGGTAGGTCGCGGCGAACTCCTGGGGCTGCAGCCCGAAGATGCGGTAAACCTCGTCGGACCACGTGAGACGGTTCGACGCCAGGTCGAGTTCCCAACTGCCCAGATGCGCGATCTCCTGGGAGCGCTTGAGGCTCGCTTCGCTGGCGCGCAGCGCCTCCTCGGCGCGCTTGCGCCCGGTGATGTCCTGAACCGTGCCGATGAAGCGAATGGCTTCGCTGGCGGTATTGAACGACGCTCGGCCGGTGGCGTGAACCCAGCGCACCACGCCGCCATCGCGGAGGCCCACCGTGCGATACTCAATGTCGAAAAGTCCGTCGCTGGCGGGATCGAAGCTCCGTTGCACAACTTGGTTCGCCCGCTCGCGGTCATCGGGATGCACCCCGGCGAGGAACATGTCGTAGTTGACCTCGACCTCGGGGCCCAGCCCGAATAGTTCCTTGCACCGTGCGTCCCAAACGAGCGCGCCAGTGACCGGGTCGTAGTCCCACGCGCCCAACTCAGCCGCGGCGAGAGCCAGGCGGAGCCGCTCCTCGCTCTCCTGCCTTAGGTCTTCGATATCTGTGCAGGTGCCTAGCCATCGGAGAACGCCCCCTGATATATCGCGCATGGGCTCTCCCCGAATCAGAAACCTGCGGTAGCTGCCATCTGCCGCCCGCAAACGGCACTCGATGCTGTATTGTGCACCGGTCTGGACGGCTTTGTTCCAAGCATTCCATGCGGGCAGCTGGTCGTCAGGGTGGAAAGGAGTGTTCCAACCTCTTCCATAGCTCTCTTCCAGAGTCAGTCCCGTGTAATCCGTCCATCTCTGATTGAAGTAAATATTCAACCCGTCCGGCGTGCACATCCATACCAACTGGGGCACAAAGTTAGACAAGATAACGAACGAGTTTTTGCTATCCTCGCTCAGCGAGCGGAATCGAGACTCGCTCTCGCGCAGCGCCGCCTCGGCCCGGCGGCGTTCTGCGATTTCCGTTTTCATCTCTGCCGCTTGCGCCCGGAGCACCTCGGTAACCTTGGTTTGTTCGACGCCCTGCTCCTGCAGTAGCACCAGTTCCGTGACGTTTTCGACGCGGTGCATGATGTAAGCGAGAGAGCCGTCCGGCTTCAGGACCGGGGAGTTAGTGGCATTCCAGTAACGCACCTCCCAGCCGCCGCCCTCAGCTTCAGGCTTGCGAACGTCATGCCTTTGCAGACCCATGACATCGGTAACATGGGACTCGAGCACTCGACGAAAGGAAGCGGTTGAGTTTTGCACGGCGTCCGCGGAGGGATCGCCGGGGTTGTCCGGAAACACGTCGAACACGTGCCGGCCAAGAATGTCGGCGCGACGCGTCAAAGTCTCCCGCAGGTAGGCTTCAGTGGCCGCGACGATCCGCAAACCAGGATCGAGGACCATGTAAAGGCCCGGTGCAGAGGCGAATAGGGCCTCAAAATCTTGTTCGATGGGGGACTCGTTGCTCATGGTTCGCTCCTGCAGAGAAAAGACCACCAATTCTAACTGATCGTCTTACCGGCAGGGGATTTTGTTGCAGGCGCGTGCCGGTCGGGCCCTGCAACTAACATCCGTACTTCTGCGGAAGCTTACACGGCGCGCCAACAGCCTCCACTACAGTCCCCCGAGAGTCCCCCTGGTTTTTCGTGCGCGTAAGCCTTGTGTTTACAATGCCAGGTGGCTACAGCCGGTTCGGCTGTTGACCGAAGGGTTATCGGTTCGAGTCCTACCTGAGAAGCCGGGCGGAGCCCTCGGTCCGCTACCTCGACAGTGCAGAGTTGCCCCCCAGGCTTGGTCGTGAGCAGTGGAAGGCCCGTGGAGATATTTGTGTCGTGGTGCGGAAGGGGGACTGGGGCCCCCATGTAAGATGCTGATTTTGTTGATATTAAAACGAGATTGGTCGGGGCGAGTGGATTCGAACCACCGGCCTCCTGGTCCCGAACCAGGCGCTCTACCAGGCTGAGCCACGCCCCGACTTCCGACGGACTTCCCTAGTGTAGCGCCTCAGTACGGCGTCTTCAACATGATGTATTCGAAATGCCGTGGCTCCAGGCCGCGCTCCACCAGATTCGCCATGCATTCCTCGACCGTTTCGCCGATGGCCTCGATCCGGCGCACCGGCACCGTCTCCGGCGTGTAGAGCTCCAGCGCGACCATGTATCCGGCCAGCCCCCTGAGTTGCTCCAGGCTCAGCCGCTCCGGATAGCAGCCCACAAGCTTACGGGGGTCGACGCGAGAGTTCAGAATCATCCCGGTCCTGATTGTACCAGCCGGCCATTGAACGCGCACCCGCAAAGGGTGCATCATCAGAACTATGGACCGGCGTGACTTTCTGAAAAACGGAACAGCGGCCTCCGCCCTTCTGGCTGCATCGAGCGACTTGTTAGGCGACGCCAAGCCTTCGGCCGCGCGGAACCCGATCCCCAAGCGGCCGCTGGGTGAGACGGGCGAGCAGCTTTCCATCCTGGCCTTCAGCGGCACCGCGCTCATGAGCATCGAACAGCAGGCCGCCAACGAGCTGGTGGCGGAGGCCTTCGACCGTGGCGTCAACTTCTTCGACGTCTCCCCGTCTTACGGCAACGCGCAAGAGCGCATGGGGCCGGCGCTGGAACCCTACCGCAAGCGCTGCTTCCTCTCCTCGAAGACCGACTTTCGCGACAAGGCCGGCGCAGCGGCCGACATCGACGCCACGCTGAAGGTCCTTCGCACCGACCACCTGGATTTCTATCAGCACCATGCCATTCAGAAGACCTCGGACCTGGAGCGCATCTTCGGCCCCAACGGCGCCATGGAGGCTTTCGTGGCCGCGCAGAAGGCCGGCAAGCTGCGCTACCTCGGATTCAGCGCCCACTCCGTCGAGACCGCCATCGGCGCCATGGACCACGCTCCTTTCGACGCCTTTCTGTTCCCCGTAAACTACGTGCTTTTCTCCAAGGCCAACTTCGGCCCGCAGGTCCTCGAACACGCGCGCAAGAAAGGCGTGGCTCGCTTCGCGATCAAGGCCATGGCCCGCGGCAAGTACGCGGCGACCCTGGCCGAAAGCCAGCGCACTCCCAAGTGCTGGTACGAGCCCTGCGCGCTGCCCGAGGAATCCACCCTGGCCTGGCGCTGGACTCTCTCGCAGCCTGTCACGGCGGCCCTCCCGCCGGGAAACCCCGCCTGGTTCCGCCTCGCCATGGACGTCGCCCAGAGCTTCCAGCCCATCACCGAGGACGAGACCAAGCGGCTCCTGGCCTACGCCGGTGCATCCGACCCCCTCTTCGAGCTTGGCAACAACGTGTAGTTGACTGGCGACGAGCGTTTCGTAGTAAGTTGTAAGCTTGAACAAATTGCCTACCCCGCGCCTGCCCTACCCAACGGCGGCCACCACTTCAGATCAAAGGAGCCGGAAATGACAAACGGCACGCACAAGCTCTCCGTGGTTGAGAAGTCTGGCTACAGCCTGGGAGACGGCGCCGCGAACTTCGTCTTCATGACGATGATCCTCTTCCAGCTGAATTTCTACACCGACACCATGGGCATTGCGGCCGGCATCGCAGGCACGCTGCTCCTGGTGGGCAGGTTCTGGGACGCCTTCTTCGATCCCATGATGGGCGTCATGGCGGACCGCACCAGCACCCGGTGGGGAAAGTTTCGCCCCTGGGTGCTGTGGACCGCGGCGCCCTGGGCCATCGTCATGGTTCTGGCCTACACCGTGCCGGGCTGGAGCTACGGCCCCACGCTGGTCTATGCCGCCGTGACCAACCTCCTGCTGATGACCCTCTACTCGGCCAACAACACACCCTACTCGGCCATGACCGCGGTCATGACGCCCGACGTCAATGAGCGCACGAGCCTGTCGTCGTACCGCTTCGTGGCCGCGATGATCGCCCAGTTGATCGTAGGCGGCTTCACCCTGCCGCTGGTAGCCAAGTTTGGAAAGGGCAACAACGCCAAGGGCTGGCAGATGACCATCGGCCTGTGGGCGTTGATCTGCGTCGTCTGCTTCGTGATCACGTTCCTGACCACTCGCGAGCGAGTTAAGCCGCTGGTGCAGGAGAAGGTCTCCATCCGGCAATCCTTCGGCACGCTAGGCAAGATCGGGCCCTGGATCGCCATGTTCATCGTCACCCTGGCGCACTTCACGGCGAACTCCATGCGCGACGGCACGGTCATCTACTTCTTTCAGTACTACGTGAACAAGGACCGCCTGTTCGAGTTCCTGCGTGGCGCGGGCCTGCCCTCCGCAGTCGGCGCCAGCTCCCACGGCTGGTGGTTCTCGCTGCTGAACACCTTCGGTCTGGTCATCAACGAAAGCAAGTCGAACGTCTCGTCGGTGGGATTCAGCTTGTGGAATATGTCGGGCCAGTTCGTGCTCGTGATCGGCGTGCTCTGTGCGACCTGGCTGTCGATGAAGTTCGGCAAGAAGGCCGTCGCCCTCACCGGCTTCGCGCTGACTACGGTCTTCATGGCCGCCTTCATCTTCCTGCCGCCTGACAACATCTGGGCGATCTTCATAATGGTGTGGCTGCGGTCCCTGGTCTATGCGCCGACGATCCCGCTGCTGTGGGCCATGTTTGCCGATGTGTCGGATTACGCGGAATGGAAGACCGGCCGCCGCACCACGGGCGTGATCTACGCGACCGTCCTGTTCGCTCTCAAGTTCGGCTTGAGCCTGGGCGGTTTCCTGGCCGGCTGGCTCCTTGCGGGGTATGGCTATCAGCCCAAGATGGAGCAGACAGCGCATTCGTTGTTGGGAATCCGCCTCACCATCAGTATTTATCCCGCCATCCTGTACTGCGTGATCGTCGGGGCACTCTGCTTCTACTCGATCGGGAAGAAGCGGAACCTGCAGATTCAGGACGAACTGGCCGAGCGTCGCAGGCGCGTGGAGAGCGAAGCGGGAGCCTGAGCGGGCTTCAGCCTAGTGCTGCATAGTTTTCCCAAGGCCGTGGGGCAGGACTCCAGTCCTGCAGCGGGTCTCCAGACCCGCCTCCGCCCGCATCTGGGAAAAATATATGGCATTAGGCTTCAGTTCCGCCGTCCCGCGGAGAGCGGCTTGCTTCGGATGGCGTCGATGCATCCACTTCCATGGCGCGCGCCGCGCTACGCTTCCGAGCCTGGCGCTCAGAGTAAAATCCAGGCATGCGCAATGAGTTCACTGCAATCGTCGAGCAGGACGGGCCTTGGTTCGTGCGCCTGGCCCGCCTGATCCGGCAACCGGGCACGGACCTTGTGGCGCTCGATGGACCGGATGCGACGGCGGTCGCCCTGCTGCTGGCAAGAACGGCGACGGCCGACATCGTGGATGCTCACGTCGTTGTGTGTGCCCGGAGGACCGGGCAGGCCGTGATCACCAGCGACGCCGCCGATCTCAAGCGAATCGCTCCCGAGCTGCCGTTGGTGACGATCTGACGGCTCTTCGATGCCAACCAGGTCTTCAACCGGCGTCGGCAGCGGAGCGCTCCGCCAACATCGCGCGCAACGCCTGTAAAACGAAGTGGCGCCGCCGCTCGGAAAGCACAGAGCCGAAGTAGATGTCGTGCTCCCCCTTGAGCGTCAGGAAGCGGTTGGACCTGGACCGTTCTTCGTAAATCGTCCGGAAGCTGGACCAACGATGCGTCGACTTCCAACCGACGCCGCACACGGCCGCGAATAGCGTGAGCCTGTCGCCGTGCAGCGTGATCCGGAGCCGGCCTCGGAACGCCGCCGCCGACAACGCAACAAACCCAAGGAGGAACACCGCCAACGCCACCATCCTCGCGTCAACGAGATCGTCCGGCAGCACGGCCAACGCGATGCCCATGACGAGGACCATAGCCAGGAACCAGACAAGAACCGCGAGGATAAGGACTATCGCCCAGTCCATGGTCGCCGTGACCCTGAAGCCGTCCGACAGGCGTTCCAGTTGCGCGCCCGAAGGAGGATTCCGAATGTCGGCCGCGTACGACGCCGCAGACAGGACGGACGCGCGAGGAAACCGGGTGCAACAGGCCGAGCACTTCAAGACGCCTGGTTCCTCTTCGTCCTGCGCAAGGGCTGCCTCGCACACCGGACAACCGAACGCGCGCGAATCTCCCGTCACGTGGCTCATGCCCTTCCCTATTCGGTCAGCTGCAAGGCGCCCACCGGCGCAGATTTCGTCAGACGGACCTCCTGCACGATCTCGCCGCGGCCCGCTCCGCGCACGCCCACCTCGTAGCTGCCGTAAAACCCGCGAAAGGCGAGGCGGCCGTCAGCGCCGGTCACGGCGTTGCCCCGTGTGGTCCATTCTTCGCGCAGAAGACGGCTGATCCGGCTGCCGGCAGCAGTGAGCGTTCCGTCCGCGTTCATGAGCGCCGCATCGGGCCCCATCCAGTGCGTTGTTGCTCCAAAGCCCCACAGCATGATCGCCTCAACCGCCTCGTGGCTGAACCCGAGCCGGAAGAGCATCTCCAGAAGGTCCGCGCGCCGGGTGGCATCCGGAAACTTCGCGCTCGCTTCTGTCAGATGGATCGGCAGCCCCGTCTCACCGTGCAGCCGGTCGAGCGTCCCGAGAAACGCTTCCGCCGTGATCGGCGTCGTGTACAACCACTCAGGTCGTTCCCCAGGCGCGAGCTCCATATGGCCATCGGCAGCCAAGCGATCGAGGTCGTGCGACTGGACGCCGATTCCGCCCACCTGCGCGCCGCGCCCCCGGAGATCGCGAATCAACTCCAGGTAGCGTCCGGTCTTTTCGGGATCGGCGAGGATCCCGTACTCGTTCACGAAAAGCAACGCCTTGGGATCGAGCCGCGCCGCCTCCCGGAACATCCACGCGGTCGCGTCCGGCCCGATCCGCCGCTGATAGAACCCTCCGTCGAGGATCTCGTTGTTCACGTCCCACGACACCAGCCGGCCGGCATAGCGGCCCGCCGTGTCCTTGAGGCGGCGCTCCATGGCGGCCGCGAAAGCGCTCTGGTCCAGGTCCGAGAGCCAGGACTGGACAAACTCCGCTTTGTCCCAGAACAGGCAGTGGCCGCGCATCGCCAGGCCGTTCTGCTCGGCGAAGGCGAGCATCGCATCCGCAGGCGCGTAGTCCTCGCGGCCGTGCTCGACCTCGGTGGCGTACCACTTCATTTCGTTTTCGCAAACCAG
>CAZBQQ010000194.1:0-9850 GCA_964493965.1 uncultured Solibacteraceae bacterium
TCGCCATCTTCTCCATGACGCGCCGACCGTCGCCGCCTCCGCCTCCGAAAAGTCCATAGGCGCCCGGGTCCGAATACAGGATCGAGTAGATGAGCGTATCGGAGCGCTCCGCCGCCTCCACCGCGTCCCCGAGCGTGCCGTCGCTGCCGACATCCACGCCGTCGGAGAGCACGATCAGAGCCTTCCGCCCGGTCAGCTTCTTCATCACGTCATTGCACGCCGTGACGACGGCATCGTAAAGCACGGTGCCGCCGCCACCCTGCCGGCGCAGCTGGTCCTTGGTCTCGGTGTCCACATAGGCCAGCGCGTCCTCCAGCTTGGCGACGGAAGAGGTGAGGGGCTGGCGCATGAACGCCGTGGTGTCGAACTGCATGAGGAACACCTGGTCTTTGTTTTCCCGCACCACCTGGTCGAGGAATCGCATACTGGCGCCGCGTTCGGCGTCCAGGAGGTGCCGCTGGCTGCCGCTGGTGTCCACCATCAGACCGAGCGTCAGCGGCAGATCGCTCTGGCGCGCGAAATAGCGGATCGTTTGCGGGCGGCCGTCTTCCGCCACCGAGAAATCATCCTGACCGAGATTGCCGACCAGAGCCCCAGCCTTGGTCCGAACCGTCGCCAGAACGTTGACGACTTTCACTTCGGTGGAATAGCGAGGCTCGTCCTGACCGCGCGCAAGGATGGCGCCGCCGAGACCAGCGGCTCCCCGAAGGATCTCGCGTCTGGTGAAATAGCCGCGCATTGAACGCTACCTGACCGTCCGCATCAGCCCGACGGGCGACGAGCAACGAGCGACGAGCGGCCTCCGAAGGAGGCCCCTACGCCCCAGCCGCCTCTTTGCGCGCGTGCTCGAACAGGAAGTCCAGCGTCCTCTCGGTGCGGATGTGGTTGGCGATCCGGCGGATTCCGTCGTCCTTCTCCAGCCGCTTGCGGGTCGCTGCAACCGGCTCGCGCTCCTGGCGCGCGATGCGCTGCACCTCGCGGTCCACGTCTTCCTGCTCCACGCGGATCTGCTCGGCCTCGGCGATCTTGTCCAGCAGCAGCGATGCCTTCACGTCGTGAACCGCCTTGTCGCGCTGCGCCGCCTTCAGCTTGTCCCAGTCCAGCTTGATCGAACGCGGATCCACACCCTCGGCCGCCAGCATGCGCAGTTGGCGCTCCACCTCGTTCTCGATCTGTCGCTCGATGAACGCTTCGGGCACCGGGAACTCGTGGCTCTCCACCAGCGCGTCCACGATCTTGCCCTTGGCTTCCTGCTTGGCGAAGTACTGGCGCTCGGAGAACAGCGACTTTCGCACCGCCTCGCGCAGCTCCTCCAGGTTCTGATAGTCGCCCAGGTCCCGCGCGAATTCGTCGTTGAGCTCCGGCAGTTCCTTGTGACGGATGCCCTTGAGCGTGGCGCGGAAGCGAATCGTCTTGCCCGCCAGCTTGGGCTGCCCGTAGTCCTCCGGGTAGCGGACGTCGAATTCCTTGGTCTCGCCCGGCGACATGCCCATCAGGTTGTCGCTGAAGTCGCTGAGCGTGTCCTCGCCGCCCACGTGCAGCGTCAGTTCGTCCTGCTTGATCGGCTGGCCCGGAGCGCCGGCCAGGCTCTCGAGCGCCACCACGGCGTGGTCTCCGCTCTCCACCGGCCGCGGGTCTACGTTGGCGTAGTCGGCCTTCTGCTCGCGCAGTTGCTCGATCCGCTTCGCGACGTCTTCCTCCGCGATCTCGGGATCCTGGTAAGGGATGGTGACTTCCTGATACCCCTTGAGCTCGATGGTGGGCGCCACCTCGAACTCGGCCTTGAACCGCAAAGGCTCGCCGGCCTCGAGCTTCACTTCGGTGACGTTGGGCCTGCCGACGACGGCCAGCCCCTCGGACTCGGCCCGCTTGAAGAAATGCCGCGGGATGAGCTTATCGAGCACCTCGTGCCGGACGTCCTCCTGGTAGCGGTGGCGGATCAGGTCGAGGGGAACCTTGCCCGGCCGAAATCCCGGCAGCCGGATCTTCTTCTGCAAAGATTCGACGACCCGCGTCGTCTCCGCTTCCACCTCATTCGCCGGAACTGCGATTTCGAGTGTCTGCTTAGTGCTCTGAGGATCTGCCAAAGGTGTCTCCAAGAAGCTCTCAGCTATCAGCGATCAGCTATCAGCCAGACGACGGGCCGCCGCGGCGTGAGCTGAAAGCTGACAGCTGATAGCTGACAGCTACTTCCTAAGTTCCTTCCGACCAGCTTGCCAGGTACCGCTCCTGCTCCGGAGTCAGCCGGTCGATCTTGACCCCCATGGATTCGAGCTTCATGCGGGCGACCTTCTTGTCCAGGTCCTCGGGAACCGCGTGGACGCGCTTCTCCATCTCCGTGTGGTGTTGGACCAGGTACTCGACGGCCTGCGCCTGGTTGGCGAAGCTCATGTCCATCACCGAAGCGGGATGCCCCTCCGCCGCCGCCAGGTTGATCAGCCTGCCTTCGCCCAACACGTACACCCGCCGCCCGTCGCGAAGAGCGAACTCTTCGACATACTCGCGAACCTGGTGCCTGGAAGACGCCATCTTGCCCAGCGCTTCAAGGTCGATCTCGACATTGAAGTGGCCGGAGTTGCACACGATCGCGCCGCTCTTGATGCGCTCGAAGTGCTCGCGCGCGATCACGCCCTTGTTGCCGGTCAGGGTGACGAACAGGTCGCCGATCTCGGCGGCCTCGAGCATCGACATCACGCGGAAGCCGTCCATGACAGCCTCGATCGCCTTGGTCGGATCGATCTCCGTCACGATGACGTTCGCGCCCAACCCCCGCGCGCGATTGGCGAAGCCGCGCCCGCACCAACCGTATCCCGCCACCACCACCGTGAGGCCCGCCAGCAGGACGTTGGTCGCGCGTATGATGCCGTCGAGCGTGCTCTGGCCGGTGCCGTAACGGTTGTCGAACAGGTGCTTGGTCAGGGCGTCGTTGATGGCGATCACCGGATACCGCAGCACGCCTTCCTTGCTCATGGCCCGCAGACGGATCACGCCCGTGGTCGTTTCCTCGGTACCGCCGAACACGTCCGCGAGCGCGTCCTGCCGCTTGGTGTGCAGCACGGTGACCAGGTCGCAGCCGTCGTCCATGGTGATCTGCGGCTTCGAATCGATGCACGACAGGATGTGCGAGTAGTAGCTCTCGTTGGTCTCGCCCTTGATGGCGAAGACCGGAATGCCGTAGTCCCGCACCAGCGTCGCGGCCACGTCGTCCTGCGTGGAAAGCGGGTTCGACGCGCAGAGTACCGGCAGCGCCCCGCCGTCGCGCAGCGTGATCATCAGGTTCGCGGTCTCGGTGGTCACGTGCAGACAGGCGCCGATGCGTATGCCCGCCAGCGGCTGCGTCTTGATGAACTGCTTGCGGATGGTCTGGAGCACCGGCATGGACTGGAAAGCCCATTCCGTGCGCCGCTTGCCGACATCGGCCAGCGAAATGTCTTTGACGTCGTGTTCGATCGTAATCTGCGGATGAGTGGACATGGGTCTCCTTTGCGGCGCTAAACCTGGGCCGCCGATAGCCGCGCTTCTTCCCGCAGCACGGCGGCCTTGTTCGTGGCTTCCCACGTGAAACTCTCTTCCGTACGGCCAAAATGGCCGAACGCGGCGGTCTTGCGATAAATCGGCTGGCGAAGGCGCAGATAGTCGATCATGCCGCGCGGCGTCAGCGGGAAATTCGCGCGGACCAGTTCCACCAGCCGCTGCTCGTCGATCTGTCCCGTGCCGTACGTGTTCACCGAAACCGACACCGGGTCGGCGACGCCGATGGCGTAGGCGAGTTGGACCTCGCAGCGGCTGGCTAGTCCGGCCGCGACGATGTTCTTGGCGATGTGGCGCGCCATGTAGCACGCCGAGCGGTCCACCTTCGTCGGGTCCTTGCCGGAGAACGCGCCGCCGCCGTGCCGTCCCATCCCGCCGTAGGTGTCGACGATGATCTTCCGCCCCGTCAGCCCGGTGTCGCCATGCGGACCGCCGACCACGAACCGCCCCGTCGGGTTGATGTGATACTTCGTCTCGGCATCCACCATGTCCGCCGGAATCACCGGGTCGATGACCAGCCGCTTCACCTCGGCGCACAGCTTCTCATGCGAAATCTCCGGGCTGTGCTGCGTCGAGACCACGATGGCGGTGATGCGCTTGGGCCGCCCGTCGACGTATTCCACGCTGACCTGCGACTTGCCGTCCGGCCTCAGGAAATCGACCAGTCCCTGGCGCCGCACCTCGCTCAATCGCTGGACCAGCTTGTGGGCGAGCATGATGGGCAGCGGCATCAGCTCGGGCGTCTCGTTGCAGGCGTAGCCGAACATCAGCCCCTGGTCGCCGGCGCCGCCGGTATCGACACCCATGGCGATGTCCGCCGACTGTTTCTGCACCGCGTTGATCACTCCGCAGGTATCGGCGTCGAAGCCCATCCGTGCGTCGTTGTATCCGATGTCGCGGATGGTGTCGCGCGCCAGTTTCTGCACATCGAGATGGCAGTTCGGACTGGCCGTAATCTCGCCGGCCACGAGACACAGGCCGGTGGTCACGAGCACTTCGCATGCCACACGGCCCATGGGGTCTTCCGCCAGCACTGCATCCAGCACCGCGTCCGAAATCTGATCGGCAACCTTATCGGGATGCCCCTCGGTCACCGATTCCGACGTAAATATAGAGCTGCGTCCGTCTGCCACCTGATTCTTCCTCCAGGAAACTCTGCGAGAAGTCGAACATCCCATTCTGACAGATGCCCGGACGGCGGGCAATCTAGCCTAGGGAGGGCGGGCTTGAGCCCGCGCGGGGCTTCAGCCCCGCCAGGCCACCGCGCCTATACTCTTGAAGAGGCAAGTAACTGTGAAACATACGAGGATCGGCCTGATCGTGTCCCTGGCAGGCGCGCTTGGTCTGTTGACGGCAGGGCTCGGCCAGCAGGCTCCACCGCTTTCCCTGCTTCATGCCATTACCCTGCCCCACGTCCAGGGAGGCTTCAACCACATGTCGGTGGACCCCGGGCAGCAGAGGCTCTTCGCGACCACGCCCGCCAACGGGACCATCGAGGTCGTCGACCTCAAAACCGGCAAGGCACTGCGCAGCCTGGAAGGCGAACGGCCGGCGGCGGTGCGGTTCGCGCCCGAATTCAACCGGCTCTACGCCACCCGCGGCCAGAGCATGTGCGTTTACGACGGCAAGACGCTCGAGCAGCTCGCCAAGGTCGACCTCGACAGCGGCCTGGACGAGATTCAATACGATCCTCGGGCCAGGCAGATCTATGTGGGACTCATGACGGCGCCCAATTTCGGCATCGCGATTCTCGAAACTGCCGGCGGGATTCACGTGGGAGTGATCAGGCTCCCAGGCAAGCCACAGGCCTTCATCGTCGAGCAGAAAGGAAAGCGGATTTTCGCCAACATTCCGGCCCTCAAACAGATTGCGGTGATGGACCGCGAAAGCCGTACGTTGCTTGAGCCGTGGCCCCTGTCGGGAACGCAAGGAAACTACCCGATCGACCTGGACGAAACCCGCCATCGGCTCTTTGTCGGTTGCCGCCAACCGCCGCGGCTGGTCGTCTTCGACACCTCCTCTGCCAGGCAGGTGGCGAATGTCGAGATCAGCGGCGACACCGATGATCTGTTCTACGACCCCGGGCACAAGCGAGTGTATGTTTCATCGGGCGATGGATCGATCGACGTGATCGACCAGCTTGATGCCGACCACTATCGGCCCCGGCTTCGGATTCCCACAGTCGCGGGCGCGCGAAACTCTGCCTTCTCCGCGGCCTTGAACCTGTTCTGTCTCGGAGTGCCCCGGCGCGAAAGCGAGCCCGCCGAGATCCGCGTCTTCCAGGCGCAGAGATGAGCCCGCGGGCCCTATTGCCGCTTCGTCAGCGTCACCATGACCTCGACCGGCGTATCGCCGCGCATCACCTTCACTTTGACCACATCGCCCGGCTTCTTGGCTCGTAGCGCGTAGGTGAAGTCGTAGAGGTTCTCGATCTTTTTGCCGTCGAACTCCACCAATACGTCGCCGCCCTTCAAGCCTGCTGTGGCGGCCGGACTGCCTTCGCGCACATCGGCGAACTTGACGCCTTTGACCTCTCCACCGAAATCCGGCACTGAGCCGAAATAGGGGCCGTAGCCCGACGAGCCGCCCACCGGGCCCACGGCCATGGCCCCATGCGGCTGCGCCAGCACGCGAACGAACTCCGGTTTCGCCCCCGCTTCACGCAGTTGTTCCGTCACGTCCGCCACCAGATCCAGCACTCTCGCGGCGTCTGGCGCATCGATCTTGTCCCACGTGTCGCTGGGCTTGTGATAGTCGGCGTGCAGGCCGGAGAAGAAGAACAGCACGGGCACCTGCTTGGCGACGAAGGACACGTGGTCGCTCGCCCCCTCGAAGCCGGCGTTGTCCGACAAATCGGCCTTCAGGTGGACCTTCGCGGCGGCCTCTTCGAGCATCGGCCGGAAGTTGGCTGCGGTTCCCGCGCCGCCAATGTAAACCTTATCGGCGCGCACCCGGCCGATCATGTCCATGTTGAGCATGGCGGCCGCCTTCTCCAGCGGAAGCTCGGGATGGCCCGCGTACCAGGCCGATCCGAGCAGCCCCATCTCCTCGCCCGCGAACTCCAGGAACAGGATCCCCCGCTTCTGTTTCGGTTCGTGCGAGAACCAGCGCGCCAGTTCGATCACGCCCGCGGCGCCCGAAGCGTTATCGTCGGCGCCGGGATGCACCGTGCCCGTCATCGAGGGCGCCAGCGAATACGGACCGCCCAGGCCGAGATGGTCGTAGTGCGCGCCCAGGATCACGTACTCGTCCGTCGTGCCGGGCAATAGCGCCGCCACGTTGCGCACGGTCTTGCGTTCGCGCTCAAGGTCCACCGCGGCGTCCACGCGCAGCGCTTCAGGAAAAGCGAACGACTCGGGCTTGAGGTCCTTGTCGATCCCCGCCTGGATGTCGTCCAAACTCTTCCCGGCGCTTTGGAACCACGGCGCGGCGTCCGCGGCCTTTACCTGCATGAACACGATGCCGGCATCGGTGGGGCCCTCAGCCGCGCCGACCTTCTCCAACTCGTTGGCCTCGCCGTGGTGGGCGGCGGTGTCCGAGATCAGGATCAAGCCCGCCGCTTCGTGCGCCTTGGCGTTGGCAGCCTTGCTGGCGAAAGTGGCGTGCATCGTGAAGTTCTTGCCGGCGAAGACGCTGTGCTCGTCGTTCTCCTGCGGCTCGTGGCGCAGCACCACGACGATTTTCCCCTTCGCGTCCAGGCCCGCGTAATCGTCGTAATGATACTCGGGCGCGGTGATTCCGTAGCCGGCGAAGACCACCGCTCCGGCCAGCTTCCCCGACGACGAGATGTTCAACGGAACGAAATCCTCCGGACACCGCAAGGTCGCGGGCCGTCCGTCCTGGGTGAACTGAAACCGGTTGTCTTTGCCCAACGTGGCGCCCACCACCACGGAGAAGGACTGGTAGAAACTCTTGCCGTCGGCGGGCTTCAATCCAAACTCACGGAACTTGCCGCCGATGAAGTCCGCCGCTTTCTCCAGTTCCGGCGACCCCGTACCGCGCCCGCGCAACTCCGGCGAGGCGAGAAACTTCACATCGTCCAAATAGAGGCTCGGGTCGATAGCCGGGTCCGCCGCCAGAGCGGCCCACGCCGCGCAGCACAGAAGGATGGGCGCAAGCGCCCGCTTGAAGATCTTCATTGTGTTCTCAGTCCAGTGGGCCGGGAGGCCCGGAGTTCAGCCTCATCATACCAACAGTTGGCGGGAAGAGCCGGATTGGGGTATGCTGCTCCCGAATGGAGCGCAGGTGAGCCCCAATCCCGACGCGATGAACCATGCGGGTGACCGGTGCATCGCGAGGTGTGTTATTTTCGCGCTGGCCGTCGGTGTTTTCGGTCCGCCTGGGGTGCTTGATGCGCAAACCACCAAACTCGATCAGTTCGTCGGGAAGGCTCTCTCGGCAGGGAACTTCTCGGACCGGGAACTTCTGACTTTGGACGAGGTTGTCGGCGACGTTCCCAGGGTTTTCGGTGTTACACCGAAACCCTGGTACGTGTGGAAAACAACCGGGCACGGCCGAACGAGATACGTCATCTTTCTCGGCGGGAACTTGGGGCTTGTTCCTGGCGGCTCCGTCGCATGTGTTCAACTCTTAGACGCTACGGCCAAGATAATCAATAGCTGGTCGTTCTCGACGGGCTGGCGGGTCGACATGAGCAGCGCCCGGCTGGAACACTCCGACGCTCTCGCGAGCGACTTGATCGTGATCAGCACTGAGCCTCAATTTGGCGGCCCGGACGTCGCCACGGAGTATTTCGCCATCTCCAAGGACCAGCTCCGATTGGTCCGGCTAGAGAGCCATCACGGCGACCTCGCGCAGAACGACTACCGAGCGTCTAACCGGGAAATCGGCGTCGCTCCTGAAGCGGATACGCCGGAGCAGTGGATAGCGCTGTTGGAGTCGCAGGATAAGGTGGATGTGCTCTCTGCTCTGGTGTTCCTGGATGGCAAGGGAATCGATCGGCCTGCGCTGGCACGCACCGCGCGCATCCGCGAACTGATCCGGCGCCTGGCAAAGTCGGATGACGACTGGGTCCGGCAGGCTGCTCAGCTTGCTGCGCGCCTGGTGGGTTTGGCCTAAGGACCAGCTCAGATTCAAGCCTTCTTGTTGATGAACTGCCTCGCGCTCACTCTGGTGCGCCCCCATCCCGATTCCCGTGGCACGGCTCTCAGCCCCCGAAGTATACTTGCACCAGGGATGCGAAACCTACTCTTGTTGTCACTGGCCGCGGCCGGCCTCGCCGCCGCGCAATCGAACCACCTCGCCGACATCCGCCAGCTCACCCACGGCGGGCAGAATGCCGAGGCCTACTGGGCGCCCGATGGGAAGCGGCTCATCTTTCAATCCACCCGGCCGCCCTACGAGTGTGACCAGATGTTTGTCATGAACGCGGATGGCTCGGACCAGCATCTCGTTTCCACCGGCAAGGGCCGCACCACCTGCGGATACTTTCTGGGCGACAACAAACACATCATCTATGCCTCGACGCATCTGGCCGCCGATGCGTGCCCAACCAATCCCGACCGCAGTAAGGGCTATGTCTGGGGTGTTTTCCCGGGCTACGATATCTTTCTCGCCGACGATCGCGGCAAGATCGAGAAGCGGCTGACCGACGCGCCGGGATACGACGCCGAGGGCACGGTCAACTGGAAGACCGGAGATATCGTTTTCACATCGCTCGCTTCCGGCGACCTCGATATCTGGAAGATGCGGCCCGACGGCTCCGGCAAGAAGCAACTCACCAGTAAGTTGGGTTACGACGGCGGTTCGGTGCTGTCGCGCGACGGCAAGAAACTGGTGTGGCGTGCCAACTACCCCAAGACCCCCGAGGAAACGGCCCGCTACAAGGCGTTGCTCGCGAACAACACCACGGCGCCGATGAAGATGGAAATCATGGTCGCGGACGCGGACGGCGGCAACGCGCGCGCCATCACGGCTTTCGGCTGCGCCAGCTTCGCCCCCACGTTTACGCCGGACGGCAAGCGCATCCTGTTCGCGTCCAACAAACAGGAATGCGACAGCCGCAAATTCGAGCTCTACATCATGAACCTGGACGGCTCGGACCTGCAGCAGGTGACCAGCTTCGGCGGCTTTACATCGTTCCCCGAGTTCTCGCCCGACGGCAAGACGCTGGCCTTCTGCTCCGACCGCGACGCCAAAGACCGCTACGAGTTCAACATCTTCACCGCGGCCTGGCGGGACTGAGCCCAGTGGGGCAGGCTGGCAGCCTGCGGCGGGTGTCAACCCGCCCTCAGCGCCGGTTGGCAACCGGCGCGCAGCTTGACAAGCTGCCCCACAAGCTCCCTCACGCAGCGATGGA
>CAZBQQ010000195.1:0-9838 GCA_964493965.1 uncultured Solibacteraceae bacterium
TCCGCGAGGGCGGGCGCACGGTGGGCGCCGGCACGGTCGGGGAGATATTGGAATAGGATCGTTCGCCGCCCGTCGCGCAGGCGACGGGCGGCGGACAGAGAACCAAAAATGTCATTACGAGAGCGCATTCGGATTCGGTTGAAGGCGTACGATCATCGGGTTTTGGACCAATCGACGACCGAGATCGTCGAGACGGCCAAAAGGACCGGAGCTACGGTGGCAGGCCCCATCCCGCTGCCGACCATCAAGAACAAGTACTGCGTGAACCGCTCGCCGCACGTCGATAAAAAATCGCGCGAGCAGTTCGAAATCCGGACCCATAAACGGCTGCTGGACATTCTGGAGCCGACCCAGGACACCGTCGATGCGCTCATGAAGCTGGATTTGCCGGCGGGCGTGGACGTCGAGATCAAAGCATTCGGGAAAGACAAGAGGTAGGAGGCAGGAGACAGGAGACAGGAGGCAGAAGAAAGCCTCCTAACCCCGGTCGCTCACTCCTTGAAAAGTATGACCCCAGGGATTCTTGGCAGAAAAATCGGTATGACGCAAGTCTTCCGGCCCGATGGCGAGGTGGTTCCCGTCACGCTGCTTAAGGCAGGGCCCTGCGTCGTGGTGCAGAGGAAGACGCCGCTTGCGGACGGCTACGACGCGGTGCAGCTCGGCCTGATGGAGTTCGTCAAGCCGCAGCGCATCAACAAGCCCAGCACGGGACACCTGAAGAAAGCCGGCGTCGACGGCGTGAAGTTCATGCGCGAGATGCGGCTGACCGCCGGCGACGATGACTTCAAGCCTGGCGACCAGGTGCTGGTGGGCCAGTTCAAGCCGGGCGAGAAACTGGACGTCATCGGCATCAGCAAGGGCCGCGGGTTTGCCGGGAACGTCAAGCGGCATCACTTCCGCGGCGGCGACGGCTCGCACGGTTCCATGTTCCATCGCGCGCCGGGTTCGATCGGCGCTTCGAGCTTTCCGTCGCGTGTCTTTCCGGGCACGCGGATGGCCGGCCACATGGGGACGCAGCGGGTGACCGTGCGCAACCTCGAGGTCATCGACGTGAATGCCGAAGACAACGTGCTGATCGTGAAGGGCGCGGTGCCCGGACCCAACGGCGGCTATGTCGTGGTACGGCGGGCGAAGAGGTAGACCATGCCAACAGTGGACGTTGTCGATTTGAATAACGAGAAGGTCGGCGAGGTGGAACTGGCCGACCAGGTGTTCGCAGCCGAGGTCAACGACGCGCTGATTTACGAGGCGGTGCGTCACTTCCGGGCCGGGGTGCGGCGGGGCACAGTCAAGACCAAGACGCGGCATGAAGTCGCCGGATCCGGCAAGAAGTTGTGGCGGCAGAAGGGCACCGGGCGGGCGCGCTCGGGCTCGGTCCGCTCCCCGATCTGGCGGCACGGCGGCACCTCGCACGGGCCGCAGCCTCGCGATTACAGCTACAAGCTGCCGCGGAAGATGCAGCTGGGCGCCCTGCGCTCGGCCCTTTCGGCCAAGCTGAGGGACGGCGAGCTCAAGATCGTGCAGGCGTTCTCCTTCGGGGACCACAAGAGCAAGGCCGTGAAAGCCGCGCTCACCAAGCTCGAAGCCAAAAAGACGGTGCTCCTGGTCGATAACGACCTCGAGAACAAGAACCTGCAACTCGGCGCTCGCAACATCGAGGGCGTGATGGTGGTTCTGAGCCGCGACATCTCGGTTTACGAGCTGCTGCGACACAAGAACGTGCTGGTCTCCGAGGCGGCGGCCAAGAAACTATCGGAGGCACTCGCCCTATGACAATCCAGGAAGTGATCCGGCGCCCGCTCGTCACCGAAAAGGGTGTCGAGATGAAAGAGGCCGCGCGAACGATGTGCTTCGAGGTAGCTCCGGACGCGAACAAAGTGCAGATTCGTGCCGCCGTCGAGCGCCTCTTCAAAGTGAAGGTGGAGGAAGTGCGGACCGTGAACGGCGTGGGCAAGATCCGCCGCCGCGGACGCTTCTCCGGCTATCGCTCGGATTGGAAGAAAGCTTACGTGAAGCTCCGGGCAGGCCAGAAGGTTCCGGAGTACACGGAGATTTAAGATGCCTATCAAGACCTATCGGCCGTACACTCCGACACGGCGCTTCCAGACCGTGACGACGCGCGACGAGCTCACCAAGGCAGCGCCGCAAAAAGCCCTGACCAAGGGGAAGAAGCGCACCGGAGGCCGCAACAGCACCGGTTCGATCACGTCCTGGTGGCGCGGCGGCGGGGCCAAGCAGTCCTACCGCAAGATCGATTTCAAGCGCGATAAGACGGGCATTCCGGCCAAGGTGGCCGCCATCGAGTACGATCCCAACCGTTCGGCGCGCATCGCACTGCTGAATTACGCGGACGGCGAGAAGCGCTACATCCTGCAGCCGGTGGGGCTCACGGTGGGCCGCACGGTGGTGTCCGGCGCGCAGGCCGATATCCTGGTTGGCAATGCGATGCCGCTCAAGAACATTCCGGCCGGCACCGTGGTGCACAACATCGAGCTGAAGCCGGGCAAGGGCGGGCAGATGGCGCGCTCGGCCGGCACTTCGGCGCAGCTGGTTTCGAAAGAAGGCGGCATCGCGCTGCTGAAGCTGCCCTCGGGCGAGATCCGGCGGGTGGCGGTGGACTGCGCGGCGACCATCGGGCAGGTGGGGAACGTCGATCACGAAAACGTTTCGCTCGGCAAGGCCGGGCGGTCCCGTTACCTGGGCCGCAAGCCGCACAACCGCGGCGTCGTGATGAATCCCGTGGATCACCCGCACGGCGGCGGCGAGGGCAAGACCTCCGGCGGCCGTCACCCGGTCACGCCCTGGGGCCAGCCCACGCGCGGCTACAAGACACGGAACAACAAGCGGACCGATAAAGCGATCGTGAGCCGCAGAGGGAAGAAGTAACCATATGGGTCGCAGCGTACACAAAGGACCATTCACGGACGGGCACCTGGTGGTGAAGGTGCAGGCGATGAACGACCACAACGAGAAGAAGGTGATCCGCACCTGGTCGCGGCGCTCGACGGTGCTGCCGGAGTTCGTGGGGCACACGCTGGCCGTTCACAACGGGAAGAAGTTCATTCCGGTATACGTGACCGAGAACATGGTGGGTCACAAGTTGGGTGAGTTCTCCCCGACGCGGACCTTCAAGGGACACTCGGCCAAGGCGGCGACGGAGAAGACGGCGAAACCGGCTTAGCCACTTGCGTGGCGGCCAGGGCGCCTCCGGCGCAGCGGCGGTCGTGGGCATGAGTGGTGAGGTGGGCAGCAGCTGGCAGTGGAGAGAGAGATATGGAAGCGAGAGCGGAAGCAAGATACGTTCGGGGCTCGGCGCAGAAGGCGCGGCTGGTGGTGGACCTGATCCGCGGACACAACGCGGGCGAGGCCATCAACATCCTGCGCTCCACCAATAAGCGGATCGCGCCGGTGGTGGAGAAGGTGCTGCGGAGCGCTATCGCCAACGCGGAGAACCGCTCGTCCGATGTGGACGTCGATAAGCTGGTGGTCTCCGAGGCGTACGTGAACGAGGGGCCGCGCATGAAGCGGCTGCGGCCGGCGCCGATGGGCCGCGCTTTCCGCTATCAGAGGCGATCGGCCCACATCGCAATCACGGTATCCGAGAAGGGCACGGCGGCGGGGAACTAGGAACAGACGATGGGACAGAAAGTTCATCCTTACGGTTTTCGGCTGGGAGTCAGCAAGACCTGGCGGTCGCGCTGGTTTGCGAAGCAGGAATACGCCAAGCTGCTGCGGGAAGACCTGCAGTTGAAGGGCGAGCTGCGGGAGCGGCTCAAGGCGGCGGGCGTCAGCTCGGTTGAAGTGGACCGGCCCGGGAACAAGCTTCGGGTCACGATCCACACCTCGCGCCCCGGCATCATCATCGGCCGCAAGGGCGCTGAGATCGAGAAGCTGAAGCAGGACCTGGCCAAGAAGACCAAGCGCGACGTGTTCATCGACATCCAGGAAGTTCACAAGCCGGAGCTCGATGCGCAACTGGTCTCGGAGTCGATCGCGCTGCAGCTCGAAAAGCGCGTGGCGTTCCGGCGGGCGATGCGCAAGGCTGTCGATTCCGCGCTGCGCTTCGGTTGCAAGGGAATCAAGGTGCGCGTGTCGGGGCGGCTGAACGGCGCCGAGATCGCGCGCAGCGAATGGTACCTGCAAGGCCAGCTTCCGCTGCACACGCTGCGTGCGGATATCGACTACGGGTTCGCGCAGGCTTACACGACCTACGGCGTGATCGGGATCAAGACCTGGGTATACAAGGGCGATATTTTCGATACGCAGCATCTCAAGGGAGTGTCGACAGAGCCCGAGCCGCGGCGCGCGCCGCGCGGGGACCGTCGGGACCGCGGAGATCGCGGGGACTATCGTGGTGGCGATCGCGGAGATCGTGGCGATCGGCGGCCGCCGATGTCGCCTCCGCCGGTAGTGGCGCAGGAGTCGGCTGGACCGGCGACGCAGGCCGCTCCGCCGGAAATGCCGCAGCCGACCAAGTCGACCGCGCCGATTCTGCCGCCGCTGAGCCCGCCGCAGCCTTCCTGGAAGCAGGAGATGCACAAGCAGGAGCCGGTGGCCAAGCCGGAGCCCGCGGCCAAGCCGGACACGACGCCCGAGCCGGAGAAGCAATAGGTTCTAGGAGTAATTGACCATGTTGATGCCGAAGAAGGTCAAGTACAGAAAGCAGCAGCGGGGCCGCCGCACCGGTAAGGCGTGGAAGGGCGGCACGCTGGCTTTCGGGGATTTCGGTTTGAAGGCGATGGAATGCGCCTGGATCACGGACCGGCAGATCGAGGCCGCTCGCGTCGCCATGACGCGGTTCATCAAGCGCGGCGGCAAGGTCTGGATCCGGGTGTTCCCGGACAAGCCCATCACCAAGAAGCCGGCTGAAACCCGTATGGGTAAGGGCAAGGGCGCGCCCGAGGGCTGGGTGGCGGTGGTCAAGCCAGGCCGGGTGCTATTCGAAATGGAAGGCGTGAGCAGGGACATCGCGAAGGAAGCCATGTCACTGGCCGCCGACAAGCTGCCGATTCCCACCAAGATGGTTGAGCGGCCGCCGGTGGTTGACTAGGAGAGCACGATGAAGGCAGAAAAGGTTCGGGATCTGGACAGCAAGGAACTCGAGGTCCAGCTTCGCGACATCACCGATCAGCTCTTTCACCTGCGCTTCCAGATGCGCATGGGCCAGATGGACGGATTGAAGAAGTACCGCATCCTGAGGAAAGACCGGGCGCGGATTCTGACGGTGCTTGGCCAGCGGACGGCCGCGGCCGGCGTGACGGCGCAGAAGGGGTAGCGATGGCGGACGAAAGCGCGAAGGGCCATAAGAACGAGAAGGTCGGCGAGGTGGTCTCGACCAGTATGCAGAAGACCATCGTAGTGGTGGTGTCGCGGCGCGTGCCCCACCGGCTGTACAAAAAGATCATCAGCCACCGCAAGAAGTTCTACGCGCACGACGAAGAGAACACCGCGCGCGTCGGCGATGTGGTGCGCATTATCGAGTGCCGGCCGCTGAGCAAGATGAAGCGGTGGACGCTGAGCGAAGTGGTGCGGCGCGCGGCGCTGGTCGGAGTCGAGGACACGGCGACGTCGAGCCCGGAGGGCCCGGGCTCGCGCGGGTAACGCCGGGGTAAGTGGATTTGAGGAGACTGCCATGATCGGAATGCGAACCATGCTGGAGGTCGCCGACAACAGCGGCGCCCGAAGGCTGCAATGTATCCTGCCGCGAGGCGGCGACCTGGGGCTGCGCGCGGGGTTGGGCGACATCGTGACGGCGAGCGTGAAGGAAGCGACTCCGGAATCGGCGATCAAGAAGGGAAAAGTCGTGCGCTGCGTGATCGTCCGCATGCGCAAAGAGACCCGGCGCAGGGACGGCACCTACATCCGGTTCGATTCGAACGCGGCGGTGCTGATCACGCCGGAAGGCGAGCCGGTGGGCACGCGCGTTTTCGGGCCGGTGGCCCGCGAGCTGCGCGATAAACGGTTCATGAAGATCGTGTCGCTCGCGCCGGAGGTACTCTGACATGGCGAACGTAGGGAACCGGAATCAACTGAAGATCCGCCGCGGCAAGGCGGGCGCGCAGAAGCTGCGCATCGACATTCACCGCAACGACACCGTGAAGGTGATCGCGGGCAAGGACAAGGGCAAGCAGGCGCGCGTGCTGAGCGTGGATTACCACAACGGCAAGGCGCTGGTCGAGGGCGTGCAGACCGTGAAGCGGCACACCCGCCCGAATCCGCAAAAGCAGATCAAGGGCGGCATCGCCGAGCGGGAGCGGCCGATCGCGATCTCGAACCTGATGGTGGTGTGTTCCGCCTGCGGGCCGCAGCGGGTGGGTCATAAGGTGGAAACCTCCGGAGGCAAGGCGCACCGGATCCGGATCTGCCGCAAGTGCGGAGCGCCGCTGGAGACGAAGAAATAGTATGGCCAGGCTTAAGGAACTATACAAGAAGACGGCCGTGCCGGCCCTGATGAAAGAGTTCAACTACGCGAACGTGATGGCGGTGCCGCGCGTGGAGCGGGTGACCATCAACATCGGCATGGGCGAGGCGACGCAGAACCCCAAGGTGATGGACGGGGCGGTGGCGGAGCTGACGCAGATCGCCGGCCAGAAGCCGGTGGTCACCAAGGCGCGCAAGTCCATCGCCGCTTTCAAGCTGCGAGCGGGGATGTCGATCGGGTGCATGGTGACGCTGCGCGGCGACCGCATGTACGAGTTTCTGGACCGGCTGGTGAACGTGGCGCTGCCGCGCGTGCGCGACTTCCGCGGCGTCTCCACCAAGTCGTTCGACGGGCGCGGCAATTACACGCTCGGCATCAAGGATCAGTTGCTGTTTCCCGAGATCGACTACAACAAGGTTGAGAAGATCAAGGGCATGAATATCTGCATCGTGACGACGGCCGCTACCGACGCCGAGGGGATCGCCCTGCTGCGGCAGCTCGGCATGCCGTTCAAGTCCACGACGCCCGGGGCAGGGAATTAGGAGACAGAATGGCGACAACCGCCAAGATTGCCAAGGACGAGAAGAAGCCGAAGTACGCTATCCGGCATCGCAACCGCTGCTGGCGTTGCGGGCGGCCGCGCGGCTACATCCGCAAGTTTCATCTGTGCCGGATCTGTTTCCGGCAACTGGCGCTATCGGGAGAGATCCCGGGCGTCGTTAAGTCGAGCTGGTAGCTGACGGCCGAGAGAGAAAGACATATGAACTCAGATCCGATTGCCGACATGCTGACGCGCATCCGCAATGCGATCAAGGCGCGCCACTCGAAGGTGGACATTCCGGCCTCGAAGCTCAAGATCGAGATCGCGCGGATTCTCAAGGAAGAGGGCTATATCCTCAACTACAAGGTGGCCGAGGAAGCTCCCAAGAAGACCATCAAGATCTACTTGAAGTACCAGGGCAACACCAAGCCGGTGATTTCGACGCTCGACCGCATCTCGCGGCCGGGTTGCCGGGTCTTCTCCGGGCACGAGGATGTCCCCATCGTTTTGGGCGGCCTGGGGGTGAGTATCCTGACCACGCCCAAGGGCGTAATGACGGGCCGGGACGCGCGCAAGCAGGGCGTCGGCGGAGAAGTTCTCTGCCAGATCAGTTAGTGGAGTGCTGATATGTCGAGAGTGGGAAAGAAACCGATTCCGCTGCCCAAAGGGGTGAAAGTGGCCATCGGCGCCGAACTCGAAGTGGAAGGGCCGAAGGGCAAGCTGAAGGTGCCGGTTCCAGCGGGAATTCACGCCCGGCAGGCGGGGGGAATTCTGGAGTTCGACCGCGACGGCGACAAGTACGCCGCGCTGCACGGGCTGACGCGGGCGCTGGCGGCGAATGCCGTTCAGGGCGTATCCACGGGCTTCGTGCGCGAGCTGGACATCGTGGGCATCGGCTACCGCGCCGATATCAAGGGCCGCGTGGCCACGTTCACGCTGGGCTACTCGCATCCCATCGAGCTTCTGCTGCCGGACGGCGTGGACCTGAAGATCGACAAGCAGACGCATCTGGTTCTGAGCGGCGCCGACAAGGAGGCGCTCGGCCAGGTAGCGGCGAACATGCGCGGCCTGCGCCCACCGGATCCCTACAAGAACAAGGGCGTACGGTACACGGGCGAGCCGCTGCGCAAAAAGGTCGGCAAGACGGGGGCGACCGCGAAATGATCCGAGCAATTTCGAGAGACGATATTCGCAACCGCATCCACGACAGGATTCGGCACAAAGTGCGGGGCACGGGGCAGAGGCCGAGGCTGGCCGTCTACCGCAGCCTCAAGCACATCTCCGTGCAGATCATCGACGATACCGAGGGCCGGACGCTGGTGTCCGCGTCTTCGACCGAGAAGAGCGCCGGGGCGGGGAATGGCGGCAACGTAGCCGGGGCCAAGCAAATCGGCAAGGTCATCGCCACGCGCGCCAAGGAACACGGGATCAAGCAGGTGGTTTTCGACCGGGGCGGTTATCTCTATCACGGACGCGTCAAGGCTTTGGCAGATGCGGCTCGTGAGGCGGGATTGGAGTTTTAGCCGATGGCAACGACACCGATGACGATTACCAAGCCGATCGATTCGGCTGGCCTGAACCTTAAGGAGCACGTGGTTTCGATCAACCGCGTGACCAAGGTGGTCAAGGGCGGCAAGAACCTGAGCTTCTCGGCGCTGGTGGTGGTGGGCGACGCGGATGCCCGCGTGGTCGGCTATGCCACCGGCAAGGCCAAGGAAGTTCCGGCGGCCATCAAGAAGGCCATCGAGGCGGCGAAGAAGAATCTGCGCCGGATCAACGTGAAGGGCGGGACCATCGCGCACGTGGTGGTGGGGCGGTACGGGGGCGGCCAGGTGCTGCTCAAGCCCGCTCCGGAAGGCACCGGCGTGATCGCCGGCGGTCCGGTGCGCGCGGTCATCGAGGCGGTCGGCATTGCCAATGTGGCGACCAAGTCGATTGGCTCGGCGAACCCGCACAACGTGGTCAAGGCGACCGTGGCGGCGCTCGAGATGTTGCGCGACAAACGCACCGTGGCCGATATTCGCGGCCTGGCAGTGGAGAAGCTCTAATGGCAGGCACGATCAAGATCAAGCTGGTGCGCAGTCCGATCTGCACGCCGGAGAAGCACAAGGTAGTGGTCCGCGGGCTGGGCCTGCGGAAGATCAACCAGGTGGTGGTGCGGCAGGACGATGCCGCCATCCGCGGGATGATAGCCAAGATCCCGCACCTGGTAGTGGTGGTGAGCTAGGCGTGATTGGGAAGAACTAACTATGGATCTCAGTGGATTGAAGTCACCGGCGGGGCAGAAGCACAAGCAGCGGCGCGTCGGCCGCGGCATGGGCAGCGGGCGCGGCAAGACCTCCGGCCGCGGGCAGAAGGGCCAGAAATCGGTCTCCGGTTTCGGGCAGAAGCGCGGTTTTGAGGGCGGCCAGATGCCGCTTCATCGCCGTCTTCCCAAGCGCGGGTTCACGAACATCTTCAAGAAGGAATACGCCGTCATCAACGTGGGACGCCTTTGCGCGCTCGAGGGCGACGAGTTCACGCCCGCCCTTCTGATCAAACTGGGCATCGTCAAGAAGCTCGGGGACGGTTTGAAAGTGTTGGGTACCGGCGACGTCACGCGGCCGTTGCTGGTCGAGGCGCACTTGTTCTCGAAGTCCGCCCTGGAGAAGATCCAGGCCGCCGGGGGAAGCACCAAGGTGATCGAGTAGGAGACCATGGTTGAGACGCGGGCCTGGCGGCCTGCGCCATGGGAAGCGAGTCAAGCATGAACAAGTTTTTCGAGGCCTTCGCGAACATCTTCCGCATCCCGGACTTGCGCAAGCGCGTCCTGTTCACGCTAGCGCTGTTGGCCATCTATCGCCTGGGCGGGCACATCCCCACGCCGGGAATCGACG
>CAZBQQ010000196.1:0-9686 GCA_964493965.1 uncultured Solibacteraceae bacterium
GCGGACCGCTGTCGCAGCCTCCGCTACAATGAAAACTTCGATGCAGATCTCCCGCCGCGATCTTCTGACTGGTCTCGGGGCACTGGGTCTTGCCCGCGGAGCGCGCGGGAGAGGCACGGCGTCGGGTGGCGCCTTCCAGATCGTTCCCGCGACGAAGAGCGGCATCTCCTGGGTCCACGACAACGGCCGGTCCGCGGCGCACTGGCTGCCGGAATCGATGTGCTCGGGCTGCGCTTTTCTGGACTACGACAACGATGGCTGGATGGACATCCTGCTCATCAATACCGGGCCTTCCGCTTTCTACCATCCGCAGAAGCCGGCAAGGAACGCCTTGTACCGGAACAACCGGAACGGCACCTTCACCGATGTGACCGAGCGGGCCGGCCTGATGGCGGCGCGCTGGGGCGAAGGCGTGGCCGTCGGCGACTATAACGGCGACGGATACCCGGACCTCCTCTTTACCTGCTACGGCGGCAACTTCCTCTACCGCAACAACCGCAACGGCACCTTCACCGACGTCACGAAGGAGGCGGGCGTGGGCGGAGACGGCGGCTGGACCACCTCCGCGGTGTGGTTCGATTACGACAACGACGGCCGGCTCGATCTATTCGTCGGATCCTTCGTAGACTATGGCGGCGACCATCCCAAGACCTGCGGCGACAACCAGGCCAAGAAGCGCTACTACTGCGTGCCCACCATCTTCGACTCGCACTACAGCGCCCTCTATCACAACAACGGCGACGGGACGTTCACCGAAGTCGGGCACCTCACCGACATCGGGAAGAACGCTGGCAAGTGCCACGGCGTGGTCGCCACCGACATCAACAACGACGGCCTGATGGATCTGTTCGTCACCAACGACGCCGTGCCCAATTTCCTCTATGTCAATCGTGGCGGCGGCAAGTTCGAGGAGATCGGCCTCCCCGCGGGTGTGGCCTACAACGCCGACGGCCAGGCGCGCTCCGGCATGGGCGTCGATGCCGCGGACTACGACAACGACGGCCGCCAGGACCTGTTCGTCGCGAACATCGACCGCGAGCGCTTCTCGCTGTATCACAACGACGGCGGCGAGACCTTCACCGACCGGGCCGACGAAAGCGGGATCGGCCGCGCTACCTATTACCTGAGCGGGTGGGGCCTGAAGTTCATGGACTACGACAACGACGGCAACGTGGACCTGTTCCTCGCCAACGGCCATCCCAACGACATGATCGAGGAGTTCCTCGACAGCGTGACCACGGCCGAGCCCCTGCTCCTGTTTCACAACGACGGGCAGCGCTGGACCGACGTGAGCAGCCAGGGCGGGCCCGCGTTCGGCCCCAAGTGGACGGCGCGGGGCCTCGCGGTCGGCGACTTCGACAACGACGGCGGCCTGGATGTGCTGATCAACAACAACGGCGCCGCCCCGTTGCTGCTGCACAACGAGCTGGGCGCGCGCAACAACTGGCTGGGAGTGCGCCTGATCGGGACCACGGCCAATATCGACGCGGTGGGCGCGCGCGTGACCTGGGGATTCGCGGGCGCGACGCGGTCGCAACTCAAAACCGCTGGCGGAAGCTATCTCTCGTCGCACGATCCGCGCATGGTGCTGGGCATCGGCCAGGCGAAGAAGCTCGACTTCCTCGAAATCCGCTGGCCCCTGCCCTCCAAGCGCGTGGACCGCTTCGCCTCTCTGCCCCTCAACCGCTACATCACGATCAAAGAAGGAAAGGGCATCCTGAAGTGATTTGTGGGGCAGGACTCCAGTCCTGCAGCGGGTCTCCAGACCAGCCTCCGAAAGCCGGACGTAGGTCAGTGGATGTGAGCCGCGGCCTTCTCGCTCAGCCTCCGTGCGATCTCGTTTTCCCGGTCGCCGTCGTCCTTGCGCTTCAGCCGATAGTAGACGCTGGCCAGCACCACGTGCGCTTCGCGGAAATCCGGGTAGCGCTGGATGACGCCCTCGAGGATCCCGCGGGCCTCCTCGCGCCTGCCCTGGGCCGACCGGACGTTGGCCAGTTGCAGCAGCGCGCCCGGGTCCCCCGGCCGCATATCGAGCGCCTTTACGAGGTAAGCCTCGGCCGCTTCGACACGATTATCGTGAAGCGCGTAGACGCCCAGGTGGAAATTAGCGGAAAAGTCGTTCGGGTTAACCTCTAATTCCTTCTGATATTGGGCGCTGGCGGTGGTGTCCATGAGCTCGTCCAGCACCACGCCCAACAGGGAGTGAACCCCGGGCAGCTTCGGGTCGATCTCGATGGCCCGCTCCAGGTCCGCTCTCGCGCCCTTCCAGTCCTGCATCTTCATCCGGGCCGAGGCCATCAGAACACGTGCCTGCGACGAATCGCCGTTTCTGAGGATCCGGTCCATGACTTCCTGCCCGCGCTCCGGCCGGTCGTCCCGCATGAGCGCGGTGCCGTAAAGGTAGGAGAAAGTCAGGTCGTCCCGATTCTGCGCATCGAGAGGCTCGAGCAACGCGATCACCTTGCGGTTTTCCCCCTGCTGCAACCAGCAGTCGGCCAGCAGAAGGGTAAAGCGCTTCTCCTCCGGCGCGAGGCTGTGCAACTTCTCGAACTCCGCGGCGGCCCGGTCGATGCGGCCCTGTTTGTAGTACGCCAGGGCCAGGTTGGCCCGGATCTGGAGCTGGTCCGGGGCCCCCGCCAAAGCTCGCTCGTACTCGGCGATCGCCTCGTCGAAACGGCGCAGGTGGGTGAGCGCAGCGCCGAGGTTGGCGTGCGCCGCGACGCTGTCCGGTCGAAGCTTGATCAGCGCCCGGTACCTTTCGACCGCCAGCGCATCGTCCCCGTGCTGTTGCGCCTCGGCGGCCTCGCGGAAGAGCTGCTCCGGATCGGCGTCCTGGGCGAAAGCGGCGCGGACGAAGAGCAGGACCGGAACGAGAACGCGCACCACCATGCCCCCAGCATAGCCCCTGGCGAACCGGAATCAAGCGTAACGCGAGATGTCCCGGGCGCGTCGAACCTCCGGCGAGGCCAGGCGCGCGAGCGCCGAATGACGGTCGCAACAATGCGGAAAGACTCTCAGGAGCGCTAAAATATGCCCATGTCGAAGCTGTTCATCCCGGCCGCGGCGCTGCTGTTGTGCGCGCAGATCGGCACACGGGCCGGAGGTCAGACCCCGGCGCCGGCGCGATCAAATACTACGATTCACGCCACCGCAAACGAGGTCCTCCTCGATTTTGTCGTGCGCGACAAACACCGCAAGATCGTGAAGAACCTGAAGCCCGGGGACGTGCAGGTTTTCGAAGACGGTGTCCCCCAGAAAGTTCTCAGTTTCCATCTGGCGGAAGGCTACAGCGTTCAAGCTGCGGCCGCCAAACAACCTAAGATTGCCGCGGCCCCGGTGCCCCAGACCCTGCGAAAAGTCAATTTAATCTGCATCGTTTTTCATAATCAGGACAACCTCGACGCGACCATGAGGAAATTGAGGATCGAGGCCGTACAGGAATTCCTCAGTAACCAGATGCAGCCCGATACCTGGATCGGAATTTTCTATCTCGGTACGCGTCTCACCGTGCTCCATCCTTTTACCGCCAACCGCGCCGACCTTCTGCGGGCGGCTTCGAATAATTTCACCGGCGGAGGGACTTTCCAGCTTGCCAAGGTTGCCGACGCCGTCCTGAACGGAACGCCCAATCTCGACGTCATCGAGGGGTTCTCCAGCGGACGCTCGGGCGGAGGCGTCGAGGTGATGCAGACGGGCAAGGTCAGTACCGCCGCCAACGCTTCCGTGGACGTGGAGACCGGTCTAGCCGCGGACGCCCAGCGCGGTGACATCGTCGACCAGAAGAGGAGTTTCGGCGGGATCGACGGAATGCGCCAGATGGACCAGATGAAGACCATGATTTCTGAACTGGGGGTGCTGCCCGGGCACAAGACCGTCCTGATGATGAGCCCTGGCTTGACCACCACGGGCGATCCCGAGCAGTTCAAGCCGATTCTGGCCGCCGCCAACAATGCAAACCTCACCGTCTATGCCCTGGACACCAACGGTTTGAGCGCGAATTCCAACGTCCAGGCCGGGACTCAGGCTTTGCAGCACGTGGCCGCTCTGAGCGCCCAGCAATCGAAGGGCGCGAATCAAACTTCCGATTCCACCGCCACAACCGGCAGCGTCGGCCAGGATGCCGAACTGATGCGCCAGGACGACTACCTGCATAACGCCGTGCGCACCTCCGACACACAGGCGCCCTTGCGCGCCTTGTCCGAAGGGACGGGCGGGTTCCTGATCGCGAACACCAACGATTTTCGAAAGCCGTTTCAGAAACTCATCGAGGACGTGGGCGCGCATTACGAGGCGGCGTATCATTCCACGTCCGACAAGTACGACGGGCGCCTCCGCAAGATCGAAGTGAAGCTGGCGCGGGCGGACCTGACCGTCGAAACCCGCCTGGGCTATTTTGCCCTGCCGGACCTGCCGGGCGCGCCGTCCTTGACGCCCGTGGATGTGGCCGGCCTGATGATGCTGAATGCGCAGCCCCGCCCGCACGCCTTCGATTTTCGATCCGCTGCCTTCCAATTCCGGCCGGAAGGGGAGACCTCGCAGTACGCCGTGACGTACGAGGTGCCAACCTCCAGTCTGACCGTGACGCCCCAGCCGCAATTGAAGCAGCACCACGTGCACGTTTCCGTGTTCGCCCTGGTGAAGGACTCCAGCGGCCAGGTGATCGACAAGTTCAGCCAGGATGCCCCCTTCGAGATTCCGGACGACAAAATGGCTGCGCTGGCCGGCGCCTCGATTCCCTATACCCGCCTGCTCAGTCTTCCCGCCGGGCGCTTCACGGTGGAGACCGCCGTGCTCGACCGGGAGGGCAGCCGGGCCTCCACCAGCGAGGTGGTGATCGAGAATCCCCCGAGCAAAGGGATCGGGATGAGCAGTGTGTTGCTGATCAGGCAGGTGGACGCCGCGACCGGGAAGCCGGATGCGGCCGATCCTTTCCGCGTGGGCAGCAAACGGGTGACGCCGGAACTGGCGGCGACGCTGCAGGCAGGCGCCAAGCCGTTCGTGTACTTCGTGGTCTATCCGGACAAGGCCAGCTCCGCGCATGCACGCATCGAGATCCAATTCCTGATCGACGGCCACGTAGTGGCGAGGCGCGCGGAAGATCTGCCCGCGGCGGATGCGGAGGGCGCGGTGCCTAAGCTGTTCGGCACGCTCGCCAAGCCGGGCAACTGCGAGTTGAAGATTATTGCGACGCAAGGCTCCGAATCTCTGGAGCGTAGCGTGAAGTACACTGTGGTTGCGAACTGAGTTCGGGGCGGCGGCGCAAAGCCGCCGGGGGGCGAGATGCGAAGAACGTTCATCCCGGCCGCTGGAATTGCCATCTGCTTGACGCTCCGCGCCCTGGCGCTGGGGCAGAACGCCCCGGCGCCGGAACCGCCCCTCACCATCAAGACCACCGTCAACGAGGTGCTGCTCGACCTGGTGGTGCGCGACAAGCACGGCCGCCTGGTTAGAAACCTGAAGGCCGGCGAGGTGCAGATCTACGAAGACGGCGTCCGCAGGGACATCCTCAGCTTCCGGCTCGAGGAGTCGCCCCGTCCCGCCGCGGCGCCGCCTGCGAAAGAGGAGCCCGCGGCGCCCGTCCCCGCCCGCCCGCCTGCTTCCGCGGGCCGGTCGTTGCGCGCCCTCAACGTGGTCTGCCTCATCTTCCACAACCTCGATCCGTACACCAGGCAGTACGCGGTGGATGGCGCGGAGGAGTTCCTGAAGGACAACCTCGAGCCAGGCACCTGGGTCGGCGTCTTCACCCTGACGGACCGGCTCAGCGCGCTGCACTCGTTCACCACCAACCGCGAGGAGATCGGTCAGGCCATCAAGAACGTCTCCACCGGGGCCGGGGACCTCATGAGCTCCGCCCAGGCACTGCTCAGCGCCGAGCCGGTCATGGTCAGCGTGACCGTCAGCGGCAGTGGAGGCCCCTCGGGTGGCGGCGTCAGTACGGACCTGACCATCAGCGGGGGCGGACTCAATGCCAGCGCCATCAACGGCGCGGACGTGGCCACCTCCTTCGGGTCCAACATCCTTCGCGGGGATCAGGCGAGCCAGCGGCGCCAGTTCGGCCACATCGAAGGAATGCGCGAGACCGACTCGATCCTCCTGACCATCGATCAACTCGCTAAGCTGCCGGGGCGCAAAACCGTGTTGCTGTTCAGCCCGGGACTGGCGACCACGGGCGATGTGGACCGCTTCGAAGCCATCCTCAACCGCGCCCACAAGGCCGGCGTTACTTTCTTTGCCATCGACGTGACCGGCTTGAGCCAGAACTCCAACGTCCTGGCGTCCACCGCGGCGGTGAATCACGTCGCGTCCCTCAGTAGGTCGCAGCGCGGCACGAACGAGAGCCCCGCGGTGACCATGGAGAAGATGCGGCAGGACGACTACCTGCTCAGCGCCGTGCGTACCACCGACACGCAGGCCAGTCTGCGCGCCCTGGCGGAAGGGACCGGCGGCTTCCTGATCGGTAGCACCAACGATCTGAAGAAGCCGTTCCAGCACGTCGTCGATGAGATAGACGCCCACTACGAAGCCGTGTACCGGCCCGCTTCGGACAAGTACGACGGCCGCCTGCGGAAGATCGAGGTCAAGCTCGCGCGGCCCGACCTGACCGTCGAGAGCCGTCCCGGATACTTCGCTCTGCCGGAGCTCAAGGACTCCGCCCCGCTCTCCTCAAACGATGTTCTCGGCCTCTTGGCCCTCGGCCACGAGCCGCGCCCGCATGCCTTCGACTTTCGTTCCGCGGTCCTCCAGTTCCGGGCGGAAGGCGAGAACTCGCAATACGCCCTGACGTACGAGGTGCCGGTCTCCGCTCTGACGGCCACGGCCGAGCCGGAGCAGAAGAGGCATCGCGTTCACCTCTCCATGGTCAGCCTGGTGAAGGACGCCAGCGGACAGGTAGTCGACAAGTTCAGCCAGGATGCCCCCTTCGAGATTCCAGACGACAAGCTGGCCGCGATCGCGGCGGAGACCATTCCCTATACGCACGTCGTTACTCTTCCTCCGGGGCGCTATACGGTGGAGACGTCCATGCTCGACCGGCAGGGCAATCGCGAGTCCACCAACGAGATGGCGTTCGACAGCCCCGAACGGAACGGATTGAGGCTGAGCAGCGTGATGCTGGTGAGACAGGTGGACGCCGCCAACGGCCAGCCGGACTCGAGCGATCCTTTCCGGGTGGGGAACAGCCGCGTGACGCCGGAGCTGGCGACCACGTTGCGCGCGAGCGCCAAGCCTTACGTGTACTTCGTGGTCTATCCGGACAAGGCGAAGACGGAGCAGCCCCGGCTCATGGTGCAGTTTCTGCTCAACGGCCAGGTGCTTGCCAAGCAGGTCGCCGACCTGCCGGCCCCCGACTCGAGCGGCGCCATCCCCATGCTGATCGAGTCCGCGGCCAAGCCGGGCGATTGCGAGCTGAAAATCGTCGCGATTCAGGGTGCCCAGGCGCTGGAGCGAAGCCTGAAGTTCACCGTGGCCGCCAACTAACGCCTTTATGTGGGGCAGCTTGTCAAGCTGCGCGCCGGTTGGCAACCGGCGCCTAGGGCGCGTTGCCAACAGTTGCCAACCCGCCGCAGGCTGCCAGCCGGTGGCAAGTGGCTGCCCGAGGCCTTAGACATTCGTCGCCGTAAAGACTAGAATGGATCGCTAGCTTGTAACTTCTTAGGGTCTTTAATGCGCCATTCACTCTTGGTCCTACTACTGTTCGCTTCACTGGCTTTTTCCGCGGCTGCGCAGTCTACAGCAGTTCCCGCGCAACCGGCCGCGCCCGCCGCCGCCCGGGCAGAGGTGGTCCTCGATTTTGTCGCGCGCGACACCCACGGCCATCCCATCCGCGATCTGCGCCCCGAGGAGATGAAGATCACCGACGGCGGCGCCACGGTGAAAATCGAACGCCTGCAGTTGATCGGCGGCGGAAACGGCGGCCAGCAGGCGCCGGTGGGGTCCCGCCTCGTCTCCCTGATTTTCGACGGGCTGGACAGCTACGCCTCCCCGGCGGCGCGAAAAGCGGCCACCGGGATGCTGAACTCGCTCATCGGCACGGGCGCTTCGTTTTCCGTCTGGAGGATCAGCGACAAGCTGGAGCTGATGCAGACGTTCACCAAGGACGGCGGCCTCCTGACCAAGGCCATTGAAACGGCCACCGGCCCGCCCCGGAGTCCCTCCGCCGCTTCGACACCCGCCGCCGCGTCCGGCGATTCCCTGGCGCTGAACGCCCAACACACCCTCGACCGCTGGGATCGCATCCAGCGCGACGAGAGGCTGCGCCCTCAGGCTGCCGCCCTGGTTGCGCTGTCCCGGCAGCAGGCGAGTCTCAGCGGCCGCAAGGCAATCGTCTATTTTTCGGACAGCGTTCAGGTGGAGCAGTGCTCGCCCGACCAGTTGCGCGCCGCGATCGGCAGCGCGAACCGGGCAGGCGTCGTCCTTTACACCGTGAATGTCGGCGGGCTGAGCGAGGCCGCCGAGAAGAAGGCATCCTCGATTCTCGACGCCAACGCGGCGACGGCCGATGCCCCGCCGGCCGCCTCGCCCCAGGCCGCCAAGCCGGCAGCCCAGTCGCTCGGGTTCACGTTCATCCAGTTGGAAGCGGACACGGGCTCGCGGTTGCCGCTCAAGGACCTGGCCGAGGCGACGGGCGGGCTCTACATCCGCCGTTCGAGCGATGTCGGGCCGTCCAGCGGGAAGATTGCCGACGACCTCGCTACTTACTACGAGGTGGCGTACGCCGCGCCTTCAGCGGAGCGCATTGGCCAGTTCCGCGCCGTATCGATGCGAGTGAGCCGGTCGGAGACGCGCCTGCAATCCCGCTCGGGATATTTCGCCCTGCCGGCCGACGCGGGACCGGATACGCCGCCCTTCGAGGTGCCGCTGCTCAAGGCCCTGAACGCGCCGGGGAGGACCGAGACCATTCCATTCCGGATCGACACGCTGCACCTCGGCCAGGCGCAGGGCAAGGCTCGCGCCGAGGCGGTGTTGGAACTCCCGCTGGCCGGAATCTACTGCAAGTTGGATCCCGCCCTCGGCCTGTGCGACATGCACTTCTCGGTGCTGCTGCTGGTCAAGGACGCCTCTGGCCAGATCCTGCAGAAGTTCAGCCAGGACGTTCCCGATCAGATGGCCACCGAAGGGATCGAGTCCGCCACCAACGGCGTTTACACGCTGGACCGGAGCCTCTCCCTGCCGTCCGGCGAATACCACCTGGAGGCCGCCGTTCTGGATAGGCAGGCCAATAAGCTGAGTTCGAAATCCACCGGCTTTACCCTGTCGGTGGGGCCGGATCTTGCGGTCTGCGACCTGTTCCTTGTGCGCACGCTGGAGCCTCTGTGGTCCCTCGGCGATGCCGACGATCCGCTCCGCTATCAGGATGGGCGCGTGGTGCCCCTGTTGATACCGGTCTGGAGAGGCGCGGACCGCGACGTGCAAGCGTTCCTGCTCGTCTCGCCCGATACCCGCGTAGCGGTGCCGCCGCGTGTGATCGTCGAGGTGGAGCGGGACGGGAAGGTGCTCGAGCGGCCCACCATCAAGGTGCTCGAACGCCGTCCGGGCGGCCCCATCCCGGTCAGCGCCATGCTCAAGCGGAGCCTGCTCCAGCCGGGCCACTATCAACTGACGGTCCGCCTTACTCAAGGCAAGGAATCGCAGGAACGGAAACTCAATTTCGAGGTGGTCACACCGCCGGCCCCGATCATTGCGTCGCT
>CAZBQQ010000197.1:0-7583 GCA_964493965.1 uncultured Solibacteraceae bacterium
TATCGAGTTTTCAGGAGGTGCTCGTCACCCAGGCACGACGCGTGCATAATTTGGGGAACAGCAAGGAGGATACGACGCTTTGCGGGATCAACGACAGGGCTGCTGCCTGGCGTAGACCTCACCTCACCGGCTGCCGGCCACCGGCCTCGCCGCCGCGCGCCGCGAGGTTGATTCTGACCGGTGTGTTCGCCGGGAGAACCACGTCCTCTCCTCGCGCGATGAAGGTCGAGTAGATGCTGAACCCGGCGCGAGTGATGGCGATACCCGAAGCCAGGGGACGGGAGGCCTGTGCCAAGAGGGTGCCAATCAACCCGAGCCCTACGGCCCCCGATTCGGCGCGGCCCCCTACATCCTGGTCGGGAACGCCATGGGCATTGTAGTCCTGATGAAACGAGAGGCCGACGACAGCCACCGCAATGGCCGGAAAAATGAATCGCGTCTTAGGGCTCGCGGCGCGGGTGGCCCCTTCTGAGTCGAGGGCCAGGTGGGCGTCAAAGTCCGCCTCTACACCTTCCAGGTAGCCTTGGATGCCTCGCACGGAGCCCGTCGGCAGACTGATCTGCCGGAACACAAAAAGCACCTTTCCGTTGCGGTGAAAGCGGCGGGCAGGTTGCGCCTCGACGACGTCCCCGAAAAGACGGCTGCCTTCCGGAATCAGCAGGCGACGGCCGGCCGAGAACAGGGGCCGGGTGACGATCGCTTCCACTGGCGCTCCTCTTCGGGCGGTCGCGGAACTTATCGCAGTAACCAGGCGCGCGTAAACCTCCTGGGCTTCGGGTCCGGCAGCGGTAGGTGGATCGTTTCGCGCGTCGACATCACCTGGCGGCGCCCCGGTCAGAGGTTCCTGCAACACGCCGTTGAAAAGCGTGCCGGCCGGCCAGGCTTGCAGGTGGTAGGGAAGCATGCCGAACAGCGTGGACCTGAGCCGGCTCAGCTTGCTCGGCGCCCTGAAGGCGCGAATCGCCGCTCGGTCCATCTCCTTGAACCTGTCTCGAGCGCCTTCCAGAGCGGGCTTGTGCTCTTCCTGCTTCTTCCGCGGCGTTGTGATACGCACGGTGTGTGCCGTTCCGCGCGCAAGAGAAGTGCGAAGAGACAGGCGTGAACCGTCGCTCAGCACCAGGGCGTCAAACTGCGCTCGAACTTGCCGCGGCGGTGTGAGGTTCCCGGATAGGATCGCCGTAAGTCGCCGAGAGGCTGGAACGCCGCCGATTTCAGCGATGTGCCCTTCCACTATACTTCCGGCGGGAAGGACCACGCGATCGAAAACGTAAACCGGGTCCACCAACCGTCCTTGGATCGGTTCCCCTACACGCTTGATTGCGACACGACGCTCCAGCGCCACACGAAGAGAAACGCCAGACGGAACCGTAGTTCCCGGCTGAGCGCCTGGAGGCATGGAAGCCTCCTGTGCGAGAGCCGCCACGGCAATTGTCAACAAGGCCAGGCATTCACGCATCAGTGATTTCTCCGACTGCGCAGTGGCACGGATGAGTGCGAAGGTGCTGAGCGCGGCGTCTGGAGATGCCCGGCTGAAGCCCGAAAGGGAACGCGGTCAGAAAAGAAGCGCATTATCTCCTCTAAATTGCCTCAAGCGGGAGTATGAACCTCTGCTTCGCCGCACTGAGTGCATAACCCGCGGCACTCCGGCAGCCCGCCAAACACCGACTTCCGCGCGGGCGCCACGCGCGCGCTCTGCCGTTCGATCGCCGGACCGACGCCGCGCCTGGACTCGAATCGAGCGTGCTGCCACGAGCAACCTGCAAGGTGGCCGCGCACGTCCCGTCGAAGCGTATCCCAGTCGCCGACGTCATATATGTCGGGGAACTTTTAGCCACAACCAGAATACTCGATCCAGTAATTGGCCCGCTTGCGCCGCGCACATAGATTCAAGGTCTCGGCCCTCTCGTCGACCTCGTGCTGACAAACCCACTAACTCGGCCCGATCTGTGCCCTCGGCAACCCGGGGGTCTACCCCAGCCGATACCCGGGAATCCGAATCCCAAGAATAATCTTGCATAGAACCCACGAAACAGGCGTATCCTTGTGACCAGTGGGCGGGAATCGACCACGCAATTCTGGGAACTGAGTCGCGCTGGAGCGGCTTTTCGCCCGTGCTGGTGCTGGCTATGCCGCCGGCAGCGAGCGAAAGGCAGTTCCTATGCGGTTCATGCAAGGGCTTGGTCTTTCTCTGATCGGCGTATTGGTTTTGTCCTGCGGGTGCGGGCAGGGCACCAAAGCGCCGTCAGCACTCAGTTACTCGACCGCCACGGCGGTCTACACAAAGGGCGTGCAGATCGCGCCGAACAACCCGACCAGCAGCGGCGGAGCTGTGAGTTCGTACAGTGTGAGCCCGGCCCTTCCCGCTGGCTTGAGCCTGAGCAGCACCACCGGTATCATCAGCGGACCCCCCGCGGCCGTGACTGCCTTAGCGAGTTACATGGTCACCGCCGCCAACTCCGCCGGCAGCACCACGGCGACCTTGACCATCACCGTCAACGATCAGCCGCCCACGCGGCTGAGCTACGCGCCCCCCGCGGCGATCTACGCTGTGCGGTCGCCGATTACGCCGAACAGCCCCACAAACGGCGGCGGAACGGTAACGTCGTACCGCGTGAGCCCTGCTCTTCCGGCCGGACTCAACCTGAGCACTACCACAGGCGTGATCAGCGGGATCCCGACCATCCTCACTACCGCAGCCGAATACACGGTAACGGCATCTAACTCGGGCGGCAATGCGACAGCGACGGTGACCTTCACGATTGCCAAGGTTCTGCCGTCGGGACCGATAATCGCTTGCGCTGATATTCAGCAACTCGATTTTCCCTATACGCAGATCACGAGGGCGGAATTGGAGCCAGCCAACTCGACGGCTGGCGCCTATACGAATTTGCCGGAACATTGTCTCGTTCAAGGCATCGTGGGCCTTCGCACTGGATACCCTGCGCCGGTCATGGATATGTACGGTGCATTGGACAATGCATTGGCGGCGGATGGCACTTATGGGATTTCGTTTGAACTGCGAATGCCGACTACCACGTGGAACGGCGACTTCTTCTTTACAGGAGGGAGCGGAAACGATGGCGTGCTTGCGCCGGCCGTGGGAACTCCGCTGGGCGGCGGCACGGCTTACCTGCCGGCTCTCTATCAAGGCTACGCGGTGATCACGCAGAACTCCGGGCATGTCGGTCTTCTGGATCAACTCGGCAATATCAAGGATGTGGCAAGCGATCAGAATAACGGGTTTGGCTACGATCCTCAGGCAAGGTACGACTACGGCTATCAACAGACGGGGACCATGACTCCCATCGCGAAGGCGATCCTGACCGCGTTCTACGGCACCGGCCCCCTGTACTCGTACTATCTGGGCTGTTCCAACGGCGGGCGGGAGGCCATGGTGGCCAGTCAGCGCTGGGGCGAAATGTTCGATGGAATCGTGGCCGGCGATCCCGGCTTCCGGCTCCCTCACGCCGCAATCGCCGAATCCTGGGCCTCGCAGCAATTCGCTCCCGCGGCCCAGGCCGTATTACCCGGCAGCAATACCTCAGGCCACAATGGGAATCCCAATCTGGCCGCTGCCGCAAGCGCAGCCGACTTAAACCTTGTGGGGCAACTGGTGCTCGAAACCTGCGATGCGCTCGATGGACTCCAGGATGGCATGATCTTGAACACCGCGGCATGCCAGAAAGCGTTCGATCCGGCCACACTGAGCCACCTGCAATGCCCTGGCGCAAAGACAGCGACCTGCCTGCTTCCCGCGCAGATCACGGCGATTCGGAACGTGTTCGCGGGGCCCACCGACTCCGAGGGGCATGCGCTCTACTCCGCTTGGCCGTACGACGTGGGAATCCCCGACCCGAAGTGGATGATGTGGACGACTGGCGTGATCGCTGATTACGTGATTGGCACGCAGACGATTCCTGTGCCGTTCATAGCTCTGAACACGACCCAGGGCGCAACCTCGTCGATGTATCTCTTCTCAACGCCGCCCAATCCATCCCTGAATATTTTCACCGTCTCGATGGACGACTTGAACACCGCGATCCATGCCACGGATTCCGACTATACACAGTCCGCGGTCGAGTACATGGAAGCTACCGATACGGACCTGACTCAGTTCACCGCCCACAACGGCAAGATTATCTACTATCACGGCGAGAGCGATCCCGTCTTCTCGATGTACGACACAGTGAACTACTATGACCGCCTGACGGCCGCGAACGGGCCGACCACAACGGATTTCGCCCGACTCTTCCTTATTCCCGGGATGAATCACTGCGCCGGAGGGCTTCACACGCTCGACAGCTTCGATCCCCTTACGGCGATCCGCACATGGGTAGAACAAGGCAAGGCTCCGGATTCGATCCTTGCCGGCAATTCGAACACGGTACAAATCCCGGCCATTTTCCCAGCCCCGGGTCCCCTGGGTCCCGCGAGTCCCGCGAGTCCTCCAAACACATACTTGCCTGCCAACTGGACACGCCCTCTGTGCCCCTATCCAGAGTTTGCGCAGTATTCTGGCGCCGGAGATGTTTCTCTGGCCAGCAGTTTCACCTGTACTGCGCCCCCGGCGGGCGCGGCATCGGAATGGGTGGCCAGAGTTCCCGCGCGCCGGAAGTAGATCGATGCCGCCTTTCCGTTCGGCGGCGGAAGGAGTGTTCCATGCGATCGATGAACTTCGTGGTTCTGCCCGGTGTGCTCCTCGCTCTCGCGTTCGCAGCGCCCGTGCCGGCACAAACGGTTGCAAACGATGACACAGTACTGAAGCAGATCATCATCTTTGGACGCCATGGCGTAAGGGCGCCCACAATGTCCGAGACCGCATACCGTCAGTATTCACCCAGGTATTACCCCGACTTCGGGGTTCTCGAGCCGGGCTATCTGACCGTCCACGGGCAGAAGGCGGAAGTCCTGCTTGGCGCGTACTACCGCAGCTATCTGCTCTCCGAGGGACTCCTGACGGGCAACGCCCGTGCGGATCTGGCGCGCTCGTATTTCCGCGCCAATTCCATTCAGCGTTCCAATCTCACCGCTACGAAGCTGGGTGCCGGGTTGTTCAATGGCATGACGGTGCCCGTACACTCCTTCCCGCTTGGCCAACCCGACCCGGTCTTCGATCCCGTTCTGGCCGGTGTGGCGAACGTCGACCCCGTTCGCGCGGCGAAGGAAGTCCAGGGGATTTACTACAGTGGAACCGCATTGGCGTCCGCTTATAGCGCCGAGTTCTCGCTCATTCGCAGCGTCCTGTTCGACTATCAAAACGGAGAGCAGCCGCCGCCCCCCACACCGCCAGGCGTCACTGACCCGACTACGCAACCCATTCCTCTGGATGCCGTCACAACCCTGCCGCTGTACACGGGAAACGCTGTTAACGAGGGCGGAATTGCAGCAACCAACACTGCGGCCGACCCGTTTGTGATGGCATACGCGGATGGCCTCCCGCTCGCGGAAGTGGGTTGGGGGCAACTTTCGTTGGATGCTGTTTCCCAAACGACCCGGATCACAACCCTGGCTCAGGCTATTGCGCTCAGAACGCCGTACCTCGCCCAAGTGCAGAGCTCGAACGCTGCCGAGCACATACTTCGCTCAATGAGGCAAGCGGTGCGTGGCGAAGAGATTCCCGGTGCGTTTGGGGACGCCACATCACGAGTGATTGCAGTGATTAGTTCCGATGCCTATCTGACCGGATTGGCCGGACTTCTTGGCCTGCACTGGCAACTGCCCAGCTATCAACCTGACTTTTGCACTCCGGGCGGGGCGCTCGTTTTCGAACTGCGACATTCGAGAAGATCGCGCGAGTATCTTGTTCGCGTGTTCTACACCGCGCAAAGCTTCGACCAACTGCGCAATCTGACGCCTCTGACGCTCGATGCACCACCGGAAACCGTCCAGCTTTTGGTTCCGGGCGGCAGCAGACCGGGCGCGGATTTCGACGTCAGGTTTGAAGTCTTTCAAGAGCTTCTGCGGGAGGCAATTGGGCGGCGCTACGTGGAGGATCCTGCGCAGGAACCTGGCGTGTTAGCCAGTGTGCCAGGGCAATAGCTCCACGACTCACGCAAAGACGCATCCGGTGAAGTCGAGGCGATACATTAGGATGCGAAAGCAGATCGATGCCGCCTTTCCGTTCGGCGGCGGAAGGAGTGTTACGTGCGATCGATGAACTGGCTTGGTATTTCTCTTACCGCGGTACTCGTTCTTCTCAGCGGGTGTGGCAACAATCGCGGCAGCCTGCAGGCGCCGTCGGCATTGAGTTACTCGACCGCCACGGCGGTATACACAAAGGGCGTGCAGATCGCGCCGAACAGCCCGACCAGCGCCGGCGGAGCTGTGACCTCGTACACCGTCAGTCCGGCCCTTCCCGCTGGCCTGAGCCTGAGCAGCACTATCGGTATCGTCAGCGGGACCCCCACGGCCGCAACCGCCTTAGCCAGTTACACGGTTACCGCCTCCAACTCCGCCGGCAGCGCCACGGCGACCTTGACCATCACCGTCAACGATCAGCCGCCTTCGGCGCTCAACTACACCCCCGGCTCGGCGATCTACACCAAGGGGACACAGATCGCGCCGAACCTCCCCACAAGCAGCGGCGGGGCGGTGGTCTCATACAGCGTGAGCCCGGCGCTTCCCGCCGGCCTGAGCCTGAGTGCGGGTACCGGTATCATCAGCGGAAACCCGACAGCTCTGGCCGCCGCAGCCGGGTATACGGTAACGGCATCTAACACGGGCGGCAGCGCGACGGTGACGCTGTACATCACCGTAGTCGACAAGCCGCCCTCGGCACAACTCCTCCCCAATCTGGGAGTCCAGATTACGCCGCTTGCGCCCTATGATTCCACGTTCGAACCTTTGGTGCCCGGTCTGGCCCGCTATCCAGCCTGGCAGGCAGGACAAGCCGTCACCACCGTGGTCAGCCCGGATGGCAATACGCTGCTGATTCTCACCAGCGGGTACAACCGCCTCTTCAAAGACCCCGCCATCTTGAACACCGACCTCTCTGTCTACGACTACCCAAACTCGGAAGAGTACGTGTTCATCTTTGACATTTCGAAGGGCAGGCCAGTCCAGAAGCAGGTCGTGACGATTCCCAACTCCTACAACGGGATCGTCTTCGACCCGTCCGGCAAGGCTTTCTACGTGTCCGGTGGCAGTGGTGACTACCCGTTTAACAGCCCCGGCAACCCCGCCCCCTCTCCGTCGTTTTCCGGCGCCGGAGACAACGTCCACGTTTTTGCTCTGAGCTCCGACGGGAAGACCTGGGCGGAGCAGCCGGAACTGGTCATGAATCACGCCGCGGGTCTTGGCCTGAACACGCAGAACCAGGGGAACGTTCCGGTAAACAGCACGATCTTCGTGCACCCTTGCGCCGCAGGTGTGGCCATTTCGAGCGATGGCCAGACGTTGGTGGTGGCGAATTACTACAACGACTCGATCACGGTCTTCACGGGAGGCTTGGGCCACTGGTCCCGGGTGACGCCGGACTTGGATCTTCGCCCCCACGACGGCACTGCCGAGAAGATGGGCACACCGGGCGGCGAGTACCCATTTTGGGTGGTCGTCCAGGGTAGCGGAGGGAGCGCGACCGCGTA
>CAZBQQ010000197.1:7683-9670 GCA_964493965.1 uncultured Solibacteraceae bacterium
GAGAAGCAACTCTGGGTGACGAACGGCAATCTGAATTCCACCGCGGTGGTGCAACTGAGTGGGACGGATCATGGCGACCAGGTCATTGGTCTCATCCCGACGGGGTGGTACCCGAACTCGGTGAGCTTCGGTCCCGCCATCAACAGCCCCAATGGCAACTGGGTATACGTGGTCAATGGGAAGTCGCCCACGGGCCCGAACGCCGGCCTGTGCTACAGTTCCGCCCCGCCCCTCTATTTGGGGCAGCCGCCCTATAACATCCCCGGGGCGCACAAGAATTGCATGCCATCGCAGCAGTACAATCCCCAGTTGATCAAAGCCGGCTTCCAGAGCTTCCCGCAACCCGCCACGGCCCAGCTCGCCACGCTAACCGCGCAGGTAGCCACCAACAACCGTTTCTCCAGCACCGAGAGCGACAGCGACCGCGAAGTAATGCTGGCCGTGAAGAACGGGATCAAGCACGTGATCTTCATCATCAAGGAGAACCGGGGCTACGACCAGGTCCTGGGCGACCTGGAAATCGGCAACGGCGACCCCAGTCTGACCGAGTTCGGTGAGGCGTTAACGCCGAACCTGCACAACCTGGCACGCACATTTATCACGCTCGACAACTTCATGGCCAGTGCGGAAACCAGCAATGACGGCTGGCCGTGGACGACTTCGGCTCGCGCCCCCGACGTGATCGAACGCCAGTTCCCGGTGATGTACGCGGGACGCGGCCTCAGCCTCGATAACGCGGGCGACAATCGCAACGTGAATGTTGCCATCCCGACACTCGCCGGCCGCTTGGCCGCCGATCCCCTCACGTCGGACGATCCGGATCTGCTGCCGGGTCAGACCGACGTGGCGGCGCCGGATGGACCGGACAATGAAATAAACGCCGGCTACCTCTGGGACTCCGCCCTGCGCGCGGGTCTCACGGTCCGCAATTATGGTTTCTTCGTGGATGGTACCCTCTATGGATGCCCGGCGCCCGCGCCGGCGACCTGCCTGCCCCTGAACGCGAACCTGACCGCCAGCGATACGGTTGTGGCCTATCCCGCGAACGTTTCCCTCACGCCGAACACCGACCCGTACTTCCGCGGCTTTGACAACCAGTTCCCGGATTACTATCGCTTCAAGGAGTGGGAGAGGGATTTCGATGCCAGGTTCGCCAACCCCGGAGGAGCCGATCTCCCCGCGTTGAGCCTGATTACCCTGATGCACGACCACACCGGAAACTTCAACGACCCCGGTGGATTCGGGTTGAACACGCCGGAGCTGCAGCAGGCGGATAACGACTATGCGGTGGCGCTGTTGGTTCAGAAGATCGCAAACAGCGTCTACAAGAACAACACGCTGATTTTTGTCATTGAAGACGATTCGCAGGATTCCGGCGACCACGTCGATTCCCACCGTACCGTCGCGTTCGTGGCCGGCGCCTATGTAAAGCAGCAGGCGCTGGTCTCCACACCGTACAACACCATCAACTTCGTGCGGACGATCGAGGAGGTTCTGGGCCTGCCGCCGATGAACCTGAACGACGCGCTTGCCCGGCCCATGGCGGACATCTTCAACACCTCGCCGAGCTCGTGGAGCTTTGCGGCCGCGCCTTCTGCGTATCTCTACTGTTCAACCCTGGCGCCGAAGTTGCCCACTCCACCGCAAGCCTGCCCGAAACTGGCGCACACCTCGCAATACTGGGCGCGGGTCACCAAGGGAATGGACTTCACCTCCCAAGACCGGTTCGATTTTGCGCAGTACAATCGCATTCTCTGGAAAGGGCTGATGGGCAACAGGCCTTACCCCGCCACGCCGAACGGCAAGGACCTGCGCCAGAATCGCGAGACGCTCCTGGCGCGTTACAGGCGGTCGCTGAGACAAGAAACAGCGCAGGCACCGAAGACGCGCACGGACTGACGCCGGGTTACGGGCGGTAGTTCGCGCCATCGAGCGGAGATTCGCTCGATGCACCTCCTTGGCGGGCGCGCTTGAGTCGCGTTCGCCA
>CAZBQQ010000198.1:0-2438 GCA_964493965.1 uncultured Solibacteraceae bacterium
GCGATGCGCTCGACGGAGAAGAGCTCCTGCGAGTTGATGGGCTGGTAGACGGCGAGGAGGTCGTCTTTGAGCCGGGCGATGGCGTCGAGCTCTTCGAGGCGGATGACGGCGAAGTTGGCGGAGGCGAGGCCGTGCTTGCGGGCGTTTTGGGCGGAGCGGATCTTGCCCTGGGGAGAGCGGGGTCCGGTAGAGAGGGCGGCGTTGGCTCGATTCGCGGCGAGGCGACGAGGGGAAATGGTTGTGGTTGGCATGGCAGTACCCGGAATCAGCAATAGCATGGGTGCGGCGGGGAGATGGCCGGTGGGTGGGGGTTGGGGTTGAAAGGAGGGGAGTTATAAGGGGCGGGGAGGTGTGACTGAAAAAGGTTTGCTCGGTTTCGCGGCGCCGCGAGGTCGAGGGGCGCGTTCGAAGGGTGCGGGGGGCGCCGATAACTACTGTGCCGTATGGGTCGAGCGGTCCGCTCGCTTACGCGCGCGGTTCGGTGCTGGGGTTGCTGTGGGTGGCTGCCGGCTTCCGGCTCCCTGCTATCCTTAAGAGCTGGAGTTTACATTGCGGAGCACGCGCGGATTGCTGCTGCTGGTACTGGTGTTGATGCTGGGCGCGGTAGGGTTCACCTATTTTAGCCAGAAGCGCCGGCAGGCCAGGCACGAGCCGCGGCCGCCGGCGAGGCTTCCCTTCAACAAGGAGCTCGAGGCCACCACCTGGGTGTGGCGTAAGGACCAAGCCACGCACGGGATGGTGGAGGTCCGCGCCAAGCGCTTCAGTCAACTGAAAGCTCCGTCGCTGGTGGAAATCGAAGACGTCGAGGTTCTGGTCTACAAGAACGATGGCAAGGACCTGGACCGCGTCCGCACGGCCAAGGCACAATTCGACGACGATAAGGGCACGCTGTACTCCGACGCCCCCGTGGAGATCGAACTGGGCCTCGCGGTCGAAGGGCCGTCGCACGGCCACCAGATCAAGATCCACAGCGCTGGAGTGACGTACGAGGCCAAGACCGGCAAAGCGCAGACGGCACTGGCCGCGAACTTCGAGTTCGACGAAGGCGAGGGCAAATCGGTCGGCGCGTCTTACGACCCCGCTCTGGGCAAGCTGGAGATGATGAGCCAGGTGGAACTGCACTGGCGCGGCAAGAATCCCCAGAGCGAGCCCATGAAGATCGAAACCGGGCAGGCGACTTATCTGGAGAAAGACGCCTACGTGCTGCTCGGCCCGTGGTCGCGGCTCACGCGGGGCTCGACCGTGGTGGAAGCGGGCGAGGCTGTGATCACCCTCAACGACGTGGGCACCATCGATACGGTGGAAGCCACGCTGGCCCACGGGACCGACAGTCAGCCCGGCCGCCAGCTGCAGTATTCGGCAGGCCGGTTGAACATGAAGCTCACGCCCAAGGGCGAGGTGGAGAAGGTCTCGGGCGAGCCCGATGCGCGGCTGCTTTCGGTGACCGCCGCCGCGCGGACCAACGTCTCCTGCTTCCGCGTCGATCTGGATTTCGACACCAACGCCCCGGGGAGCCCGCTCAAGCAGGCGGTGACCAGCGGGAACACGGTTCTCGAAGCGGTTCCACTGCCGCGGCCGGGGGTGCAGACGCCGGAGACGAAGGTGCTGCGCACCGATCGCGCCACCTTGAAGATGCGGCCGGACGGCAAAGCGCTGGACACGGTTGAGAGCGCCACGCAGTCGCATCTGGAGTTCCTGCCGACCCGCGCCGGCCAGCGCCACCGCACGCTCGATGCCAGCAGCCTCTTCGTGGCTTACGGCGACGACAACGTCATCCAGTGGTTCCGCGCCGAGAACGCGGCCACGCGCACAGACCCGGAGCCGGTGGCCCCGGCCAAGGCGGGCGAGAAGGCGAAGAAGCCCGGCGATCCGGTCCTGACGCGCAGCAAGTACCTGAAGGCGGAATTCGACAAGAGCGGCGAGTTGACGCGGATCGAGCAGTCGGGGGACTTCACCTATCAGGAAGGCGAGCGCCACGCCCGCGCCAACCGGGCGATCCTGGAGCAGGGCCGCGACGTCATCACGCTCGACCAGAGCGCCCGCATGTGGGACGGCGCGGGAGCGACTTCGGCCGACCACATCCTGATGGACCAGAAGAGCGGAGACGTGCAGGCGGACGGCAACGTGGTATCGACGCGCATGCCCGACCGGCAGGGCTCTTCTTCCGCCATGCTCACGAACGACGAGCCGATGCAGGCCACGGCCGCGCGCATGCGGACCGCCGGGCGCAACCACCAGTTCCATTACGAGGGGCAGGCGGTGGCGTGGCAAGGCTCGAACCGCATCTGGGCCGACGCGATCGATATCGACCGCACCGAGCGGCGGCTTTCGGCGAACGGGCACGTCCGGACGCGGTTCATGGAGAAAGCGAAGAAGCAGGCCGGCGCGGCTACCGATGGCGCGGGCAAGACCGATGGCGCGGCCAAGACCGATGGCGC
>CAZBQQ010000198.1:2538-9663 GCA_964493965.1 uncultured Solibacteraceae bacterium
GGTTCGCACATGGTGCGGCCGGGCATGGATGTGAAGGGGGCGGAGATCCGCGCCTTTCTCAACGACGCCAAGGCGGACTCGTCGCTGGACCACGCCATCGCGGACGGCCAGGTCTCGGTGGTGCGCAGCGAGCCGGACCGCACGCTGACGGGGACCGGCGAGCACTGCGAGTACTACGCCAAGGACGAACGAATCCTCATGAAGGGCGGCCATCCGGTGCTGGTGGACAGCGTACGCGGCACCACCAAGGGCGAAGAGTTGACCTACTACGTGGACGACGATAAGCTGATCGTGAACGGAGCACCGAAGGACTTGGTAACGACCCGCATTCTGCGTCGCCACCACTAGGAAAAGACCAAAGCAAAGCCTGGCCACGAATGAACACGAATCAACACGAATCGAAAACACCTTGCTTATCCGTGTGCATTCGTGTTCATTCGTGGCCAAAGCTCTTCGTTCGAGTGCCACGGTCTTCATTTCGATGAGAAAACTTCAGACTTTTGAGATCAGCAAGGCCTACCGGGGCCGCCGTGTGGTGGATGCCCTGTCGGTGTATGTGGAGCAGGGCGAAGTGGTCGGACTGCTGGGGCCGAACGGCGCGGGGAAGACGACGTCGTTTTACATGATGGTGGGCCTGATCAGCCCGGATTCGGGGCGCGTGGCGCTCGACGACCAGGAGATCACACGGCTGCCGATGTACCAGCGGGCGCGGTTGGGGATCAGCTACCTGCCGCAGGAGCCTTCGGTCTTTCGCCGGCTGACGGTGGAAGAGAACCTGATGGCGATTCTGGAGACGCTGCCGCTGTCGAACGGCGAGCGGCGCGCCCGGCTGACGCAACTCATCGAACAGCTTGGCCTGGAGACGGTGCGGCGCAACAAGGGCTACGCGCTCTCGGGCGGCGAGCGCCGGCGCGTGGAGATTGCGCGCTCGCTGGTGATCCAGCCGAGCTTCCTGCTGCTGGACGAGCCATTCTCGGGGATCGACCCCAAGCAGGTTCTGGAGATTCAGCACATCGTCTTCGAGCTGAAGCGCAACGGCATCGGCGTGCTGATCACCGACCACGCTGTGGACGAGACGCTGGCCGTAACGGACCGGGCGTACATCATCGACAACGGCCGGATCTTCCGCGCCGGCAGCCCCGAAGCCCTGCGGAACGACTCGGAGGTGAAGCGCGTGTACCTGGGCGAGGCGTTCAACATGGGGGCGGGATAGGGCAGGCTGGCTCTCCAGAGCTGCGCCGGACCAACTTCCCGAAACCGTGGACTTCAGTTCGTCGCATCCGCGGCGAGAGGTGAAAGGGCTGAAAAGCGGTGACAGGCACCGCTGTCCACGCGCGCTCGAAACCTATCCCGTTGACCAGGCGGACATGTCGCTTGGGACAGCGGAACCAGTCACCGTTTTTCAGCGGAGTCTTCGGGCGGTCAGCCAGGATTACGCGCGGGCCAGGGCGGCGCTGCGGCCGGCGAGGGTATCGGCAAGGTAGGCCAGGATGCGGACCCGCTCAGACAGTGAGTGGCGCGCGGGCCCGGTCATGAACAAACGGCGGGTGAAAAGGCACCACCACAGCATCAGCCTGAAATCCGCCATGATCATGCGCTGATCGAGCGTGAATGCACTTCCCGGCGCGGCGGTGTAGCGCAGCAGGCAGGTCAGGACCGTATAGTCGCGGCGCAGCGTGTCGTTGAGCATCTTGAGGTCGGCCGCGGTCCAGCCGCCGTCGAGGCGCGCCTCTACCTGAAGGAAGCTGAGTTGGTTGGCCGACGCCACCTGCTCGACGCGCTCCGGCGACGTCCCGGCCTTAAGGATGGAGCGGCAATTGTACCGGAACCAGTAGGCACTGAGCACCAGCACGATACCGGTAATAAGTAGTGCGAAAACCATGAGAGACCAAGGCTCTGGCCTGGCTCGAAGACGAGGATATCATCGGCCCAACAGGCCCGCAAGTCCCCATCTGGCTAGAACAGCATGTCGCGGGGCCCTCGGCCGGCGGACCGGTGCAGGCCGGCGTAGGTGGCGGTGATGTAGTCGGCTTCACGAAAGCCGAGCCGGCGGGCCGTCCGGTCGATCCAGCGCGGGGGCCCTTCGAGTTCGAGGAAGACGCCCACCGGGGTTTCATCGAGCATTGCCACGCCGGAGGGGGCCACGCCGGCACCGGTCGGGAGAATATACTCGGTGCGGTATTTCTCGTAGCGGAAAGCCGGATAGTAGCCCAGCGCCTCCAGGACCTGGACCAGGCGCGGGGCGCCGCCCTGCTTCAACTCGAACTCTATTTCCTGGCGAATCTTGTGTTTGCCGGGCTCACCCGGCCCCTTGAAGGTCACCAGGCTGCGAGCGCCGGCGGTGCGGAGGCGTAGAACAACCCCGCGGCGGCGCAACGTCTGTTCCTGCACGTCAAAGATCACATTTTGCTCAAAAACCCGCCGCTTCACCACCCTGAATCCGGCCTTGCGAAGCCGGAGCCGGCCCTCCGCGACGCTCGCAAGTCGTAGCTTGATCTCGACTTCCATCTTCGGCTGGGAGGTGCTTGCGTCCTTTGGCACGATAGGTGCATCATAACAAGTGGACGAGGGGTTAACAAATGTTCACGCCGTTTGCTGTGGAGGTCTACCGCCGATATCTCAGCGGCGAGACCATTGACGAACTCTCGAGGGAACTGGGAATCCCGCGGGAGCGCATCGAGGACCGCATTCGCGCCGCGGAGGCATACGTCTCGCGCCAGACGAAGGCGGCGTAGTCCAGTCCCAGGGGGCGGTCGGCGGCTACAATAGGACCGTGCCCCATCCAGTCACTCTCATCCCCGGGGACGGCATCGGCCCCGAAGTAGCTCAAGCCACTGTTCGCGCAGTCGAAGCCACGGGTGTGCGCATCGACTGGGAATCGGTGGAGCTGACGGCCAAGGCGGTCGAGGATGCCGACTTCCAGGTCCCGCAGGAGGTTCTCGATTCTCTTGGCCGCACCAGGACCGGCCTCAAAGGCCCCACCACCACGCCGGTTGGGGGCGGCCACGTCAGCCTCAATGTTCAACTCCGCCGGAAGCTTGATCTGTTCGCCAATTTCCGGCCGGTGAAGAGCTTTCCCGGCATCAAGTCGCGATTCAACGACGTGTTTATCGACCTGGTCATCTTCCGCGAGAACACCGAGGACCTGTACTCCGGCCTCGAGCACGAAGTGGTCACGGACGTGGTGACCAGCCTGAAGGTGATTACCCGCTTCGCCTCCGAGCGGATCGCGCGCTATGCGTTCGGCTGGGCGCGGCGCCATGGCCGGCACACGGTCACGGCGGTGCACAAAGCGAACATCATGAAACTCGGCGACGGCCTGTTTCTGCGCTGCTGCCGCGAGACTGCGAAGGATTTCCCGGACATCGTTTACAAAGAGCTGATCGTGGACAACACCGCGATGCAGTTGGTGATCCGGCCCGAGACGTTCGACGTTCTGGTGATGCCGAACCTTTACGGCGACATCATCTCGGACCTTGCGGCGGGCCTGGTGGGGGGCCTCGGGATCGTGCCGGGCGCGAATCTGGGCACCAACCACGCGGTGTTCGAGGCGGTGCACGGCAGCGCGCCGGACATCGCGGGGAAGGACCTCGCCAATCCCACGGCGCTGATGCAATCGGCCGCGCTCATGCTGGCCCACCTGGGTGAGCCCGATGCCGCCAAACGCCTGCAGGCCGCCATCGAGTGGGTTTACGCCGAGGGCCGCCACACCACGCCGGACGTGGGTGGGACGGGGACCACGACGAAGTTCACCGACGCGGTGGTGCGGCGGCTGGAGGCCGCCAGCGGTCAGCCATCAGCTGTCAGCGGTCAGCCGAATCTCTAGCGCCTACGCGTCCGCCTTCGGCGTGGCCGCGGTCTTCCAGTTGATGACGTGATAGACCGCGGGAATCGTGCCGACGTTCCGGAGGCCGTGCAGTTGGTTCGACGCGTTGAAGAGCACGGAGCCCGGGCCCAGCCGCTTCCAGTCGCCGTTCACCAGGACTTCCACCGTGCCTTCCCGGATGATCACCATTTCCTCGTTGGGGTGGCGGTGGGGCGGGTGCGGCTCCTGTCCGGGATTCAGAGTCGTTACGTGCAGCTCCAATTCTTCGAGGGTCGCCGTGGGCGCTTTGAAGAACGACCTTACGCTCCCGACCTTGGTTTCCTTCGCGGGAATGGCGTTCCACTCGAACGCCGAGGACTGCATTACGGCCGCCGTCTGCTGAGGCGCGCGCGCCGCGGCGAGGGCCACCATCATGTTTCGACGGGTAATCATTTCTCTATCCTCCAGGGCGAGCGTTGCGGGCGGGACAACAGGCCGTTCGCTTCATCGTCGTTGTGGAACCGCTCCCGGGCCGGGTCCCAGTACAGTTTCCGAGGCAGCTTCATCGCGGCGTGGTGGAGCAGGCAGGCGGAGCAGGACCGGTGCCCCACTTCGACCGGCGCGAGCGGTTGCAGGCGCGACTTCACGCAATCGAGCCAATTGCCGTGATGGTCAGTGCTCACGTAGAGGTGGATCTCGTCGGGCCCGATCACGGACGTGATGATCTTCGGATCGCTGGCGGCCAGGGCCTGGGCGTCTTTGATCTTCGATCCCGGGTCGCCGGGGGTGACGGCGGCCTCATTGCCGCGCGAGACGAAGATCCAGCCCTCGGTTCCCTCGAAGCGTATGCCGTTGGGAAAGTCGCCGCTGACGGTCATGCGAACGCCGTTGGCGTAGAGCGCCTCGGTCTTGAACTTGCCGTGGACATCCCAGAGACCCTTCTTGGGAAACTCCGCCGAGCCGGAGATTTCCACGGGGCCGGTATACTCGGTCCCCATGGCCCAGTGGGCGCAGTCGATATGGTGCGAGCCCCAGCCGGTGATCATGCCGGCTCCGAATTGCTCGCAGCGCAGCCAGCCGGGACGGTCATAGCCCTCTTGCGGATGCACGCGCTTCTCGGTGTAGTAGACGTACGGAGTCGAGCCCAGCCACATCTCGTAATTCAGGTTCTTGGGGACGGGCATCTCGGGCTCGTCGTCGCCCGATGGGTCGCCGGGCAGACCGATCTGGACCGTCTTCAACGTTCCGATGCGGCCGTTGAGAACCAGCTCGGCGGCGTAGCGGAACTGCGCTGCCGAGCGCTGCTGGCTGCCGAGTTGCAGGATGCGGCCGGTGCGCTGGACGGCGTTGCTCAGTGCCCGTCCCTCGGCGATGGTGAGCGAGGCGGGCTTCTGCAGATATACGTCTTTGCCCGCCTCAACGGCGGCGATGCCGATCAGCGCGTGCCAGTGATCGGGCGTGCTGACCAGCACGGCGTCGATGTCTTTGTTGGCAAGGAGCTCGCGGTAGTCGAGGGTTCCGGCGACAGCGTCGTGGGTTTTGTAGTGGCCGTTTACCAGGGCCTTGGCATCCTCCATCCGCTTGCGGTCGAGGTCGCAGACGGCGACGATGCGGGCCTGGTCGAACTTCCAGACGCCCGGCATGTCGTGTCCGCGAGAGATGCGCCCGTTGCCGATCGCTCCCACGTTGATCCGGTTGGAGGGCGAGGTTTTGCCGACGACGGAGGACGGGACGATGGCGGGGAAGCCGGCCACGAGGGCGCTCCGAAGCACGTTGCGGCGGGTCATTTCAGCCTCTGCGCTTGCTGCTGCGCTTTCAGAACCAGCTCCATGGCGTAGAGGCAATGCTTTTGCGGCATGGCGGTTTCGGTGCGGTTGAGAACGTCCGAGACCAACTGCTCGCCATATGGGAGCGGCTGGTTGGAGGAGTCGATGTAGCGGGTTTCCTTTTGATCTACGAGGAAAAGGTGGCTCGGGCCGGGGCGGCCGGCGATGTCGATGTTCTTGCGAATCTCCATGAAGCCGTCGGTGCCGAGGATGGTCAGCCGTCCGTCGCCCCAGGTGGCAAGGCCATCCGGCGTGAACCAGTCCACGCGGATGTAGCCGGTCCCGCCGTCGCCGCGCAGCATGACGTCGCCGAAGTCTTCGAAGCCCGGATACTGCGGGTGGGCGACATTCCTGGTCTCGGCGGCCACTACGTCAGCGGTGGTGGAGTTGGTGAAGAACAGGAACTGGTCGGCCTGGTGCGAAGCGATGTCGCAGAGGATGCCGCCGTACTGCTTCTTGTCGAAGAACCAGGGAGGGCGCTGGTTGAGACTTATGCGATGGGGGCCCAATCCTATGGTCTGTATGACGCGGCCGATGGCGCCGGCCTTCACCAGTTCTCCGGCTTTGACTGTGGCGCGGTTCTCGAGCCGCTCGCTGTACATGATGGAGTAGATGCGGCGCGTCTCGGCCTGAACGCGGCGGACTTCGGCGAGCTGATCGAGGGTCGTGATGCCGGGTTTGTCCGACATGTAGTCCTTGCCGTGCTGCATGACGCGGATGCCCAGCGGGGCGCGCTGGTTGGGAATGATGGAGCTGAGCACCAGTTGGATTGACGCATCGTCGAGAACCTCGTTCTCGGTGCGGGCGACACGCGCCTGCGGAAAGCGCTTCAGGAATTCGGCGGAGAGGTCCGGTTCCGGGGCATACAACCAGACCAACTCGCCGCCGCCGCGAATGACGGCTTCGACCTGGGCGTATATGTGGGGATGGTTGATCCCGATGACCGCGAACTTGATTCGAGGCGAGCCCGCGGCGGGGAGCGCCGAGGCCGCCGCGAGCGAGCCGGTGAGAACATTCATGAATGCACGCCGATCTACTTGCATTGTGTCATTGCCTTTCCTGTCTAAAGTAGCGCCGTACGGGAGGCCGGGTCAGAACGTAGAGGACAGCGGCAGGGATCAGGATGCTGCGGGCGCTCTTCAGCCAATCTCTGTTGATGACGAAGCCCACCACGTCTGCGGCGACATGGATCGCGAACAGCACCACGGCAAACCACCAGGCCCAATTCCGGCGTTGGAGCAGGCCGAGCGCAGCGGCAAGCATGGCGGCCCCCAGCAGGAGCAGCGGGACCCCCACAATCCTGCCCAGAGCGCGAAAGAACTCCTCGCCCGGTTTATTGAGGTCCCATAGCCGGTCCAGGACAGTGCCGGGGAGGAGCAATGAGCATCCGGCAACGGCCGCCATAGCAGCGGTGGCGAACAGTAAGCCCGCGACGATGGTAACCGTTATCGGTCTTTGACGCATGGCACTTGGCTCATTCGCAGTATACGCCGC
>CAZBQQ010000199.1:0-9587 GCA_964493965.1 uncultured Solibacteraceae bacterium
GGCCAGAACCTGCCGGTTCGGTGGGACGCCCACCAGCGAGTCAACGTGATCTGGAAGACGGAGATCCACGGCCTGGCCCACTCGAGCCCGGTCGTCTGGGGCGACCGCGTGTTCCTCACCACCGCCGTCAGCAGCAAGCCCAGCGCCACCTTCAAGCCGGGGCTCTATGGGGACGGCACTGCCTCTGACGATCTCTCGGTCCATCAATGGAACGTGATCTGCCTGGAGCGCGCCACGGGCAAGGTCCTCTGGGAGCGAACCGCCTACCAGGGCGTCCCCAAAGAGAAGCGCCACATCAAGTCCACCTATGCGAACGCCACGCCTGCAACCGATGGCCGCGTGGTGGTTGCCTTTTTCGGATCGCAAGGCGTGTATGCGTACAGTCTCGCCGGCGAGCTGCTGTGGAAGCGGGACCTCGGCCGCTTCGACGTCGGGGCCTACAATGCGCCCGTGTTCGAATGGGGCACCGCCAGTTCGCCCATCCTTTATAAGGACCTCGTGATCGTGCAGTGCGATCAGCAGAAAGGCTCGTTCATCGCCGCACTCGACGCGAAGACCGGCGCGACGGTGTGGAAGGCCGACCGGGACGAGTTGCCTTCCTGGGGCACGCCGTCCGTGTTCACAAGCAAGGCGGGAGCGGAGCTGGTGACGAACGGGTCCAACTTCATCCGCGGCTACGATCCGGCGTCCGGCAAGGAACTGTGGCGGCTGGGCGGCAGTTCGAAAATCACGGCGCCGACGCCTGTCGCCTCGGATGACCTGATCATCGTGGCCAGCGGACGGCGGCCGGAAGCGCCGATCTTTGCCATACGTGCCGGAGCGGGCGGAGATATCACGCTGCCGTCGGGCGAATCGAGTAGCCGGTCGGTGGCCTGGTCCAAACAGCAGCGCGGGTCTTACATGCCGACGCCGGTGATCTACGGCGGCTACGTCTACGTCCTGAACAACGACGGTGTCTTCGCTTGCTATGCGCTGGCGGACGGGAAGGAACTCTACCGCGAGCGGATTCCGGACGCTGGTTCGGGCTTCAGCGCATCGCCCGTGGCGTCCGATGGGAAGATCTACCTCTCCAACGAGGACGGCGACATCATCGTCGTGAAAGCCGGCCCCACGTTCGAGGTTCTAGCCCGGAACGACATGGCCGAACCCGTCATGGCGACGCCGGCCATATCGGGAGGGATGCTGATTATTCGCAGCCAGCATTCTGTATGGGCCATCGGACAACGTTGAGGTCGCAGGACCGGACGGTGCGCAGCGCCAGCGCTCCGGTGGGGCAAGCTTCGGCGGCGCGGCGTGCGGCTTTTCGCAATCCCTCTGCCATGGTGGCGCCGAATGGCGGCGCCACCCGGACGTCGAATCCGCGGCCGATGGTCGCCAGGCCGATCTCCTCGCCGGCGGCCTCCGCGATCCGCACGCACGCCTCGCAGTTGATGCACTTGCCCGGCTCGTAAATCACTTCGGGGTGGGAGAGGTCCTGCGAGAAACGCCGGCGCGCGCCCGCGAAGCGGTACGCGTCCACCTCGTACTCGGTGGCGAGGGAGCGCACGCTGCAGCAGTCGGCCTTGCGGCAACCGCAGGTCAGGCAGCGGCGGGCTTCGCGGAGTGCGTCTTCGGCGTCGAGCAGCGTCGAGACCCGCGCGGTCTTCTCGATCGCCCGGAACATCGCGGCCAGCTCGGCGTCGTCCAGGGGCCGCAGGGCGATTCCCGCCACGGCGGGTTCCCCGGTTACTGCCTGGCCCGACAGGAACTGATGTATGGACACCGCGGCGATTCTTCCCGCAGCCACCGCGCGCACTGCGAGATCCGCTCCCAGGACCGCGTCGCCTCCGGCGAAGACTCCGGGCAGATTCGTCGCCAGCGTTCTGTCGTCGGCGGCAATCCCGCGGGCGGTGACGCGCAGTCCTTCGCGTTCGGCCAGCGCGTTCTCAACCGCCTGTCCAATCGCTGAGATCACGGCCGCGCACTCGATGGTGAAATCGGAACCCGCCACTTCCACGGGCCGCCGCCGGCCGCTCGCGTCCGGCTCGCCGAGCGCCATCCGGCGGCAGGTGACCAGCAGGCCGCCGCTATGCCTTTCGAGGCGGACGGGCGCTGCGAGGAGATCGACGCGCACGCCTTCGGATTCGGCCGCATCCACTTCCTCCATCAGGCATGGCATCTCTTGCCGGCCACGCCGGTAGAGGATGCGCACGTTGCGCGCGCCAAGGCGCAGGGCGGAGCGGGCGCAATCGATGGCGGTGTTGCCGCCGCCAACCACGACGACATCGTCGCCGAGGGGCGAGGGGCTCTCGAGAAATTTCACGCCCGCGATGGAGTATTCCTCTCCCTCACAGCCCAGCCCCTGCGGCCGCTGCGCGCCGATGGCCAGGAACACGGCGTCGTGCCGCTCGCGCAGTTCGGCCAGGCTGAAGTCGAGGCCCCAGCGCTCGCCCATGTGGAACGCCGCGCCGAGTTCGCGTATCACGCCGATCTCCGCATCGAGCGCGTCCTTGGGCAGTCGGAATGCGGGGATGCCGTAACGCAGCATACCGCCCGCGAGCGGATGCGCGTCGAATAGCGTGCAAGCGTGACCGCGCTGCAGCAGATGCCACGCCGCCGCCAGTCCCGCGGGCCCCGCGCCTACGATGGCGACGGACTTCCCTGTCGCCTTCGCGCATGGCGGAATGTAGCGGTCGTGATCCGCCGCATATCGGTGCAGAGCGCCGATGGCCAGGCCCTGGTCGAGATCGCAGCGCCGGCATTCCTGCTCGCACAGGCGCGGGCAGATGCGTCCCAGAGAGCCGGGGAGCGCCAGACGCTGACCGATTACCTCCATGGCCCGCCGGTTATCGCCGGTCGCGATGCCGTACACGAACCCGGGGATGTCCAGGCCGGCCGGGCACCGCGCCGCGCACGGGGCCACGCATTCGCCGGCGTGATCGGAGAGCAGCAGCTCAAGCGAGATCTTCCGCGCGGAACGCACGTCGGGGGTATTGGTCGAGACCACCATGCCATCGGCGACGGGCATGGCGCAGGCGGGCGAGAGACCGCGCCGGCCTTCGATCTGCACCGCGCAGACGAAGCACGATGCGGCCGGCTCGATTCCCGGAACGTGGCACAGGGTGGGGATGCGGATGCCCGCGCGCCCGGCCGCGACGAGGACGGTGGTCCCCTCTTCCACGCTCACCGGCCGGCCGTCGATGGTAAGAGTAACCATGCTATACGACCTCGACGGCATCGTCCTGGCAGGCCTGCCGGCACATGTCGCAGCGCGTGCAGAGAGTGTCGTCAACCGCGTGCTTCTCATACGGCCGGTACGCGATGGCGCCCACGGGGCAGGCTTGCGCGCACAGAGTGCAGCCGATGCAGGCGTCCGTCACGCGGTAGCGGATCAGCGCGGGGCAGCGTCCGGCCGGACACCGCTTCTCGTGCAGGTGCGCCTCGTACTCTTCGCGAAAATAGTGGAGCGTGGTGGCCACCGGGTTGGGCGCGGTCTGGCCCAGTCCGCAGAGGCTGCCGCGGCTGACATAGTCGGTCAGCGTTTCCAGTTTCTGCAAGTCGTCCGGACGGCCGTGTCCTTCGCACAGGCGGTCCAGAATCTCGAGCATGCGCTTGGTGCCGATGCGGCAGAAGGTGCACTTGCCGCACGACTCGGCCTGGGTGAATCGCAGGAAGAAGCGCGCGATATCGACCATGCAATCGCGGTCGTCGAGCGCCACCAGTCCGCCCGAGCCCATGATGGCGCCGGTGGCGGCCAGCGCGTCATAGTCGATGGGCGTATCGGCGAGCCGCGCCGGGATGCAGCCTCCGGACGGCCCTCCGATCTGCGCGGCTTTGAAGTGGCGGCCGTTCTTCATGCCGCCGCCGATGTCGTCCACGACCTCGCGGATGGTGATGCCCATCGGCACTTCGATGAGGCCGCCGCGGTTGACCTTGCCGGCCAGCGCGAAGACTTTCGTTCCTTTGCTGCTCCGCGTGCCGAACGCCGCGAACGCCTCGGCGCCGTGCCGGAGGATCCACGGTACGCATGCCAGCGTCTCCACGTTGTTGATGATGGTCGGGTGGCAGCGTAGTCCCTTCTCTACCGGATAGGGAGGCCGCAGCCGCGGCGTGCCGCGCCGCCCTTCGAGGGACGCGATCAGTGCCGTCTCCTCGCCGCATACGAACGCGCCGGCGCCTTCGCGGACCTCGAGGCGCAGGCTGCCGAGGAGGCCGCGCTCCCCGGCCTGACGGATTGCGGCGCGCACGTTTCGCACGGCGAGCGGGTATTCGGCGCGGATGTAGAGATATCCTTCCGCGGCTCCGACGGCGTGGGCCGCGATGGCGAGCCCTTCCAGGACGCGGTGGGGATCGGATTCGAGCACCGCGCGATCCATGAAAGCGCCGGGGTCGCCTTCGTCGCCGTTGCAGATCACGTACTTCACGGGGTCGGCTTGCGCGCGGGCGCGCTCCCATTTCAGTCCTGTGGGAAAGCCGGCGCCGCCGCGGCCGCGCAGACCGGAGGCCGAGATGGCGGCAATCACCCGCTCCGGAGAGAGCTCTTTCGCGCAGCGTTCGAGGGCGCGGTAGCCGTCGCGGGCCAGGTAGTCATCGATGTTCAGCGGATCGATTTCGCCGCAGTTCTCGAGCACGATTCGCCGCTGCTTTTCGAGGAACTCGGGGCGGGTCTGGAGACCCGCTGCAGGCGTGGACGCCTGCCCCACAAGATCCGCATGCCAGCGCCGGAGGTGGCGGCGGGCGATCAGCCGGGCTGCGGGCGCATCCACGTTGCTGTAGAGAATGCTTCGGCCGCTTGGCTCGAGCACCTCGACTAGCGGCTCGCGATGGCACATGCCGTTGCAGCCGACGGCTTTTACGACGGCGCCTTCGCGCTCGAGCGCATCGCGTACGGCTTCGGCGCCGCTGGCTATGCCGCAGGAACCCAGGCCGACGCGGATCTCGACGGCGCGCCGGCTCATGCCGTCTCCTCGAGCGCATTGCGGGCGGAGGCGGGAGTGAGCCTTCCGGCGGTATGGCCGTCCACCATGAGGACCGGAGCGAGGCTGCAACAGCCCAGGCACGCGACTTCGTCTAGCGTGAATGTCCGCGAGGGGTCGGTATCGGCGCCCTCGGGGATGGCGAGATAGCGACGCAGTTCCTCGGTGATTTGGCGGGCTCCACTGACGTGGCAGGCGGTGCCGTGGCAGACACGGACGACGTGCTTGCCCACCGGCGAGCGGCGGAACTGGGCGTAGAAGGACGAGGTGCCGGCGATTTGCGCGGGCGTCACGTCGGTGAGTTCGCACACACGGCGCAGGGCTTCGTCGGGGAGGTAGCGGTAGTGGGTCTGGATGGCCTGGAGCAGGGGGATGGCGGATTCCCGAGTGCGGCCGTGTTGCGCGATGGCGGTGTCTACGAAGGAGAGGTCCAGGGGCGGGGGTTCGGTGAGGGGGCGCGGGACCGCTCCCTGGCGGTCGCGGCTCGGTACGGAGATGCTCGCGCGAGCAGGCGGTTGCGGTGCTCTGATGCTGCGCTTCGCGCTGGCTAGGAAGGCGCAGGCGGCGGCGATCAGGACCCAGGCTAGCCAGCGATCCCTGAGCTTGCGAGCTAGGCGCGCTTCTGTGATCCTCTTCTGCTCGGCGGCCAGATTCGGGGCCAGGGAGGCGTCGGACTTCAGCTGTTCTTGAAGAGACTTGACGAGGCCGGCCTCGCGCGGCGCGCGGGTGGCGGCTACCACATAGTCGGCCAGTAGAAAGGCGACACAGGCGGCCACGAGAACTGCCGCGGCCCAGGCTGCCCGACGGTATGGGGTCATGGGTGGCTCTCCCGCGGGCACGCCTTGTAGCAGCGGGCGCAGTAGAGGCAGTCTTTGCGGACGGCGCGCATCTTGTCGATGGCGCCGAAGGGGCAGGAGCCGGTGCAGAGGCCGCAGTCCAGTTCTTTGTCGGGCGTGATGGTCACGCCGCGGCGGGCCAGGCGCGTGCACCAGTTGAGAAGGGCTCCGTAGGGACAGAGGTAGCGGCAGTAGGGCCGTCCCACGAACATGCCCACAACCAGAAAAGCGCCGCCGAGGATGAGCATGTGCGGCGCGCCGCTAAGGCGGAAAAAGCTCACGAACGGGTCAAACCGGCAGATCACAAAATCGCGTCCCAGGGCGGGCCGCACGGCGAAGAAGATCGCCAGTCCGAGGTAGACGTATTTGAGCAGACCCAGGACGCGATCGAGCCGGCGCGGCATCTGGATCGGTTTCAAAACCACGAGATCCTGAATCGCGCCGATCGCACAAACGCCGCCGCAGAAAGCGCGTCCGAAGAACAGGGCCACAACCAGCGGAATGAAAAACACCGCCGTCGCCACCATGGGGATGGAGTAGTGCGGATCGGTGAGCGCCACCGTGACGTTTTGAATCGAGCCGATGGGGCAGATGCAGCCCTGGCGGTAGAAGCCGAAGTACGCCAGCGACCCCAGCGACAGCCAGCCCAGTGCCTTGCGCGAGCGGCGCTTGAGCACCAGCCAGACGGCTACACCCGTGGCCGCCGCCAGAAGCGATACGTCGAGCAATTGCAGCCAGGCATCGCGCGGCAGGGGCTTCTGCACGGGCGGAGTCTTATATCCGCCGCCGATGGTGTCCTGCTGGGGCGCGGTCTGGACGGGCCGCTGATAGTCAAGCGCCTGGGCGAGCGCGACCGGCCCGAAGGAGGCGGCGAGCAATACCAGGATCGCCGCCCGGACCGTGGTCATCCGAGCGCCTGCCCCACGGGAAGCTGGCGGAGGGCATCCTTGGGACACTTCTCCGAAATCGCGCAGCGATTGCAGTTCACGCACCGGTCATGCCGGACTCTGAGGACGATCGAGCCGAGCCCGAGGGGCTCCTTGCATTTCATGACGCACTTGCCGCAGCCGTCGCACTTCGACTCATCGATCACGTATTCGTAGAAATTGTTGGCGGGATCTTCGGGATCGACCTTGCCGATCGGCTTGCGCACGATGGCGTCGCGCGGGCAGAGCTTCTCACTCGGCTGTCCCAGCTCGTTCACCGCGCTGGTGATGTTGAAGTACGCCGGGCAGATGTTGCAGCGACCGCACCTGGAATACTCGTTCACCGCACGCACGGCGGAGAGGGCGACCACACACTCGGTGGTGCAGAGATTGCAGGCTTCGACGCCAGCTTCGCCCAGACGGCTGTTGATGCAGCGGGACGCGTCCACCTGCCAGACGACTTGTCCGTTGGCCTTGCGGGCGAGGAACAGCGCGCCGCCGCCCATGGCCGCCAGGACCGTGCCGCGGAACAAATCGCGCCTGGTGACGTTGCTCATGCTGCCACCGGTTCGAAGGCGAGGATGGCCAGTTTCACCGTGTCCACCACGTACACGCGCCCGTTGAGGCCGGCCGCGATGCTCATGTTTTTGACGTTCGCGTCGAAGACGTCGCTGGCGATGACGGCCAGAAGCTTTCCGTTGAAGTCGTAGGCCTTGGCGCGGGGCACGGCTTTCTCGGTGACGTAGATGCGATCGCTCACGGCGATGTTGGTGGGATTGCAGCAGCCGGTGAAACCCGCGGGATCGTTCCCGTCGAACTTTCCGATGTGGCCGAGAAGCGCGCCGTCCGGCGAGTAGCGCTCGACTCGATGCTTGCCGGGGTTGGCGGCGTGGATCATGCCGTGCGCATCCACCGCGAAATCGAGCACGCCGTTGGGGATGAGGAATCCGTTGACCGGATTGTCCTTGCCGATTTTATTCAGGAACACGCCGTCGCGATCGAACCGGCGGATGGAGCGATCCGCTGTGTCGGCCGCCAGCACGCTGTCTTTCACGAAGCCGATGGCGGTGACGCGGCCCAGCATCCCGGTGTTGCGCCAGGCGCGCAGGGGCTTTCCCGCGGCGTCGAAAATCTCGATCTGGCCTTCCTCGCCGGCATACACGGAACCGTCGTCCGCTACGCCGACCGAGTGACCGGGCCGCGCCGTCGCCCACTGCCGTCGCAGGCGGCCGGCGGTGTCGAAGACTTTGATTTCGGAATCGCCGGCGGCGTAGAGCAAGCCCTGGCAGTCAGTGGCCAAGCCGCGAACCGCCGTGTTGAAACCACCGATCGTTTGGACCTGACGGTACTGCATACATCACCCTCTTACGTCGACGCACACCATTTTGGCCAGGTCCCGCAGGACCAGCTTGCCGCCCGACAGCGCCATGGGGGCCCAGACTTCCTGCCCCGCCAGCACCTGCGCGCTGGCCAGTTCGTTGTACCCCGAGGTGCCGGCCTCGATGAGCCGCAGCTTGCCGGAATCGCCGTCCAGGGCGAAGAACATGCCATCGGCCAGCAGGAAGCTGCCGAGGCCGAACGTGGCCTTCCCTTCGCTGGTCCAGACCTGGTTGCCGTCGAAATCGAGGCATGTGAACAGGCCGCGCTTCTTCTTGCCGATGGCGAACATGTGGCCCTTATAGACAACGGGAGTGTGCACCTCGGAGTTCCACTCGTTATTCTTCATGTCGAAGGCGGCGTCGGCCTTGAAGGCGTCGCCCGTGCGGCGGACGCGGACCATGACGCAACCCGCGTCGTAGCTGCCGGTCATGAAGACGCGCTCCTGATCGACGGCGACGGGCGATGGCGCCACCGCGACATTGAACTTGCGTTGGAACTGCCAGAGCAGTTTGCCATCCTTGACGGCGACGCCCAGCGGCCCGTTGAGCGTGCCGTAGAGATACTGCCTGACTCCGCCCAGCACGGCGGGCATGACGGAGCAGTGCGACATCTGCAGCTTCCCGGGATTCGGCGTGCGCCAGATTTCCTTGCCGGTGGGCTTGTCGAGCGCCACCAGGATGGCGTCGCCACCGGTCGCGATGATGATGCGGTCCTCTTCGAGGAGCGGGTTCTGGCCGTTGTACCAGGGGGGAATCGCGGCCTTGTATTCCGTGACCAGGCTTTTGCGCCAGAGCTGCTTGCCGGTCTTGGCGTCGAGACAATGCAGCACGGCTTTGGGATCGAGCGAGATGACGAACCTGCCGTCCACGCATGGGACGGTGCGGGTGATGGCGTGGTTGGGGCGAATCTCGCGCGCTTCGCGGAATTGCCAGATCAGCTTGCCATCCGCCAGAGATCGGCAGTTGACGCACCACTCCGACTTCTTTTCGTCATAGTCGTGGTGGTAGACGCGGCCGGCGACGATGGCGGCGGCGGCATAGCCCTGCGCGACCGGCACGGACCACAGGGGTTTGAGCCCCGCGGCGGGCCACTTACGGGCGAGGCCTGTCTCCTTGGAGATGTTGCTGCGGTCGGGGCCGCGAAACTGCGGCCAATCCGTGGCAGTGGCTGCGGAGGCCGGCAACAAGCTCGCAAGGCCCAGGGAGCCGGCACCAATGATCCAATCTCGGCGTGTGTACATCAGACTTCTGGCGCAGTCTGTAGTATATCCCGATATGGAGGCCTGAAAGCCTGCGCGTGCTGGAGTCCGCTCGCTCATGCTCGCGGTTCGGTGCTGTCGCCGAGTGGTGGGTTCGTTTCAGGCGGGGGAAGCGGCGTGTCTTCATGAGGTTCGAGCCCGATGGTGGGTTCGTTTGGTAATTCCTCGCGGAGGGCTCGGAGGCGCTCGAATTCCTCGACGGCGCGGCGGTAGAGGCGCTCGGTTTGCGCCT
>CAZBQQ010000200.1:0-9581 GCA_964493965.1 uncultured Solibacteraceae bacterium
AGCGGCGGCAGGAACAAGAGAATGCGCATGCGCGGCTCGCGCAGCGTCTGGCGGAATTCCTTGAATACGATCTCGCGGATTCGTTTCCACATATCAGGCCACCTTCTGGCGCAGCTTCCGTGTCGCCAGCAGAAAAACGATCGTGGCGAAGACCGTCAGAAACGCCAGTTCGCCCCACAGCAGCTCGATGCCAATGCCCTTCAGAAACACTCCCTTCAGGATGGTGACGAAATACCGCGCCGGCACCACGTAGGTAATGAGCTGGATCACGCGCGGCATGTTCTCGATGGAGTACACGAAGCCCGAGAGCAGGAACGCCGGAAGAAACGAGCTCAGCATCCCCATCTGATAGGCCAGGACTTGGGAGCGCGCGGTCGCGGAAATCAGAATGCCCAGGCTCAGCGATCCCAGCAGAAACAGACAGCTCGAACCGATCAGCAGCAGCGGATTGCCGCGCAAAGGCACGCGGAAAACCACCAGGCCGGCTACGATCGAAATCAGCGTGTCCACGAACCCGACGGCGAAGAAGGCCGCCATTTTCCCCAGCACGATTTCCGCCGGCCGCAGCGGCGTCGAGAGCAGTTGCTCCATGGTGCCCATCTCCCACTCGCGGGCGATGGTGAGCGACGTGATCAGCGCCGTGATGATGGCCAGGATCACCGAGATCAGCCCCGGCACGATGTAGTTGCGCGACTTCAACTCGCTGTTGAAGAGCACGCGCAGGCGCCCGTCGATCGGCGATTTCAGCTCTGCGCCGCCGCGGCGGTTCATCGCCGCAGCCCGCAGCTTGAACGAGTAGGCCTGTGTCATCGCATCGGCATAGCCCTGGGCGATGGAGGCGGTGTTCGAGTCGCTGCCGTCGTAGATGAGTTGCACGGGAGCTTTCCGGCCGGCCACCAGGTCGCGCGCGAAGTCGCGCTGGATGACCACCGCCAGCAGGCACTGGTCCCGGTCGATGGCATGCTCGATGGCGCCGTAGTTGTCCACGTAGCCGGTGATGTGGAAGAAGCGCGAGCCCGAGAACTGGGCGATTAGGTCGCGGCTCTCCGGCGTGTGGTCGGAATCGTAGATCAGCGTGGGGATGCGGTCCACGTCCAGCGTAAGGCCGTAGCCGAACAGCATCAACATCACGAACGGTACGGCCAGCGCCATGGCCAGGCTGCGCGAATCGCGCACGATGTGCAGCAGCTCTTTCCGAAACATGGCGCGAGTGCGGCGAAAGCTCATGCGGCCCTCCGTTCTTCCTGCTCGATCATGGCCACGAAGACGTCCTCCATCGAGGGCTCGATGGATTCCAGGAGGCGCACCTCGATGGACAGCGACGCCAGCCGCTCGCGGATCTTTGGACCGGCGGCCGCAGTGTCATCGACGGTCACGTGCAGCCCGCCGCCGAAGACCGCCGCGTCGCGCACGCCGTCGAAGCCTTCGAGCGCTTTCATGGTGCCCAGCACGTCGGATGTTTCCAGCGCCAACAGGTGGTGGCCGGTGAGGGATTTCTTCAATTCCGCAGGCGAGCCGAGGGCGACGATCTTGCCGGCGTACATCAGCGCCACGCGGTGGCAATACTCGGCCTCGTCCATATAGTGCGTCGAGACAAAGATGGTGTGCCCCGCTTCGGAGAGCTGGTAGATCAGCTCCCAGAAATCGCGCCGCGCGATGGGGTCGACGCCCGATGTCGGCTCATCCAGAAACAGAATGGGCGGTTCGTGCAGGATCGCGCAGCCCAGCGCCAGACGCTGCTTCCATCCACCAGCCAGCAGGCGCGTCATGGTGTGGCGGCGCTCTTCGAGGCCGGCCATCCGGAGCACGTAGTCGCGGCGCTCGGCGCGGCGCTCGTCCGGCACGCCGTAGATGCCGCTGAAGAAATCGATGTTCTCGCCGACCTCGAGATCGTCATACAGCGAGAACTTCTGCGACATATAGCCGATCGAGCGCTTGATGGATTCCGACTCCGTGGCCACGTCGAAGCCGCCCACGCGCGCCGTGCCTTCCGAGGGCGTAAGCAGCCCGCACAAAATGCGGATGGTGGTCGACTTGCCCGCGCCGTTGGGTCCGAGGAAGCCGAAGATCTCGCCGCGACGGACCGCGAGCGAGACGTGATCGACAGCCACGAAGGTGCCGAAGCGCTTGACCAGGTCGTGGGCTTCCACCGAAAACCCGTTCGTGCCGGCTCCGCTCATGAGCGCGCCTCCCTGCCCGCCTCTTCCTTGCGGATGAGGGCGATGAATACGTCTTCGAGCGACGGCTCGATGCGGCGCACCTCGGCTTCGCCCAGGCCGGCGACGCCGTCGAGCGTCGCCCCCGGAGCGAGGAATACATGCAGCGTCTCGCCCGCCGGCTCCGCGCTGACCACGCCCGCGGTGTGCGCCAGGACTTCTCGTGCCGCCCGGCGGTCGCGCACGCGCAGCTCCCAGCAGGTCTCCGGAAGCGAGGTCCGCAGCGCCGCCGGCGCGTCGCAGCGAATCAGGCGGCCGCGATCGATCAGCCCCACGCGGTTGGCGCGCTCGGCCTCGTCCAGATACGCCGTGGTGACGAACACCGTCATCCCGTCTTTGACGAGCTGGTAGAGAATGGCCCAGAAGTCGCGGCGCGAAACCGGGTCCACACCGTTGGTCGGCTCGTCGAGGAAGAGGACCTCGGGATGGTGCAGCAGCGTGCACATGAGCGCCAGCTTCTGTTTCATGCCGCCCGAAAGCTTCCCGGCCTGGCGCGCGCCGAACGGTTCCATGCGGGTCATGCGGAGCAGGCGCGCGGTCAGCGCTTCCCGCTCGGCGCCGACCACTCCAAACAGGTCGCCGTAGAACGCCATGTTCTCGGCGACCGTCAGGTCCGCGTAGAGGCCGAAGCGCTGGGCCATGTAGCCGATACGATCCTTGACCGCGTCGGGCTCGCGCGCCACGTTGTGGTCCGCCACCCAGGCCTCGCCTTCGGTCGCATCGAGGAGGCCGCACATGAGTCGCAACGTGGTGGTCTTCCCCGCCCCGTCCGGCCCCACCAGGCAGAAGATTTCGCCGCGCGCGACCTCGAGGTTGAGGTGGTCGAGCGCGGTGATCGGGCCAAAGCGCCGGGTTAGGTTGGCTGCTCGAATCATGAAAGGCTCCCCTGGGGCGCACAAAAGCAACTTGGCCACGAATGAACACGAATGAACACGGATAAGACAGCTTTTTTTGATTCGTGTCTATTCGTGTTCATTCGTGGCCAGCCTTCTTTATTCCCCGCCCAGCAGAATTTCGGCGTCGGCGGGCATGTTGGAGTTCAGCTCTCCTTTGGGATTGTCCACCGCAATCTTGACTCGGTAGACCAGCTTGGCGCGCTCTTCGGCCGTCTGAATTTGCTTGGGCGTAAACTCCGCCTCCGATGCGATGAACGAGACGCGGCCCGGATAGATCTTGCCGGGGTAGGAATCGGTGGTGACGTCGACCTTGTCGCCGAGCTTCACGCGCCCTTTGTCGCTCTCGCTGATGTAGGCGCGCACCCAGGGATGATCGATATCGCCCACGGTGAGCACGGCCGTGCCGGCTGCAACCACCTCGCCGACCTCGGCCGATTTGACCAGCACCACGCCTCCAATTGGCGAGGTGGCCTCGGTGTCATCAAGCTGGGTCTGAACGACGGAGAGGTCGGCCTTGCGCTGGACCACGTCGGCTGCGCGCTGGACTAGTTGCTGATGCTGGCGCTTCAGTTCAATGCGCTGCGCCTCCGCGAGCCGCAGGACGGCCTGGGCCTGCGCCAATTGGGCACGGCTGGCGTCGATGTCCTCTTTGCGCGGACCTTCGAGGACCATGCCGAGCTGCTCCTTCGCCGTTTTCAGTTGGGCGTCGGCGGTCTCGTAGCGGGTGCGGTACTGATCGAAATCGGCCGCCGAGATGTCTTCGTTCTTGATCAGCGTCTGCGCCCGCTTCCAGTCGGCGGTGGCACGGTCGTATTCGGTCTGGGCGCGATCGACGGACGACTGCGCCTGCTGCTTCTCCTGCACGCGCGAGCCGGCCACCAGCGCCGCCAGGCGCGCCTCGGCGGCTTTGACCTCCGCGGCCCGCTGCTGGATCTGGCCCTCCAGCGACTCCGCCTGGTAGTCGATCGCAGTGGTCTGCTGGGCCAGTTGGGACTCCGCCGAGGCGACCCCGCCGCGTGCCCGTTCGCTCTGGCCCACCAACTGGTCCTTGTCAAGGCGCGCCAGGACCATGCCGGCCGTCACGCGGTCCCCTTCGTCCACGCGGCGCTCGATCAGCTTGCCCGGGATCTTGAAAGAGATGTTGACCTCGGTAAGCTCGATGTTGCCCGACACGCGGATGGAGCGGCCATCTCCGCGATGGAACCAGGAGCGGCTTCCGATCACCACCACGGCGGCTACGACGACGAGTACGATCACGAGGATGAGTTTCTTGTTCATGGCCTGACTCCTTATTGAATGAACTGCCGGATGGCGCCCATGGCCTGGGCCAGGTTGATGCGTGCGATGTTGTAGGCAAGCAGCGCGGAAATGCGGTTGTCGCGCGCCCGCGCCAGGCGGGCCTGGGCGTCAACCGGCTCCAGGCTGTTGGCCACGCCCGCGGCGTAGCGCCGTTGCGCCTGGGCCACCTCGCGCTCGGATTGATCCAGGCCTTCGGTGGCGACCTTCAGCTCGTCTTCGGCCGAGTGCAGGCTGTCGAACGCGAGACGGATCTCGAGCTCGAGCTGCTGGCGGAGGTCGCGGGTCTGGATCTGCGTCTGGCGAAGCTGAGAGGAGCTCTCGGCGCGTCGCGCGTCGCGGCGGCCGCCATCGAAAATGGGGACGCGTAGCTGGACGCCAACGGTGCGCGTCGGCGAGGCGGCATCGATGCCGGTGCCGATGGCGCCGTAGTCGCCGAAGCCCGTCAGCGTTGGCAGGCGCTCGAACTTCACGCCGCTGTAACTGAGGCGCGCGTTTTCCTCGCGGGTCTTCTGGGCCTTCCAGTCCGGGCGCGCGGCCAGCGCCTTCTCCACGGCATCCGGCACGGTCATGTCCACCGCCGGCTGGTAGCCGAGTTTGTCCGCCAGTTCGAAATCGGTATCGAGCTTCAGTCCCACCGCGCGCAGCAGCTGCAGGCGCGCCGCACGCAGATCGTTTTGAGCCACCAGCAAACGCTGGCGCTCGTTGGCCAGCTCGACCGAGGAGCGCGTGACCTCGATGGGAATGCCCGTTCCCGCCTGTTTGCGGTCGTCCGCCAGCTTGGCTGTGGCGGCGGCGAGATCGACATTGGCCTGGGCGGCCTCCACGTGGGCCTGCTCCGCCAGCGCCATCATGTAAAGCGACGCCACCTGCGCGCTGACCTGGTCGCGCGCGCTGTCGCTGTCGGCCTGTGCGGCGCGTATGCCCGTGCGAGCGGCCTGGAACTTCCGGATCGAGCTGAAGTCGAAGACGGTCTGCGTCGCCTGGACGCGCGCATCAAACGTGGTGAACGGGCCGACGAAGGTGGGAAACGTAAAGCCGGGGATCGGAATGTGGACGCTGACGCCCAGGGCGGCGAGGTTCTGCGTCTGGTTCCGGTCGGAGACGTAGGACTCCAGGTCCGGCAGCAGCGCCGCGCGCGATTCCGCCGACCGCATCTGGGCCTGGCGGATGCTTTCGCCCGCAAGCTGCACCTTGGCGTTGCCGTCCGGCGAAAGGGCCAGGTCCACCGCCTGTTTCATGCTCAGCTTCAGCGGGGTCTGGGCCGCGGCCGTGGCGGCCAGCGTCGCGAGAATCAAGAGGGCGGGTCTCCACATACATCTGTTACCGATACGGGCAGTGCCAGGTTTCACTCCGGTTCTCCTTTCGTTCTGGAAGGCACCGGCGCGCGGCAGCCGGCGGCAACAAACGTGATGAGGCGGTCGAGCATGCCGTCCACATCGCTGGTGTCGCACAGGCCGCCCGAGACGACCTTGATATGGCGCTGGCCGGCGATGGTGTGACTCATGGCCCCGATAGTGAACTGCAGCTTCCACAGCAGCTCGACCTCGGAAAGCTCCGGCAGCGAGCGCCGCGCGGCGGCCATAACGCGCGTGATCACAGGCGCGAACTGGCCCGTGAACAGGTGCTCGAATACGTCACCGGGTTCGGTGTGAGCTCGTCCGATCAGGTTCGCCGCGAACGCGCCGCCCTCAGGAGTGCTGGCCATGCGCAGAACGGGCTCAAGGATGGCCCGCAACAGGTCCTCGACAGCCAATGGCCGGCCGGCCGCTTCTTCTTCGAGTCGGTCGAGCGTGGCGAGCCGCTGTTCGTTGAGTGGCCCAATGCGACGGTCGAACACCGCGGCGATCAGGTGATCTTTGGACTGGAAGTGGTAGTTGACGGCGGCGAGGTTCACCCCGGCCTCGGCGGTGATGTCGCGGAGGGAGGTCTGGGCGAAGCCGTGTTCGGCGAAGAGGCGCTCGGCGGCGTCGAGGATCCGGTCTTTGGTGCTGGGAGCCCTGGCTGTCTCACTCATACGTATGTTTGAAACCTTCGTACGATTCAATTATACGTATGATCCTAGCCCCGTCAAGCCTTTTCTTGCCTCATGCTATACTGATCCCGCCGGTGAGACAGTTCGCCCTGCGCCTCATTCCGCTCCTCTTCCTGGCCTCCGCCGCCTACAGCCAGATGAACAGCTACCGGTCCCAAGTTGTTGTGGATCAGGGAGTTCCTCCGCCCACCTCACCCATGATCCGCCCCGACCCGCCTCCCCAGTGCGACATCGAGGAGGTCTTCGGCAACGGCATCGTCGTGTACAGAATGCCGCCGGAACTCCGCACCGACTCGTGCCCCGTCACGATCCAGCTTTCCGGCTACCGGAAGAACCAGGCCATTCTGCGAAACGGGGCTGTGATTGTGATGAAGCGGCCGGGCAGCTACGCCAATCCAACCGTCTCCCTCACCACGCTCGAGGCCCCGGAAGCTGCCAGGAAAGCGTTCGAGAAGGGCGTCGCCGCCATGGTGGGGAAGAAATGGGCGGCGGCGCAGAAGGAGTTCGAGCGCGCCGTCGCCGCCTACCCGGAGCACGCGCCGGCCTGGAGCGCTCTGGGCGAAGTGCTGGTGGAACAGTCCCAGCCCAAACCGGCGCGGCAGGCATTCGAACAGGCCGTCGGATCCGACCCGAAATTCGCGCCGGCGTGGGCGCAACTGGCGCGCCTGGCCGCCGATGAAGGCCGGATGCCGGATGCCCTCGCCGCCGCGGAGCGCGCGCTGCAGTTGGACGCCACGGGTTTTCCCGGCGTCTACGTTTCCCAGGCCATGGCCGACCTCGCCCTCGAGCACCTGGACGCCGCCCAGAAGAGCGCGCGGCGCGCCGTCGAGCTAGACACCTTCCATGAGATCCCACTGGCTGAGCGCGTTCTGGGTTCGGTGCTGGCGGCCAAAGGCGACCGCGAAGGCGCAATCCAGCACTGGAGGAAATACCTGGAGCTGTCACCGAATGCGGCGGACGCAGGGGACGTCCGCAAACGCATCGCGGACAGTCGGGCTGGATCCGAGGCACGACCGTGAAGAACAACTATGGCCACGAATGAACACGAATGCACACGAATAAGACACTGCCGGTTTGGCGTTTTGCCCTATTCGTGTTCATTCGTGTTCATTCGTGGCCAGTATGTCTTGGCCGTCTCCCCTAGCTGCAGCCGCTAGTCCCGCCGCAATTGCCGCACTTGTAGCAGCTCCCGTTGCGCGTCATGATCGACCCGCATTCCGAACACAGCGGCGCATCGTCGGCCACCGGCGCGAAGGGCAAACTCTGCTGCGGGTCGGGCTCCGTGGGACGCAACGTCGGCGTCTCGCCCGCTTCCGTCACCGCGTATTCCGGCCCCAGGAAGCGCGCGCCCATCCAGCGGAAAATGTAATCCAGAATCGACTTGGCGTAAGGAACGTGCGGATTCCCCGTCCACCCGCCCGGCTCGAAACGCACGTGGCTGAACTTGTCCACCAGGAATTTCAGCGGCACGCCGTATTGCAGCGCGAAGCTGATCGCCGTCGCGAAGCCGTCAACCAAGCCGGAAATCGTCGAGCCTTCCTTGGCCATGGTGATGAACAACTCACCCGGCGTGCCGTCGTCGTACAGGCCGACCGTGATGTAGCCTTCGTGCCCGCCGATCGAAAACTTGTGCGTCACCGAGGCGCGCTCGTCCGGCAGCTTGCGCCGCACCGGACGATAGACGATCTTTTCCGTCCCCACCGCGGCCGCCACCACCGCCGCCTGCTTGGTCCCGCCGCCGGAACTCAAAGGCTGCACGCGCTTCGAGCCGTCACGGTAAATCGCCACCGCCTTCAGGCCCAGACGCCAGCTCTCGATGTAGGCGTCCATGATGTCCTGTGCCGTCGATTCCTCGGGCATGTTGATGGTCTTCGAAATGGCGCCCGAGATGAAAGGCTGCACTGCCGCCATCATGCGCACGTGGCCCATGTGCTGGATAAAGCGGACGCCGTTCTGCGGCCGGAAGCTGCAATCGAACACCGGCAGGTGCTCGTCCTTGATGCCCGGCGCGCCTTCGATGGTGCCAGTGGAATCGATGTGGCTCACAATCTGCTCCGCCTGCGACGGCGCGTAGCCCAGGCGGATCAGCGCCTGCGGAACCGTGTTGTTGACGATCTTGATGACGCCGCCGCCCACCAGCTTCTTGTGCTTCACCAGCGCCAGGTCCGGCTCGATGCCCGTGGTGTCGCAATCCATCATGAAACCGATGGTGCCGGTGGGCGCGATGACCGTGACCTGGGCGTTGCGGTAGCCGTTCTGCTTCCCGGCTTCGTACGCCTCGTCCCACACCGTCTGCGCCACTTCCCTGAGTTCCGCGGTGTGCTTGTGCCCGATGCGGCTGACCGACCCGCGGTGCATGCGGATCACCTCGAGGAACGGCTCCTCGTTCTTGGGGTACATGGCGAAGGTGCCCACGGCGCCGGCGATACGCGCGCTGGTCAGGTAAGCCTGGCCGCACATGATGGCCGTCAACGCCGCGGCGCAGTCGCGCCCGGTATCCCCGTCGTAGGGCAGGCCCAGCGACATCAGCAGCGCGCCCAGGTTGGCGAAGCCCAGCCCCAGCGGCCGGTAGTTGTGCGAGTTTTCGGCGATCTTCTGGGTCGGGTAGCTGGCGGCATCCACGAAAATCTCCTGCGCCAGGATCACCGTGTCCACCGCGTGACGGAACGCCTCGGCGTCGAAGCGGCCGTCCGGCCCCAGGAACTTCAGCAGGTTCAGCGACGCCAGGTTGCAGGCCGAATCGTCCAGGAACATGTATTCCGAGCAGGGGTTCGAGGCGTTGATGCGGCCCGAAACCTTGCACGGGTTCCAGCGGTTGACCGTGGTGTCGAACTGCATGCCCGGGTCGCCGCACTGGTGCGTGGCCTCGGCAATCTCCTTCAGCAGGTCGCGCGCCTGGAAGCGCTGCTTGGGCTGGCCGGTCACCACCGACTTGGTCCACCACTCGCGGTTCTCGAGCGCAGCGTGCATGAATTCATCGGAAGCCCGCACCGAGTTATTAGCGTTCTGGAAGAACACCGAGCCGTAGGCTTCGCCGTCAATCGAGTTGTCGTAGCCCGCGTCCACCAGCGTGTGGGCCTTCTTCTCTTCCTTGGCCTTGCACCAGATGAAATCGTGGACGTCGGGGTGGTCCGTGTT
>CAZBQQ010000201.1:0-2023 GCA_964493965.1 uncultured Solibacteraceae bacterium
GAGTCCTGCCCCACGGTTTCTGCCCGGTCTCGGAAAAACGAGCGGCATTGGGCTTGAGCCAGCCCTCCGCGGCATAGCGGAGATGATGCGAGGCGGCCACCTTTGGCCCCCGGCGTGCTCACACTCTGCCATGTCATCCACGGCCCCCGATCTACTTGCGACCACCATCGAAGAGCCTCTTGCGCGGCTGGTGGCTTTCGAGCCCACCACGTTTCCGGTTCTGAGCGTCTACCTCGACACCGAGCCGGGTCAACACGGACGCACGCACGACGCGGCTCCGTATCTTCATCGCGAGTTCAAAGGTCTTGCCAGCACCTGGGCGCCGGGCTCCCCCGAGCGCCAGAGTTTCGATGTGGACGTCGATAGAATCGCTTCCTATGCGACCGGCAAGATCGACCCGGCGGCAAGAGGGGTCGCCATATTCGCATGTTGGGGCGCGGGGGAATTCTTCGAAGCAATCCAGTTAACCACGCCTGTTGGCGACAGCCGCGTCTATGCCTACAACCAGCCACATCTGTACCCTCTGGCCCTGATCGATGAGCGGTACCCGCGGTACGCCGCGGTGCTTACGGATACGAACACGGCGCGTATCTTCGTCTTCGGGCTTGGCCACGTCATCGATGCCGAGGAAGTGAAAGGCAAGAAGGCTCATCGGGTCAAGGTCGGTGGGTGGTCGCAGGCCCGCTACCAACGGCGTGTCGGGAATGCGCACGAGGAGCATGCCAAAGAGGTCGTCGAACGCCTGGCGGAGATTGTCCGCGAAGACAAAGTGAGTCACATCATCCTGGCGGGGGATCAGGTTGTGATTCCGCTCCTTCAAGAACAATTGCCGCAGGAAATGGCTTCCATGGTTGAGGTAATGAAACTCGACATTCACGCTTCCGAGCAGGATGTCCTGGTCGCCACGCTCAAAGAGCTACAGGGGCAGGAGGCCAGAACCGCCTCGGAAAAGGTGGACCGGGTGATGCAGCAGTACCGTGCGCGCGGATTGGCCGTGGTGGGGCCGGAGGAGACGCTGGAAGCACTGGCCGGCGGACAAGTCGAAGAACTCCTCATCAGCGGCCCGCTCCTCGAGGAGAGCCATCCCCAACCGGAGGCAGCGCAGGCCATCGTCGTGACGGAGGTTCCCGCTTCCGGGCAAGGGCCCCAGCCCGATCTGCTGGTGACGAAAGCCAGGGAAACCGGCGCAACCGTGACGTTCCTTGAGGACGCGGCTTTGCTCGAATCCGTCGGCGGTGTCGCCGCGTTCCTGCGATGGCGCGCATAGACTGGCCATTGGTTTGCTTCTGAAACGGCATGGCTAAGATCACTGAGGCTCGACGGGATCATATCGCCGATGAGGACTTCGCATTCCCCAAGGAACGCAAAGAACCCATCCATGACGCCGCTCACGTGCGCAACGCGATCGCACGTTTCAAGCAGGTGGAAGGCGTGACCGACGCGGAACGCGACGCCGCCTGGAAGCGCATCAAATCCGCCGCGAAGAAGCACAAAGTAGAGTTGGCTGAGCAAGACTGGCGCGAGCTTAGTTGACCGCTCACCGACGCAAAATTTGCACTGAGCCGCCGCTGAAGTAGCAGATTCTGGCTACCGCGATGGGTCCGCCCCGCTACCGAGACCCCGTCGCTGCCGGCTCCGCCGCGGCGCGGTTGGCCAGCTCCGGGGTGGCGTAGTAGCCGGTCCGCGTCCGCACCGCCGGATGGTTGCGGGCGTCCACCACTACCTTGACCTGCCGGTAGGTGCCGTCGAGCGCGATGTTCGTGGGGGTGTAACCCAGGATGTATTGGTTGCGGATGTCGTGCGCCACCTGTAGCGTAAATGCCCCCACATCGTTGACGGCTTTCGGATAGTAGGCCAGGCCACCGGTGGCGGTCGCCAGGGCGTCCAGGGCGCGCTTGGCGCGTTTGCCCTCGCGATGATCCTCTTCCTCCAGCAGACCCAGGGTGTAGATCAGCGCCTCGCGCTGCTGCGCCTTCTGGATCAGCTTTTCGAGGGTGATCTCGCTGGCGTTGTCGTTGCCGTC
>CAZBQQ010000201.1:2123-9000 GCA_964493965.1 uncultured Solibacteraceae bacterium
ACCGGGACGTCCTCGCGGCGGAACAGCTTCAACTTCTGCTCGGCGCCATCCTCGAAGATGTGGAACGCGGTGCGCGGCAGGTCGGTGACCAGCTTTCCGCGATTGTCCACCACCGTGGCGTGCAGCACCACCAGGCGCGTGTCGGCGGTGAACGTCGCGCCGCTCTGCTCCTGCGGGTAGAGGGGAGCCGCCAGCGCGGCCATCAGAGAGAGGGCAAAGCAGCTACTGCGTAGGTGCATAGTAACCGAGGCGCCAGAAGGCACGGAGCGGCGGCAGCCCCTTGGGCTGGACCAGCTTGACCTGGACGTGCCTGTACTTCCCATCCTTGGAGGCATTACTGGGAGCGTAGAACAAAACGTACTGGTTGTGCAGCTCGTACCCGATCCTCTCCGCCACGTCCGGCAGCTCGGCCAGGTTCTCCACCGGAAAATGGCGCCCGCCGGTCTGCTCCGCGATCTCGCTCAACAAGCTCGGTCCCGCCAGTTCTTCCGCGCTCCGCCCGCGGGCCGCCATCGGTTCAAAAATACCAATTGCGTAAATTTGGACGTCCGCTTCGCGTACCAGGTTCTTGATTTCGGTCTCGGTGTACCGGCTGCTGTTGTCGCCGCCGTCGGAGATCACCACCAGGGCCTTGCGGGGATTGTGCGCCTTCTTCATCTGGTTGATGGCCAGATACACGCTGTCGAGCAGCGCCGTGCGGCCCTTGGATTCGACGAAGGTCAGGCGGTTCTGTATGGCATCCGGATCGTGGGTGAAGCCCAGGGCCAACTCGGGCCGGTCGTTGAACTGGACCAGGAAGAACTCGTCGTCGGGGTTGGCTGTCTTTAGGAGCTGTGCCACCGCCTCGCGCGACTTCTGGAGCTTCGCTCCCATGCTGCCGCTATGGTCGAACACCAGCCCGATCGAGATCGGCGCGTCCTCGCTCGAAAGGTAGGCGATCTTCTGCTCCACCTTGTCCTCGAAGATGCGGAAGTGCTTGATTTCGAGTCCCGTGACGAAGCGGTTCAGTGGGTCCGTCACGGTCACCGGGATTGGCACAAGCGTGGTATCGACTCGGATGCTGCGCGAACGCGGGATGTCCGGGCTGGGGGCGGACACCAGGGCTTTGGTGCGCGGCTGGATTGAAACCTGGGGTTCCGCGGGAATCTGCGGAGCGCTCTTCTCGTCGCCGGCCAGGCACGTGCCTGCGAACGCGACCGCCAAAAAAACGATGAAACTGCTGTACTTCAAAGGCCCACGCGCAACCATCACTGGCTCTCCCCTCCCGTAAGGCTGCGACGACTCTCAGTATATCATCAGCAATCCGCCTTCCAGCTTCTGGAAGGCAGACGGATAACTCGCTCCGGGATTGCCTCGAACTTCCGACGCTGCAATCGTTTTGGAGGTTACAGTTTTTTGGATCGCGGAACGTGCGGAAGGGTCGCATGAAATCGCGGGGCAGGGGAGGGCGTAGCCCCATCAGGCTAACCCGCCCGTGTGCCGTCGGGCACGGGTCTTTCGGGAACCGCGAGCGCGGGCGCGATTCCGTCGGCGTAGCCCAGATCGAACAGCATCCCTTCGGAGAGGACGCCGCGCATTCGCCTCGGCTCCAGATTGACCACGAACAGCGCCTGCCGCCCCTCGACCTCTCGGGGGTCCTCGCGCTCCTGCTTCATTCCGGCGACGATCGTCCGGCGGTGGTCCCCGAAGTTGACGGTCAGAGCGAGCAGGCGGTCCGAGGCCGGGACATCCGCGACCGCCTCGATCGTGCCTACGCGAATATCCAGCTGGTTGAGAAGGTCCACGGAAACGACCGGTTTGACGGGGGCGGGCATGCGAAAAGCGTACCACGGCGTCCGGCTTCGGATATGCTGGTATCCATGCCTGCGGAAAACGAACTGGTCACGATCTTTCGCTCCACCGACCCCGACGCTGAGCAACAGGCGAGCGTCGTGTGCGACATGCTGGCGAATGCCAACATCGCCGCCGAGATCTTCGACGATTCGGCCCCAGGGGTGCCGGAGGGCGCGGTGGAAGTCCGGGTGCCGGCTGAGCGCCAGGCCGACGCCGAGAGGTTGATGGCGATTCAGCGGGACTTCAACCCCGGCGCGCTCGATTTGTCGCACGATCTCGACATGGTGCCGGTCTTTGCCTCCGATGCGCCCAACGCCGAGATGATCGCGGCCGAGATCCGCAGCATCCTGGAGTCGCAGAGCATCCCGTCGATGGTGGTGAGCGGCACCATGTTCCCCAGCCTGCCCTTCGAGGTCCGCGTGCCCAGGGAGCGATTGGACGAGGCGCGGCGCGCGATTACCTCGGCCGAAGAGGCCGGCCCCGACGCTGCCGACGCGGCCGAGCTGGAGTCGGAGGGGGGCGGCGACGCTCCAGCATGAGCCGTTTCTGGGCATGGATGTTCCTGGGCGCTTCGGTTTTCGGTTCGTCCCAGCCAGCCCCTCCGACGGATGAAAGCGTCATGCTCGCCGCAGTGTCCCGCGACGATTCCATGCTCGGTGGTGGAATAGGCTCCGGCAAATGGACCGGACGAGGAACCGTCGTGGTGGAACCGTTGGCTCGCCTCACCAGGTCTGGAAAGTGGGAGAGCCTCCCTTGCGACGATAGCCAGGTGGGCTGTGTGGAGTTTGAGCGTGACTACCTGAAGAGGCCCCATACCTACACGGTGGTCAGCGCCGATGGGCGAAACGCGGCGGTTGAATCTGCGCCCACTACCCTCAGCGAATGTCATAGCTTTACCGGAGTTGGAAAGTACTCTGGCGCTCCCATAGCAAAGTCGGCAATTGCGGCGAGCGTCGCTGACTTCTTTGCGGATAGTCCACCGCCGAAGCTCCTTGACAACGAAGAAGCGGCGCCGATTCGCAAGGCACTTGCCACTCTCATCCCGCGAAGGCTGGATTCAACTCGACATCTGCGGCTCTTCGCCCTGCGCCTCGAGGGCAGGGACGTGATTGTAGTCCAACGAGCCTTCGCTGACTTCGCGAACGTGCCAGGGCACGGAGAGCTCAAGCTGATCTTTGCTATCGGAGCGATGGACCACGGCGGCTTCCACATCATCCATTGGAAGCAGAACACCGAAGATGAGGACCAACGAATACTGGGAACGGTCCGATTGAGGACTGGACGCGACTTTCTTATTACCACGGTGAGTGATCCGGAATCGCAATCGTTCCGTATCTACGGCATCCGCGACGGCCGCCTGGCACTGGTGTACTCGGGTGGCGGATCGAGCTGCTGATACAACCCGATCCGGAGTGATCCCCTAGAACGGGGCGTAAAGCCCCGGCGCGCGCTCTTCCGGGCTGAGGGGCGTCTCGAAACGGATGCGGCGTCCGTCCGAGCGGATCGAGACCAGGCCGTCACGGTCCGTGCGGAGCACCGCGGTGTGCAGGCTGTCGAGCCGTTCGAGGACCTCTTGGCTCGGGAACCGGAACTGGTTCTCAAAACCATCCGAGATCACGGCGAAAGCGGGCTGCACCTGTTCCAGGAACGGTTCCGTGCTCGACGTCTTGCTCCCGTGGTGGGCCACCTTGAGGACGTCGGTGCGCTCGAGCGCTCCCGACTCCACCAACTGCCGCTCTACCCGCCGCTCGATGTCGCCGGTGAGCACAAACGACCGCTGGCCGTAGCTGATTCGCAGCACCATCGAATCGTTGTTGGGCGCGTCCGCCGAGGGCTCGTGGTCCGGCAGCGGCGCGAGCACCTCAATGCCGGCTCCGCCGTAGCGGAACCGCTGCCCGCTCTCCAGCCGTACGATGCGGACGTGGCGCCGGCGGGCGGTGTCCTCCAGGTGCCGCCACTCGCCCGTGTCCGCTACCGCTCCGATCCACAGCTCCTTGGGGCGGAAATTGTCGACGATGGCGGCCAGGCCGCCGATGTGGTCGTCGTGAGGATGGCTGAGCGCCACCACGTCGAGCCTGCGGATCGAGCGCGACCAGAGGTAGGGCGAGACCACGTCTTCGCCGGTGTCGATGCGCGGCTTGCGCGAGTTTCCGTGCCCCGCGAGGCCCCCACCATCGAGCATCATGAGCTTGCCGTCGGGGAACGCGAGGAACAGACTGTCGCCCTGGCCTACGTCGATGGCCGTGACTTCCAGAACCCCGCGCTCCGTCCTGGGGGCGAAGGGATGCCACACCAGCAGCACCAGCAGCACCGCGTTCGCGCCCAGGACGCACAGCGCGTTGCGCCGCCGGTCAAAGACCAGGGTCAGCGAGACCACCGCCGCAACCAGCGCGACGGCGAGCCATAGCGGCGGGTCCGAAATGCGCCAGTCCGGCTCCCAGCCCACGTGCCACAGGGCGATGCCCTCCGAGACCCTCAGCAGCCAGCCGGCGATGGCGGCCGCGAAGTGCCAGCCGGTGAATACCGCGACGAATCCCACGGGGATCACCGCGGACATCAGCGGCACGATGAGCAGGTTGGCGCTCAGGCCCGTGATGGAGACGCGATGGAAGTAGATGCCCATGGGCAGCGCCAGGCCGAACTGCATCACCGCCGAGATGACGGTCAGGTCCCAGCAGAAAACCATTACGCGTGCGACCTGGCCCAGCACCCGCAGCCACGCGCCGGGAGAAATCACGCGCCTCACGGCGAACGACAGCGTTTCGGACAGCAGCCTGAGCTCGACGCGGAAGTGGGCGGCGCGTGGCGGCATGTGCAGGTCGCGGTCGCGATCCGCCAGGTCTCTCAGCCCCAGAGCGAGCGGCCCGGACGTCCGCTCGATGATGGGGACCGCCAGCGCTCCGATCAGCGCCACGGCCAGGAACGAGAGCTGGAAGCTGGCATCGAACAGCTGCTCCGGGTCGAAGACCACGAAGGCTAGCGCCAAGGCGGCCAGCAGGTTCAGCACGCGCGAGCGGCGGTAGAGGTAGCGCAGGAAGACGAACAGCGCGAAGCCCGTGGCCGAGCGCACAGCGGGCGCCTGCCATCCGGCGACGAAGGCGTAGAGCATGGCCGCCATCGCGGTGGCGGTCAGCGCGATCGGCTCCGGAACGAAGCACACGCGCAGCAGGAGCAGCAGGAACCCGGCCAGCACCGTGACGTGCAGTCCGGAGATGACGATGGTGTGGTAGGTTCCAGTGCGGCGAAAGTGATCGGTCCAAACCCTTTCGAGATTCGACGATTCGCCGATCAGGACGGCCTGGGTCATGGCGGAGGCGTAGGTGTCGCCGGGGTAGAGTCTGTCCAGGCGGTGGAGCGCGGTGCTGCGCAGGTCGAAGATGACCTTCCAGAAACGCGAGCCGCAGCGGCCCGGCAGAAAGCGCAGAGTCGCCGCGCGGCCCGAGGCGGTCCAATAGATGTCCTGGCGGGCCTGGTACGCGACGTAATCGAACGAACCGGGATTGCGGAAGTTGTGCGTGCGCCGCAGGTGCGCGTCGAGTTCCACCATCCGGCCGAAGTCGAAGTCCGGCAGACGCTCGCCCGGTTTGACGTAGAGGCTGACGCGGGCGCGTGCGTGGGGAGCCATTTCCAAGGTGAACTGCTCGCGGTCCGCGGAGAAGACCGGAGGGTTGACGACGCATCCGCTCAGGATCACGGTCTCACCGGCCGCTGCGTCGATCTCAGGCGGTGGGCCGGGACGATGCAGGACGGCGATCAGCGCGCCTGCGAAAACGCAGGCCGTCAGCGTGGTGGCGAGCGCGACGCGGCGGGTGCTGACCCAGTACGCGGCGGCCGCCAGAAGGGCCAGCGCGGCGATTGCCAGGCCGAGCTCGGACGGACGAAACGACACGAACCGCGCGGCGACGACACCTCCGGCGAGGGCGAAAAACGGCGTTAGCAGCGGGTTGCGCAAAATGGTCTCGGAGAGGTAGTGCGGGGAAGGCGGGAAAAATCACACGGCGAGCGCGGCCATCCGCGAAATAGCGTTGACCAGCTTGCGGTAGGGAACCCGGTCCAGGGCGGGGAAGGGCAGCCATTCGCCGTCGCGCCAGGTGGAGTAATACCAGCGCGCGAGCAGGGCCAGGTGCTCCTGCCGCTCCTCCAGCGAGGGCCGGCGCGGCTGGATCGCGGCCACCACTTCGCGCAGCCGGTGGTCCATCGAGATGGTCTTTCCTTCGAACACTTCGAAGCCGAACCGCACCGGCGGCTGCCAGCATCCCGCGACTACAAACCATAGCTCCACTGCGCCCGGCTCGCCGGAGGCCGTCACCGCCACGCCGCACAACTGGTCGATGTCGGCCACCAGGGTATCGCGCAGGCGCAGGGTTTCCTGTATTTTCTCGATGCGCGCGTGCTCCCGCGCCGCGTCCTCGAAGCGCAATTCCTCGCTCAGCCGTTCCCGCGCTGTTTCGAGCGGCTCGACCAGCGAGCGGCCGTCCGTTCGGAAGAACTCCGCAATGCGATCCACCTCGGCGCGGTACTCGTCCGCGGTGACGGCCTGCTGGCACGGCCGCATGCATTTGCTCATCTCGCCGTAGATGCATCCGGGGTGCTCGGGCGAGGGCGCCAGGTCCTCCTGGCATCGCCGGATCTGGAACAGCTCGAGCGTCGCGGCTTCGAACTGCTCGGCGGCGGCGCGAGTGCGGAACGGCCCGCAGTAGAGGCCGCGCCCGCCCGACAAGCGCGTGGTGATCTGCGTCCGTGGGAACGCGTTGGAGAGGATCAGCTTCACGTAAGGCGGCATGCGGAGCTTGGCCAGCTCCAGGTAAGTCTCCGGGAAGTGTTGCCGCGCCAGCTCGTAGAACAGCAGCCGCGTCTCGAGCGCGGAGCCGGCCAGCCAGTACTCGACGCGGCTCGCCACGGGCCTCAGGTTCAGCCAGCGCGATGGCCCCGGCCGCTCGCCGAGCAGGCGTTTCAGGCGCCGCCGCAGCACGCCGGTGCGTCCCAGGTACGGCGCGCCCTCGCGCGGCCAGACCAGGAACACCGCAGGCCGGTCGGGAGTCTC
>CAZBQQ010000202.1:0-2259 GCA_964493965.1 uncultured Solibacteraceae bacterium
TTCTTGAACGTCTCGATCAAGGCCGCGCTCATGGGGAAGAAACTGCAGTGGTCCGAGAACGCAGCGTAGGCCACCAGGGCGCCCTTGTACCGGAACGCCGGCATCTGGTAGCTGATCGCCTCCGTGGCCTCCGGCGGCACCACCGACCGGATCACGGCGCGAATCGTGTGCAGTGTGCTGCGGGCCGGTTCCGGAACGCCGGCCAGGTATTCGTCCACGCTAGCGGGCGTGTGCGAAGATGGTCGCATGTTTCACCTGGATTCCATTCTATTCCTCACTCTGTTCGTTCTAGGCGTATCGCTCGGGGCGGAGGACGAACACCCGACGCTCGCCGTCGGCTCGCCTGCGCCCGACTTCGCGCTCCCCGGGATCGACGGGAAGACGCACAACCTGGCCGACTATTCCTCAACACCGGTGCTGGTGATCGTCTTCACCTGTAACCACTGCCCCACCGCCCAACTCTACGAAACCCGCATCAAGAAGCTCGCCGAGGACTACCGCGGCAAGGGAGTTACCCTGATCGCGATCGAGCCCAACGATCCCGAGGCCGTCCGGCCCAGCGAACTCGCCTGGACCGACGTCGGCGACAGCTTCGAAGACATGAAGGTCCGCGCCGCGTACAGGCACTTCAACTTCCCGTATCTTTACGACGGCGCGACCCAGTCCGTGGCTCGGGCGTACGGCCCCAAGGCCACGCCGCACGTCTTCGTCTTCGACCAGCAGCGCCACCTGCGCTATGAAGGACGCGTGGACAACAGCCAGCGCGAGTCGCTCGTGAAGGTACAGGATGCGCGCAACGCCATCGACGCGTTGCTGGCCGGGCAGCCCGTGCCTGTCCCGCACACCCCGGTCTTCGGCTGCTCCACGAAATGGAAATCGAAGCACGCCGGCCGCATGGAAGAGATGACCAAGATCGAAGCTGAGCCTGTGAAGCTCGACGCCGCCACGGCGGACGATCTCAAGAAGCTGCGCGCGAACTCCACCGGCAAGGTTCTGCTGGTGAACTTCTGGGCCACCTGGTGCGGGCCCTGCGTCAGCGAGTTCCCGGACATGGAGACCACTTACCGCATGTTCCGCGGCCGTGACTTCGACATGGTGACCGTATCGGCGAACATGCCCGACGAGCGGCCGGGTGTGCTGAAGGCGCTCGAGAAGCAGCACGCGAGCGGCCGCAACTTGCTGTTCGCCTCCGAGGACACTTACGCCATGCAGGCGGCCTTCGATCCGAAGTGGGAAGCCGGCGTGCCCTTCACGGTCCTGCTCGCACCGGGTGGTGAAGTGCTCTACCAGAAGCAGGGCGAGGTGGACATCCTCGAGTTGCGGCGAGCGATCCTGGCGAACCTTCCCGACTCGGACTACCTCGGTCATCGCGCCTACTGGGCCACCAAGTAGCGTGCGGCGGCTCCTGCTCGTTGCGGCGATCGTCTTCGTCGCGCTGCTGTCCTGGCTCGCCTTCGAGCGCGTGCGAGGCCCTGCCGCGCAACCCATTCCATCGGTGTTGCCGCACATCGTCCGCCGGCCTCCGCCACTGCGGGTCGCGCTGCCCGCGGCCCAGGCCGTGGCGGTTAACCCCGAAGAGGAGGTAAGGCGCCTGCACGCACGCGGCATCGCGGGACGCGGCGTCGGGATCGCGATCATCGACCGGCCGCTGCTCACCGAACACCACGAGTACGCCGACCGTCTGCGATGGTATGACGAGATCGACACAGTCCCGGGCGAGCCCGCGGGATGGCACTCGACCGCGGTCGCCTCGATCGCCGCGGGCAGAACCGTTGGCGTCGCGCCGGAAGCCGATTTGTACTTCGTCGGACTGGGCATGAATTGGAGCGGAGAACCATTTGGCAACCTGTTCGTCGCAGCACGGCGCGCCGCGCACACCGGACTGCCGTTGGCGCCGGCGATCCGGCGCATCGTCGAGATGAACCGGCGCCTGGAGCCGGGCCGCAAGATCCGAGTCATCTCGATCTCGATCGGAGGCGGAGCGGAGGCAGCCATCGCGGAAGCGCGCCATGCGGGCATCTTCGTTTCGGCCATTGACCTCCACCCGGCTCCGATCGGTCCCGTCACCATCGCCAGCCCGGCGGGACCCGACGCTTACACATCCCATCAGCGCCCGGCCGTCAGCTGGGCCATCGCATGGTGGGCCGGCCGCTACGCGCTCGCTTGCCAGGAAGATCCTTCCATGACGCCCGAGCGATTCCACGTGCACTAGCGGGGCCGCCCATCGCGGGAGTCGCGGCCGTGATCACGGTCGTGATC
>CAZBQQ010000202.1:2359-8882 GCA_964493965.1 uncultured Solibacteraceae bacterium
CGTGATCACGGTCGTGATCGCGGTCGCGATCATGATGTCGCGGTCCCCGATAGCCCTCGCGCCAGTACCGAGGCGGCGCGCAGCCGGCAAGCAGGAAGCTTCCGATCAGCAACCCAAGCAATAGAAGTCTGTTTCTCATTTTCTTGTCCTCGCCTGAGCGGCGGGCGACTACCGTCGCCCGTCGCCGCGGAAGTCACGGCCGCGGTCGTGGTCGCGGTCGCGGAAGTCACGGCCGCGATCTCGGTCGTGGCCACGGTCAAAGTCGACGCGGTAGCGCGGCGGAGCCCAATAGCCGGCGCGCCAGAAGCGGTGCGGGCCGCTGTAATCCCAGAGGCCGGCGACCCACGTGTATCCGGGGCCGGGGCAAGGCGTCGCATACGCCACTACCGGTGGCGGCGCATATCCGCCGATTCCGACGAACACTCGCGTGCCCGCGAACATCGAGCTTCCAGCGAGTAACCCAAGCACCAGCAGTTTGCTTTTCATTTCTTTGTTCCTCCTCGCCAGTGAGGAATGCATGCCGGTTGCCAAAGCGGATTCCGCTGATTACTCGTGACTTACTCGCTGCGGCAAGATTCGAGGGCGGTTGAGAACCACCAACGCGGGTCCGAAATCAACCGGGAAGGGACTTCCAATCCGTAAGTATCTTGACCAACTGCTGTTGCTCGCTGAGGTGCAGCCAGCGGCCGATCCATATCTGGCGTGAGCCGAATTGCAGAGCCACGTGCTGGATGCCCTTCTTCGTGGCCACGGACGCGCCTCCGAAGTCTTCCAGGGCCACCTCGTATCGCGCTCTTCCCAGCAGGCCGCGCCAGAGCGACGTCCCGGACGACGGCATGAGCGCCGAAGAACCGGCGTCGTATATCAATCTGCCGTGCTTCAGCGTGAGCCGCTCTTGTTGGGGCCGGTAGAGGAGGCGAAACGCCACCACTAGCGGCAGGACCGCCATGAGAGTGAAGAACGCGCTCCCGGCTCCCGTGATGGCGAGGCCCATCCAGTCCGGGCCCGCGGGTTGCTTCTCGTGCAGCAGTTTCCAGCAGTCCATCGGAAACGAATGGCCGACCCAAATCCAGATCAAAGTGACTAAGACAAGAAGTGAGGACACCAGACGCGAACCCAGCTTCCCCATCACCTCCCAGCTCAACGTTGGGTTGCCTCCGGCGTCGAACCCCTGCTCGGGACGCTTGGGGGCGGAGGTCGGGGGGCTGGTCATGTCGGCTAGCTGGTCATGGCAAATGTACGACCTGGCCTTCGCCTTGATAGGCGATGACCTTGTCTGGGGTCTGGGTAACATCGAGGCCGGCGCCTTGACCCTTGCGGACCAGGACTACTTGAAACGTGCGGGCCTTCAACATGCCGGGGAATTTGCCTTGTCTGGCGTCGATGGCTAGCTCGCGCCTGGCGTCGTCCCAATGGAACGCGATGGTGGCGTACGCGCCTTTCTCGTAGTTGTAGTTGTCGTTCTCGTCCTCGTAGAGCGTGAACGCTCCGTCGGCGCCGGGATAGATGCGCAGCTCGATCGGGTCGGCTGGCTTCTCGGTGGAGTATTGAAGGAAGGGGCCCATCGGAATGATGGAGCCGGCGCGGACCATGAGCGGGATCTTGTCGATGGGGGCGTCGGCGGCGACGCTCTGGCCTCCGGCTAGCGTTTCTCCGGTCCAGAAATCGATCCACGGATTGCCGGCTGGGAGATACAACGTTCTTGTCTTTGGGCGGGGCTCGACCACCTTCTCCTTTGCGAAGATCCCGGGAGTCTTCCAGTAGAGCATCGAACGGAACGCGCCTAACACGGCGTTCGAGGTCTCGCAGGCGAAGTCATATTCCTTTCCGCCCTCGAGCTCGATGGGAACCGTGTAGGCTTCCATCGAATCGTAGTTGCGCGGGAGCTCTTTGCCGTCCAGGAACACTCGCTTCGGGCCGAAGCTCTTCATGTGGAAGCGGTACTTGCCGGTTTCGGTCGGGATGAGTTTGCCTTCCCAGCGCATGGAGAACTTAGGACCGGTGATAAATGGGGGCCAGCCGGTGTACCAATACAAATTGATATCGGGCTCAACGGCTTCGTGGCACAGCGTCTTGAACTGGTCGTCGCAGTAATAGCGGGCGGTCAGGCCAGGCTTTCCGTCCTTGGTCTTGAAGTGGTCGGACGTGATGAGGACGCTGTCCTCGGGGGGACGGTGTTCCATGTACTCGGTCACGGGCGAGACCATGATGGCGGGGCCGAACAGGAACTGGTCGTCGATCGAATAGGTCTTACGGTCGCGCGGGAAATCCATCGGCAGGCCGCGCATGATCGAATAGCCGTCGTGGGTGACCTGCCAGCCCACCGAATAGATGTAGGGCAGCAGGCGGTATCGCAGGTTGTCGGCCTTGATCAGCGCGGCGGCGGAATCGGGGAACTCCCAGATCTCGCGCGGCGTCTCCGAGCCGTGAGAGCGGAAGATGGGACAGAAGGCGCCGAACTGAAACATGCGCGTGTAGAGTTCCTGGTAGGCCGGATCCTTGCCTCCGTTTGAGAACGTTCCGCCCGTGCTTCCGATCATGTAAGCGCCGATGTCGAAGGTCCAGTACGGTATGCCGGCCATGCTGTGATTGATGCCCGCGGAGATCTGCTTGCGGTACACGTCCCAGGTAGCGCCGATGTCTCCCGACCAGGTCGCTGCGGCAGTGCGCTGCTGGCCGGCGAAGGTGGAGCGGGTGAGAATGAAGACGCGCTTCTGGTCGGTCTCCTCACGCTGGTGGTTGTAGACGGACTCAGTCACAGCCAGCGAGTACGGGTTGAGGTAGCGGGCGAAAGAGCCGAGGTGGTTGGGTTCGACGCGCTTCATCTCGTACTCTTCCGACTCCTTGGTAAGCGCGTTGACGATGTCGGGTTCGGTGGAGTCCATCCACCAGGCGTCCACGCCTTTGGAGAAGAGCCCCTCGTTCGCGTAGATCCAGTAGAGCCGGTTGGCGGCGGGGTTGTACGCGTCGTAGTATTTGAACCCGGCCCATCCCACGGGCGAATACAGATAGCCGCGGCGGTCCATGTCCTTGTAGATCGGCGAGGACGGTCCGAGGCCGGCCCAGATGGAAATCATGAGATGGAAGTGCTGCTGGTGCAGCTGAGCGATCATCTCGGCGGGACGGGGGTACTTCGTCTCGTCGAAGAACATGCCGCCCCAGTTGTCGTTGCCGCCCCAATAATTCCAGTCCTGAACGATGTTATCGATGGGAATGCGGCGCTTGCGATATTCCTGGGCGATGCCTAGTAACTCGTCGCGGGTGGCGTAGTGCTCCTTACTCTGCCAGTAACCGTAGGCCCACTTACCGTACATCGGCGCCTGTCCGGTGAGGTGACGGTATCCGGCGATGGACTGATCCATGGTGGGGCCGTAGAAGAAGTAGTAATCGACGTTGTCGGCGACGTCGGACCAGAACGAGGCGGCGTCCGGGGTGTCGGTGAAGATGGTCTTCGAGTAGTTGTCCCAGAAGATGCCGTATCCGGCGGTGGACACCAGCACGGGCGTGACCGCATCCGTGTTCGACTGCACCAGTTTCACGGTCCGGCCGCGGTAGTTCATGTAGCCGGTCTGGTGCTGGCCCAGGCCGTACAGGCCTTCTTCGGGCGTCAACTTGAAGTTCTGCTGAATGGCGAAGGCGGACTTCTCATGCTCGTCCTGGGCCGGCTTGAAGGTGGGTCTTCCCTGCTCTTCCAGAACGGTCTTGCCGTCGGTGGCGAGATAGCGCACGGTCCCGTCGCTCTTCGCGATCTGCGCTGTGACCTGGCTCGAGCCGACCGTCACCGCTGCTGCGGTCTCGTCGAAGCGCAGGCTGAGGTCGGGCAAATCTTTCTGGTTGACGGACAGGCTGAACTTCGTGAACGTCCCGCCGGCGGGCCATTTGACGACGCGGACCGTGCCCTCGGCATAGAACTGAACCCTGACGTTTAGATCGCCGGCTGCGACTTGAACGCCGTTCCGGACGCGCGTCTGGGCTGAACAAACGCTCAGGCAGAGCACGAGCGCGGCGGTGGTAAATCTCATGCGAGTCAGTTTAGCACCGAGCGGCGGGGCGGGACTGAGGTCCCGCGCGGGCTGAAGCCCGCCCCCCAAAATCGGGACGTGGTATAACGGACCACGATGCCCCAAATCAGCCGCCGCGATTTCCTGCTTACGGGCGCCGGTGCGGTGGCCGGACGCACGCTCTTCGCGACGCCTCTTTCGAAGCCCGTCGTCAGCATCGTTCGCATCAAGAACGACAAAGTTGCGATGGCCGTCGAGGAAGCGATCGAGCTGCTGGGCGGGATCAAGGAAGTCACCAAGGGCAAGGAGCGGGTGATGCTCAAACCGAACCTTGTCTTTCCGGATCCGAGGGCGACCACCAAACCCGAGGTCGTACGCACGATCGCGCAGCTCATGCAGCGGGCCGGCAAGGAGGTTTCGATCGGCGAGGGGTCGGCGGCGGCTCCGAAGTTCAACGTGGTCGGGTTCCAGACCTGCCGGACCAGTAAGCGCGAGATCCTCGACCCGATGCAGCAGTACGTTTTCGATCAGCTCGGCTACACGGATCTGGGCAAGGCGCTGCGGGTGCCGCTGGTGAATCTGCATTCCGGCGAGATGGCGGAGGTCGCGGTGCCGGGCGCGTTCGTGTTCCCCAAGGTGACGATCCACCGGTCGCTGGTTGAGACGGATCTGCTGTGCTCCGTTCCGATGATGAAGACGCACCAGCTGGCCACGCTGACGCTGGGGATGAAGAACCTGATCGGCGTGTATCCGGGTACGGTGTACCAGTCGGTGCGCGGGCACATGCACGATCTGACGGCGGAGGTGGATCCGACGGGCGCGGCGGCGGCGATCGTGGACATGGTGCGCGCGAACAAGCTGGGCCTGACGGTGGTGGACGGTTCGATGGCGATGGAAGGCAACGGTCCTTCGATGGGACCGGTGTTCAAGATGGACGTCATCGTGGCGGGGACGAATCCGCTGGCGACGGACATGGTGGCGGCCGCGCTGATGGGCTTCGAGCCGCGCGATGTGCCGACGTTCGCCTGGGCCAACAAGGCGGGGATGAATCCGGCGTCGCTCGATGACATTGAAGTAAGGGGCGAGCCGCTCGACCGCGCTCGGCGCCCGTTTGCAAAGCCGCAACTGGCCCTGTGGAAGAACATCCGCGGGTTCTGGGGCAACAAGGAAATCTGAGGAATCCAAATGATCAAGAAGATGCTGGCGCTGGCTGTGCTGATGCTCGCTCCGCTCGCGGCGCAGAAATTCGAGGGCCTTGCGCCCACTCCGCCGATGGGATGGAACACGTGGAATACGTTCCAGGGGAAGATCAGCGAGACGCTTATCAAGGAAGCGGCGGACGCCCTGATCGCGAACGGCATGCAGGCGGCGGGATACAAGTACGTGGTGGTGGACGACGGATGGGAGGCGCCGGAGCGGGACGCCGCGGGGAACCTGGTTCCCGATCCGGAGCGGTTTCCGCACGGGATGAAGGCGCTGGGCGACTATCTCCACGCGAAGGGTTTCAAGTTCGGGATCCACAACTGCGCGGGGACCAAGACGTGCGCGGGGCTGCCGGGCGGGCGCGGGCACGAGTTTCAGGATGCGCTCTCGTATGCGTCGTGGGGCGTCGATTATCTGAAGTACGACTGGTGCAATCACGGCACCGCCAATTCCCAGGAGACTTACAACACGATGCGCGATGCGATCCGCGCGGCGGGGCGGCCGATTGTGTTCAGCCTGTGCGAGTGGGGCGACACCAAGCCGTGGACGTGGGCCAAGGACACCGGGCACCTGTGGCGGACCACCGGCGACATCATGGATTGCTACGACTGCCAGGGCGCGTATTCGCTGGGCTGGAAGTTCATTCTGGACATCGAGGCGGACCTGGCGCAGTACGCGGGGCCCGATCACTGGAACGATCCGGACATGCTGGAGGTGGGCAACGCGGGGCAGACGCCGGCGGAATCGCGGGCGCATTTCACGCTGTGGGCCATGCTGGCGGCGCCGCTGATGGCGGGCAACGATCCGCGCAAGATGTCCGATGACACGCGGCGGATCCTGACCGATGGCGAAGTGCTGGCGATCAACCAGGACGGGTTGGGCAAGCAGGCGACGCGATTCATGAAGCATCCGGGGAAGCAGATCTGGGCGAAGGAGCTCTCGAACGGCGAGTGGGCGGTGTGCTTCTTCAACGACAGCGACGAGACGGTTCGATTGCGGATCGATTGGTCGAGCCTGACGTTCCTCAAGGGGACGTATCGCGTGCGGGACGTGTGGGGGAAGAAGGAACTCGGGAAGACGGATGTCGGGTTCGAAGCGGGGATGCCAGGTCATGACGTGATTCTGGTTCGGCTGCGGCCGATTTCGTAGGGAGGCTCGTCGCTCGTCGCAAAAACGGCGCTGCTCGTGGCTCGTGGCCCGTTGGTCCTTTGGGGGCTCCTTGGGCTTCGCTGCGCAGAGGGCGTCCGAGTACGAGCGTGCAAAACATCAGCCTTGCGGGCGTGGTGGAGCGGTGAGCTTGTCGAGGGACGCGCCCAAGG
>CAZBQQ010000203.1:0-8872 GCA_964493965.1 uncultured Solibacteraceae bacterium
AATCGGCAGAGTCTTCGTAAAACATATTCCTATCGAAATGTTGTGAAGGTAAAATGGGATGTGAGCGAACCCGCCCCTTCCGCTTCTCCCCGTTTTGAGCCAATCGACCGCCAGCAGATCGTGCTGGAGCCGCTGGATGTCGAGCGGCTGATCGAGGAAACCCACCCGGCACGGCACATCTGGGCCATCCTCGGGAGACTTGACCTGAGCCGGTTCCTGGGCGAAGTGAAGGCGGTGGAAGGGCGCGCCGGACGGAATTCCTGGGAGCCGCGGCTACTGATCGCGATGTGGATCTACGCCTATTCGCGCGGCATCTCCTCGGCCCGCGAGATCGAGCGGCAATGCGCCTACGAGCCGGGCCTGCGATGGCTCACCGGGCTGAAGAAGGTCAACCATCACACTCTGTCGGATTTCCGCGTCGGCCACGGCGAGGCGCTGCAGAGCTTGTTCGTACAGGTGCTGGGAATACTGACGATGGAGAAGCTGGTCACACTGGAGCGGGTGACGGTGGACGGCACGAAAGTGCGCGCCTGCGTGAACAAGAAAACGTTCTCTCGGGCGCAGAAGATCCAGGAACATCTGAAGGTGGCGCGGGCGCACGTCGAAGCCATGCAGCAGGAAGAGGCCGAGCAGGAGCGGCGCGGCCGGCACGCCGCCGCCCAAAGGCGCGCGGCGCGCGAGCGGGTCGAGCGGCTGGAGGCGGCGCTGAAGGAAGTGGAGCGGTTGCAGACGGAAAAGAAGTGGGAGCGCGATAAGCCTTGCCAGGCCTCCACCACCGACGCCGACGCGCAGTTCATGCACACATCCGATCACGGATTGGCGCCCAGTTACAACGTGCAGTTGACCGCCGACGCGAAGAACAAGCTGGTGATTGACGTAGCCGTGAGTAAGCAGCCGTCGGACTCCATCCACCTGTTGCCGGCGCTGGATCGGATCCAGCAGTGCCTGCACACATACCCGCAGCAGGCGGTGGCCGATGGCGACTACACCACGCGGGAAGCGGTGGTGGGCGCAGCCGGGCGGGGAGTGGACTACTACGGCAGTTGGAAGGGAGCGGACCAGGAACGGATGGGACACGGGATTGCGGCGGAATACCATCCGGGCGCGTTCGAGTACGACGAGCGAGCCAATGAAATGATCTGCCCGCTAGGGGAGCGGCTGGTGTTCCAGACGGTGCAACAGCGGACGGGCGGACTAGAAGTCTATATTTATGCGGCCGACGCTGAGGTCTGCCGCGGATGTTCGGAGCGGCAGCGTTGCTCGCCGCAGAACGCGATGGAACGGCAGGGGCGAGCGGTCAGCGTGGCAGTGGAGCCGGCGGTGGTGGAGCGCTATCACGCGAAGATGGCGACCGAGGTGGGCAAAGCGATCTACAAAGAACGCGCGCCGGTGGCGGAGTTTCCGCACGCCTGGCTGAAGGACAAACTGAACTGGGTGCGGATGCGCTGCCGGGGAATCGCCAAGACGCAGTGTGAAGCACTGTGGGTCTGCCTGACCTACAACCTGCAGCGCTACTTCAAGCTCAGCCAAGTCCAACCGGCGTGAGCGGCGGCCACGAGGCCGCCGTTCAACGGCAACTCAACCGCGGTCATAGGACCGCGCCACAGCCCCTGAATCCACTCACGACGGCTTGCGGGTGAACACCTGGCGGTCCAGCTATCGGCAGCGGCCGGCAACCGATTGTTTCACAGCTTCCTGTCCCAAGGTTTGCCCTCTGGACAATCGTGGCTGCCGCCCCCTCAGATCTGGAAGTCCACCACGTACTCCCCGTGCGACCTCTTCGTGATGACCTTCACGTTCGCCGCCTCCAGCACCACCAGCGAATCCGGCGGAACGCTGCTGGTGACGAAGACGCTGGCGCCGATGGTGCTGCCTTCTCCAATCACCGTATCGCCTCCCATGATGGTGGCGCCCGCGTAAATCGTCACCCGGTCTTCGATCGTCGGATGCCGCTTCTTGCCGCGCAACGCCTGCCCCGCTGCCAGCGATCTCGCAACCAGGCCCACGCCCTGATACATCTTGACGTGGTTGCCGATGATTGTCGTCTCTCCCACCACGGTTCCGGTGCAGTGATCGACGAAGAAGTGCGTGCCGATTCGAGCGCCCGGATGCAGATCCATTCCGGTCCGCGAGTGCGCCCATTCGGTCATCACGCGCGGGATGAAGGGAATGTTGTCGAGATAGAGCTCGTGCGCCAGCCGCTGCACCGCAATCGCTTCGATGAAGGGATACGCGACGATCACCTCGTCCTTGCTGAGCGCCGCGGGGTCGCCGTTGTACGCCGCTTCGGTGTCGGTCTCGAGCAGCGCTCGAACCCGCGGCAGCTTGCCAAGAAACTCGAGCGTGAGCGTGTGCGCCATCTCGGGAAGCTCTTCGTCCGAGACTCCGGCCGGCGGAGCGTATTCGAGGCTCTTCCGGATTTCGTTTTCGAGGCGTCCCAGCACGCTTTCCAGAAGCGCGATGGTCACGCCTTCGATCTCGGAAGAATGGATCAGCGTCTCATCGAAGAACCCGGGAAACAGCAGCCGCAACAGATCGACGGTGATGTCGGCAATCGCATTCTTCGACGGCAGGTTCTTGCAGTCCACATGGTTGGTCCCGCCCCCGCACGAATACGACGCCAGCAGGCGTTCGGCTAGCTCGGACACTGTCGGTAGCATGGACCGCCCTTCACGAGCTGCGATCACGCCAACTTCTTCGTCGGACACAACGGCACCTCCGCGAGAATCCACTCATTTACGATTGTTGCGTGCGCCGCCCCGCGCCGCAACAGCTCCGAACCAGAGTCCCTTGGCTTCACGGACATTGGCCCGCTTCCGCGCCACTGTGGGCCTCTCCGATTCCCTGCTGAGCCGCTCGACGGTTATGTCTTCCGTTCCACCGCCTTGTTCCCCACAAAGGGGCATCTACGTCCTCCGGGACCTCATCCTCCGATGCGTTCGGGGACCACGAAAAGCGTCAACTTCTTGATGCTCATGGCCACGCGCCGGGCAGCACCCGTCCCTTACGCGCCGCTCGGCTCGGCAGCACGAACGCGCAAAAGCGCGGTCGCGCATGGTGCCACGGCGTGCCGACGATGCTGAGCGCACGGCGGGCCGCGCTTCGAGGGCCACGAAAGCTGTCAACTTCTGTCAACCACGTTTGGGGGCATCGATGCTCGTCGCTGTGGACCGATAGTCGCGGCCGCAGTCTCGCCCAGCGTTGGGCGCGGGCGCGAGCCGCCGAGGGCGCCGCTGCTCGCAACCCGCCGAGATACCGATGAACAGTCAGAACGTGGGCGGACCCGGTTGAATGGGCTTAGCTCCGGGCACATCCCCCGATGGCCACTCAACAGCTGCCTCGTCGCGGCCACGGCATACCATCGACGACCCGCTCTCGAAGCTGCGGGCGCCTGGCGATAGCGGTGTGGCTCCACTGATGAGCGCCGCTCAACGGGGCCGGCTCTGCCCGGTCTTCAACGAGTGGGAATCGCAATGGTTATCGGACCCGGGCGCACCCGGTCGACCGTAGTGGGCCCAGTCATCTGGAGAAAATGCGAGCGGCGACCAGTACAGAGACGCGGGCTAAGTTGGTTGTTAAACCGGTCACGCGGACCCGGTGGCCGGAGCGGGGGAGACGTCGTTCCGACATGCGAGCAGTGGGCCAGCAGGCGGCAGAATCGACACTAAATTGGTACTCCTCCCTCTAAGGTTTTACCCCTAGACTGTCGATGAACACCGCAGGCAAGCAGAACGGCAATGCCTAGCGATCCTACAACACGGACCGCGACCATCTATGCGGAGGTTTCTAATGATCAGTCGGTTGTCGATCACCTTGCTGCTGGCGTGCGGGCTGTGCGAAGCGACCACACTCGTTGCTACAGTGGACGCCGCGCGCGGCGAGTACAATCTCTGGTTCAACGAGCACGGTGCCAGCGGCGGCGCCACCCAGGCATACTTTGCCGGTGTGGTCTTCCTTGATCTCAACGCCACTGGCACCGATTACTATCGGGACACGCTTTGCGTGGACCTGTACACCAACATCACAGTCGGCCAAACGTACGGCACCGGCATTGTGACACCCAGTGAGGCGCCCGGCCGCGATCTCAACAGGGTGTCTTGGCTGATTGACAACGCGGTTCTCCCGACGCAGAATGTGACGTTCTTGTCGGCTCTGGACAAGACGGACCGGGTGTCCTCACCGGCGCAAGGAGCGGGGATCCAGCTCGCGATTTGGGACATTGCGGTTGACGGGGGAGATGGGTTTTCCGCCGGACAGGTGGAGGTATCCAGCGACGCGAACAACCCAACCGACCCCGACGTGCTCAAATGGGCTAACTTCTATGAGGACCAAAGCGCCGGCAAGTCCTCCGACCTCGCCTTCGTCTATAAGACCTTCTCGCTTGGGACCGGCTCGCCTGCCCAGATGTTGGTAGGGCCAGAGTTCCAAGACCACGGGCCACAGCCCACTCCGGAACCTTCAACGGTCGTGTTCGCGGGCTCGGGGTTGTTCCTGCTGGCGTACCTCGCTCTGCGCAACAGGCCGCCTTGCTGAACGCGGAACTCGTACCTCTTCTCGTAACATCAATCCGGCTTCTGGGGCTTCGGCGATTCGCCGGCTGATTCCTCGCGTAGGCCAGCGCGCCGAAGCCCCGGGGAACCAGTAGTGGCACATGAGCAGGTGTACCAGGTCGCTACAGCACCTGCATGCGACCATCGTCAGGCGGCGCTGCCGCTCCGCTCGCCGGCGCGACCGCGGAAACCGCGCCGCGAGGAGCGCTTCGAGGACCCCGAAAAGCGTCAACTTCTGTCAAAAACCTTTGGGGGCGCAGAATTCCAATTGTCGCCGAACACAGCCGGCACTTTTGCTTTCGTTGTGAGGGGCCAGAGGGCCGGGACATATGATTCACCGCTCCATCTCAATTCTCATTCCCAATCCTCTCAACAACCTCCGTCCCGCCATCTGCCAACCAGCTTGCAACGCCGTGCTACACTCACCCCGGCAGCAATGCTCTCGCCACGCCCAACCCGAGCAATCACCCATCGGCCGCGCCGCAGGACCCAAGAATTCAAAACAGGCCCCATTCCAAGCGCGATGCCCCAACCCCAACCGCCCTTTTCCTCACCCGGCCCCCCGCACAAAAAAAGAAAAATAAAAAAGTGCACATTCAACCCAATCCCAATTTCGGACAATTCCCGGTTGAAAACAAAAACGCGCGCCGCAGTGCACAATGGTCCCAATCCCATAAACGGACACTCCACGCCTCCGCCCCTCGGTGGTATACCAGAGTGTCGGGCCACTCTATGAATCGCCGGGATTTCGTCCGGTCCTCGTGCGGCGCGCTGGTTGCTACCCAGACGGCGCCTCCCGCCCGCTCCAGGGTCGTCGTCGCGCGCAGCCACACCGCGCTCGCGGCGCTCCTCGACCGCGCCATGCAGGCCTTCTACGATCGCGACACCGCGCTCGAGGCCTGGAAACAGCTCGCGCGCCCCGGCGAAGTCATCGGCCTCAAAGTGAACTGCCTGGCGGGACGCGGCTCGGCCTCCACCAGCCCCGCCCTGGTCGAGGCCATCTCGGAGCGACTCCGTCAGGCGGGCATCGCCGCCAAAGACATCATCGTCTTCGACCGCCTCAGCGAAGATCTCGAAAGCGCCGGCTTCCGCATCTCGGACCGCCCCGGCCGCGCACGCGTCGGCGGCAACGACGCATTCGGCTACGAAGAGGATCTCGCCGTCTACGGCAGCGCCGGCAGCCTGCTCTCGAAGGCCGTCACCCGCGTCTGCGACGGCATCATCAACCTGCCCGTCCTCAAGGACCACAGCATCGCCGGCGTCACCATCGCGCTCAAGAACCTGTTCGGAGTCATCCACAATCCGAACAAGTACCACACCAACGCCGGCGACCCCTACATCGCCGACGTCTACATGCTCTCGCCCATCCGCAACAAGGTCCGCCTCGCCATCTGCGACGCCATGACCGCGCAATACGAAGGTGGACCCTCGTACATGCCGCAATGGGCGTGGCCCTTCAACGGGCTCCTGGTCGCCCGCGATCCGGTGGCGCTCGACTACACCGGCTGGCGCATCATCGAAGCCAAGCGCGCCGAAAAGGGACTCAAGCCGCTCGACCCCCGTCCCAGTTACATCGCGACCGCCGCCGCCCACGGCATCGGAACCAACGATCCGCACCGCATCGAACGCGTGGAGGTATGAGATGAACCGCCGCGCATTCCTCGGAGCCGCCTGCGCCCTCCCCGCCCTGGCCGCCTCCCCCGACTCCCGCTTCATCGCCGAAGCCGCCTTCTACGAAAAGCTGCCCTACAGGAAGATCAAATGTAAGCTGTGCCCGCGCGAATGCGTCATCGATGACCGCGAGCGCGGTTACTGCGGAGTCCGCGAGAATCGGGGCGGCACTTACTACACGCTGGTCTATTCGCGAGTAGCCGCCGCCCACATCGACCCGATCGAGAAGAAACCGTTCTTCCACTTCCATCCCGGCGCCATGGCGTTCTCCATCGCTACCGCCGGCTGCAACGTGAACTGCAAGATGTGCCAGAACTGGGACATCTCGCAATCGCGCCCCGAGCAGGTGCGCGGCATCTACCTGCCGCCGGACCAGGCTGCGGCCGCCGCCAAGCAGAACGCCTGCCCCATCATCGCCTACACTTACAGCGAGCCGGTGGTCTTCTACGAGTACATGACCGCGGTCGCCGAGGCGGCGCGCGCCGAAGGCATCAAGAGCGCCGTCGTGAGCGGCGGATTCATCCAGTCCGAGCCGCTCAAGAAACTCTGCCGCCACGTGGACGCCGTCAAGATCGATCTGAAAGCGTTCACCCCGAAATTCTACAAGGACATCGTCAACGGAGAGCTGAAGTCGGTCCTCGAAACGCTGGTAACCCTGCGCGCCCAGGGCATGTGGACCGAGATCGTCTACCTCGTCATCCCAACCCTGAACGACACCGACAAGGAATTCACCGGCCTGTCAAAATGGGTGAAGCAAGAGCTGGGGCCAGACGTGCCGGTCCACTTCACGCAATTCCACCCCGAGTATTTGCTCAAGAATCTGCCGCCGACGCCGATCGCGACTCTCGAACGTGCCAAGGCCGCCGCCGATGCCGAAGGCCTGCACTACGTCTACGTCGGTAACGTTCCCGGCCATCCCGCCGAGAGCACCTACTGCCCGCGCTGCCGCCGCAAAGTCGTCGAACGCCAGGGCTTCACCATCGGAGCATTCGACATCGTAAAAGGCAGTTGCCGGTTCTGCCACCAACCCATACCCGGCGTCTGGGGGACCTGATGTTTTCTTCTGCCACCACCCTGCTCACCTTCAGCCGCCGTGGCGCAGGCACTCCTGCCTGCCGCGCCGAGACTCGTCTCGGCGCATGGCTCCTACTGTTCCTGGCCTTCTCTCCCGCCTGCGTCCGAGCCCAAGTCCGCCCCGCCGCCGTAGCCGGCTCCTTCTACCCCGCCGATCCCAAAGCTCTCGCCAAAATGGTGGACGACTTCCTCGCCCGCGCGACGCCCCCGGCCATCGACGGAACCATACAGACGATCGTCTCGCCCCACGCCGGCTACGAATTCTCCGGTGCGGTGGCCGCGCAGGGCTACGCGCTCGTCAAGGGCAAGCATTACGACCGCGTCGTCGTCATCGCGCCCTCGCACGTGGACGGCTTCTCCTTCGTCTCCGTCTACAACGGCGACGCCTACCAGACGCCGCTGGGAACCGTGCCGGTCGACAAGGCGTTTTGCAAAAGGCTCGTGAGCGGCGACGTGGTTCAGCTCTCCACCCGTGGCCACGTGATCCCAGGCGAGCACGGCGAGCACGCCCTTGAGGATGAACTCCCGTTCCTCCAGCGCGCCATCGGCGACTTCAAACTGGTGCCCATCATCATGGGCGATCAGAGCTACGAGGCCAGCCGCACGCTCGGCCTGGCCCTGGCGCGCGAAATCAAGGGCAGCAACACGCTCATCGTTGCCAGCTCCGATCTCTCCCACTTCCATCCCTACGACGACGCCGTGAAGCTCGACCACAAAACTCTGCGCGCCATCCAGGATTGGGATTACCTCAGCATGTCCGAGAACTTCGAACGCCGCGTCTGGGAAGCCTGCGGAGGCGCGCCGATCGTCGCCGCCATGATCGCCTCCGAGCGGCTCGGGGCCGCAGAGCCGCACCTGCTGAAGTACGCCAACTCGGGTGACGTCACCGCCGACAAGACCCGCGTAGTGGGCTACAGCTCATGGGTCTTCGTCAAGCCGTTGAAGGCCCGCGCCGGCGCCGCCCCCGCCTTCACGCTGAGCGACGCGGAGAAGGACGGCCTGCTGAAACTGGCGCGCCAGTCGGTCGAGAGCGCGGTGAAAGATCGGAAGCTCTACGACAACGTGCCGCTCAACTTCGAGTCCTTCAACCGCGAGCTCGGCGCCTTCGTGACGCTCAAGGAGCACGGCGAACTACGCGGCTGCATCGGATACATCGCGCCCGTGCGCCCGCTCGCCGAAACGGTCCGCGACGTAGCCGCCGCCGCGGCCGTCCAGGACCCGCGTTTCCCGCCGGTCACCGCCGCCGAGCTCAGCCAACTGCAGTACGAGATCTCCGTTCTCTCACCTCTGCGCCGCGTCCTGGACGTCACCCAGATCCAGGTCGGCCGCGACGGCCTGATCATGAAGCGCGGCGACAAGTCCGGCCTGCTTCTCCCTCAGGTTCCGGTCGAACAACATTGGGACCGCAAAACGTTTCTGGAGGAAACCTGTCACAAAGCCGGCCTCCCAACCAACGCCTGGCAACAGCCAGACACCGACATCTTCTCCTTCACCGCCCTGGTCTTCGGCGAACACAAGTGACCGTTCTCCTGCCTCCTACCTCCTCCTCCTGTCTCCCGCCTCCAGTCTCCCGCTCG
>CAZBQQ010000204.1:0-4572 GCA_964493965.1 uncultured Solibacteraceae bacterium
AGCACCACCAGGGACGTCACCTCCAGCGCGACGTGGAGCATTACGCCGGCTTCGGTGGCCAGCGTTTCCAGCTCGGGAATGCTGAGCGCGGTTTCCGCCGGCTCGGCCACGGTGTCGGCGACCTTCAGTGCGTTCAGCGCCAACCTGCGAGTGTTCGTTTCGGTGGGATTGGTCACCACCGGCGGCGCGGGCTTCTCCTGGGAGAGCGTTGACACGCAGGGGATGGGCTATGTCACCGGTCTGGTGGCGCATCCGCTGGCGCCGCATGACATTTACATCCGCACCGACGTCGGCGGCGCGTACCGGTTCGATCGCGCCAACCAAACCTGGGTGCCGCTGCTGGACCAATACGGCCGGCTCGATTCGGAAATCTACGGCGTGGAAAGCATCGCGGCCGACCCGGCCGACGTCGACACCGTCTATATCGCGGCGGCACACGGGCGGACCATAACGTCCTCGGGTGTCTTTACGCCTGCCGAGGTGCTGGTCTCGCACGACCGCGGCACGACCTGGAGCGACACCGGCCTGGCGCCACACGCGCTTTACATCGGCGCCAACGATGCGTATCGCGGCACCACCGGCGAACGCCTGGCCGTCGATCCGAACCAGCCTGGCGTAGTTTACTTCGCCAGCCGGCAGAACGGCCTGTGGCGGAGGGGCGGCACCGACTGGTCGCAGGTCGGCGGAGGACTGCCTGCGAGCACCGCGTCTCCCGGCATCAATTTCGTGCTGTTCGACCCCAGCGGAGGCGTCACCGCCACGGGCGCCACGCGCAACCTATACGCCGGCGTCTACGGGAGCGGTGTGTGGACCAGCGTGGACGGCGGCATTTCGTGGTCCCAGACCGGCAGCGCCACGAATCCCGCGCGCGCCGCGCTAGCGACGGACGGGACACTGTTCGTCACCTTCGGCGGCGACGAGGGCGGAACCACGGGCGGCGTCGGGCGGTACAAAGGTGGCCGATGGACCGATGTCACGCCGCAGGGGAACGGCAAGAGCTACTCCGGAGTTTCCTCGGATCCGACGAATCCGGCCATCGTCATGGCGGCGGTAAACGGAAACCTGCAGATCTTCCGCAGCGCCGATCAGGGCAACTCGTGGAGCGCGATCGCGGTGGGATCGTTCGCTTATCAGCCGCAATACTACCCGGCCGGCGCCGGCGGCTGGGGCAACGCCGCGCTGGTGATCGATCCCGCGGACCCGAAGCGGGTCTGGCAGACCAACGGCTACGGCGTGATCGAGACCGACGACATCACCGCCGCGTCCACGGTCTGGACCTGGCAGATGAGCAACCTGGAAGAACTGGTGGTGCAGAAGATCAAGGTTCCGCCGGTCGCGGGCGGCGCCGATTTGTTCAGCGTGGGCGCCGACATGGTGGGATTCCGTTACGCCAGCCGCGACATGGTGCCCCAGGCGACTATCGACAGCTTCCTGTATGTCGCCCAGGGCACCGGCATCACCTACTGCGGATCGCAACCTCAGAACGCGGCGTTTGTGGGCTGGGATGAGGCCAACTCCACCGCTCCGATGTCCGGCATCACGTCCGACAACGGGCTCACCTGGAGGCACATCCCCAACACGAGTCCGGGCGTGGGCGGCAAGATTGCGATGGCATCGGACAACCCGGCCAACATGGTCTGGGCTCCGACCAGCGCCGGTCCACAGTACACTCGCGACGGCGGCGCGACGTGGCAGCCCGCCCGGTACAACGGCGTGGCCCTCCCGGCGTCCTGGCAGCTGACGAACGCGTGGTGGAACGGCGATGTGCTCGCACCGGACCTGGTTGCCGCGGGCACGTTCTATTACTTCGACAACGGCAACTTCTACTACAGCACCGACGGCGGAGCTACCTGGACACTGGGCAACACGGCCTGGCCGCGGGACCCGCACTATGTGCTCAACGTCAGCATCGTGCCCAACCCGGTGAAGGCCGGCGACGTGTGGATGTCGTTCGCGCCGGACCCCGACCAGCCCTGGACGTACCAACTGTTGCACTCCACCGACGGCGGCAAGACGTTCGCTCCGATCAGCACGCTGGCAAGCGCCAACTACGTAGCGTTCGGCAAGGGCGCGACTGCGGCGGCGCCGTTCCTGTATGTCCACGGGCGGGTGCCCGGAGCCGAGGCCGACGCGATCTACAAGTCAGAGGATACGGGCGCGACCTGGATCGAGATCAGCGACCCGGCCCGGATGCAGTTCGGCGAAATCAATTCCCTGGAGGGCGACATGCGCACTCAGGACCTGGTCTATGTCGGCAATGGCGGCAGGGGCGTCTTTTACGGCTACGGTCCAGCTTCGGGGATCGCGCCACACGGGCGGCGAAGCCGGGGAGGCGCGCCGGAGCGGTAGGTCTGCTTACCCCGCGGCGAGCCTGGCCAAAGACTCCGTATACGGCGCACGCGCCACGCCCCGCTCCGTGACGATAGCGTCTACGTACCGGTGCGGCGTCACATCGAACGCCGGATTCTCCACCCGCACGCCTTCGGGCGCCACCGGGACGCCGAACACGTGGGTCACCTCACTGGCCGCACGCTGCTCGATCGGGATCCCGTCGCCGGAGGGAAGGCTCAGGTCCAGCGTCGAAATCGGCGCCGCCACGTAGAACGGTACCCCGTTCTCGCGCGCCAGCACGGCGACCGTGTACGTGCCAATCTTGTTGGCCACGTCGCCGTTGGCGGCGATCCGGTCCGCGCCCACCACCACGCAGCCGATGCGCCCGGACTTCAGGAAGTGCCCCGCCATGTTATCGGTGATCAACGTGGCGGCGATGCCGTCGTGCTGAAGCTCCCACACCGTCAGCCGGGCGCCCTGGAGAAACGGACGCGTCTCGTCGGCAAACACGTCGATGTGCTTGCCCGCGGCGATGGCGGCACGCACCACGCCCAGCGCCGTTCCATAGCCCGCCGTCGCCAGCGCCCCGGCGTTGCAGTGCGTGAGCACGGTCTTCCCGTCCGGGACGAGCGGAGCGCCATGCCGGCCGATGGCCTCGTTGATGGCGATATCCTCCAGCCGGATTTGCCTCGCCTCCTCCACCATCCGCCTGCGAATCTCTTCGATGGGGCAGGCGCGGATTGCGCTGTACAGCTTCTTCATGCGGTCGATGGCCCAGAAAAGATTGACAGCGGTGGGACGCGTGGCGGCGAGCGTCGCGCAGATGGTCTCGAACTCCGCGTCGAGCCGGGAAGGGTCGGCGTGCAGCACGCCGATCGCGACTCCCATGGCTGCGGCGACGCCGATGGCCGGGGCGCCACGAATCACCATCGAGCGGATCGCTTCGGCCACCTCGCGGTAGTCGCGGCAGGTGACGTACTGTTCCTCGCGCGGCAACCGCGTCTGGTCGATCATGACCACGCCGGCGTCAGTCCATTGAATTGTCTCTACCATTGGTTCAGGTCTTTCGAACGAAGTTCTCCGCCAGCATTCCCATGAAGACGACGCAGTTGAAGCCGGCATGCATGTACGTGGCGGCGGCGGTGGAGCCGGTGCGATGGCGCATCCAACCGAAGGCCGACCCGGCGAGCAGCATGACCAGGAGCTGCTGCCAGCTCCAGGCGTATTCGGCGCCATGCAGCGCCGCGAAGGGCACCGCCTGCAACACCACACCAACCGCGGCGCCGAAGGTGCTCACCAGCAGCGGCTGCAGGAAGCCGCGGAACGCCAGTTCCTCGCAAAGCGGTCCGAGGGTGACGGCGAAGAATCCCATGAGCAGGAGAGACGTGCGGTCCTTCAGCAGCTCTTCCATGGGCGTCTTGACGTGGGGAGCCGGGAGCAGGCTCCCGAGCACGACGCAGATCAGCGCGGTCAGCAGCCCCCAGCCAAACGCGTCCCAGAACCCGCGCGACGTTTTCAGCCAGCCGAGCGAACGCCAGAACGGGCGGCCGTATCCGAGGCGCATCACCCCATACAAGGCCACGAACCACAGGCCCTCGAACGCGAAGGTGACCACGAGCGCCTGCACGGCGCCGAGGGGGCCCTTGAAGAAAAGCGACGCCACCCTGCTCACCAGCAAAAGGAGAATGAAGGCGACCGCGATGAGAAACATCAGATCGCGATAGCCCCAGAACGGAACGCGCTCGGGCGCGGGCGGAGCTACATAAGGGGGCGGGAGTTCGAACTCCGGCGGCGGCTGCGGCTCGGAAGGATCGGTCATGACTGGCGCTCGATGAGGGCGGCCGCCAGCAGCGGCACCATCAGCTCGTGGTGGCCCGTGATGGCGATTCCGCGGCCTCCCGAGCGGGTGTGCGGCCGCTCGATGACGTTCACGCGCGGGCGGTAGTGCTGTAGGAAATCCAGATTCACGGTGGTGAAGTCCTCCAGGCGGCAGCCCAGGTTGCGCACCACCGAAACGGCTTTGAGAAACACCTCGGGCATGATCACGGCCGAGCCCAGGTTGAGGTATACGCCGCCGGAATCGAGCTGCGACACCAGGCGGCAGAACAGGCGCAGGTCGCGATGTGTGGCGCGACCGATGGCGGCCGGGTCGGCGGCCGGGTGCAGGTGCGGCGTGTCGGTGCCGATGGCGACATGCACCGTGACCGGCGTGCGATTGAGGTAGGCGGCGGCGAGGAGAGA
>CAZBQQ010000204.1:4672-8861 GCA_964493965.1 uncultured Solibacteraceae bacterium
CGCCCGAGTGCTTCGCCCATGCCGAGGGCGTCGCGGTCGCCCTCGACGATGGCGGTGTTCATCTCGCGGCCGGTCTCCTCGGCCACTCCGAATCGGCCGTCGGGGAGCACCGCTTCGACGTCTTCGCTGGTGGCGCCGGCGATGGCGATCTCGAAATCGTGAATCGCCGCCGAGCCGTTCATGGCGAAGGCGGTCGCAAATCCCCGCCGCATCAGGTCCGCCAGCACCGGAGCCAGGCCGCACTTGATGACGTGGCCGCCCATGCCCCACAGGATCGGCTTCCCGGCCGCGCGGGCCGCTTCCATAGCTTCAATGACCGCGCGAAAGCCGTCGGCGGCCAGCAGGTGCGGCAGCGAGTCGAGCCACGCCGCCACGCCGGCTCCCTTCTGGTAAGGTTTGGCGAAATGCTCCACCCGCACTTTTCCGCCGCGCTCGCGGATCGGAATCGTCTTCAGCCCGGAAAAATCCAACGGCTCGAGGTCGTATTGGCTCACGCTGCGTGTCCGTTTCTGCCGTTCTTCAGCACTTTGGCGAGCGCCTGGCCGGTGTAGCTGCGGCGGATGCGCACCACCTGCTCGGGCGTTCCGGTCGCCACCACCTGGCCGCCAGCATCGCCGCCGTCGGGCCCCAGGTCGATGATCCAGTCCGCGCATTTCACCACGTCGAGCTGATGCTCGATCACTACCACGGTGTTGCCCAGGTCCACCAGCCGCTGCAACACGTCGAGCAGCTTGCGTATGTCGTCGAAGTGCAACCCGGTGGTGGGTTCGTCGAGGATGTAGAAGGTCCGCCCGGTCTGGCGCCGGCTGAGCTCGCGCGCCAGCTTGATGCGCTGCGCTTCGCCGCCCGAAAGCGTGGTAGACGACTGGCCCAGGTGAACGTAGCCCAGCCCGACATCCACCAGCGTCTGCAGCTTCGGCTGGATCTGCGGAATGTTTTCGAGAATGCCCACCGCTTCCTCGACCGTCGTCTCCAGAAGATCGGCTATCGAATAGCCCTTGTATTTTACCTGGAGCGTCTCGTAGTTGTAACGCCGGCCGCGGCACAGATCGCAGGTGACGTAGACATCGGGCAGGAAGCTCATCTCGATGCGCTTGAGCCCATCGCCCTCGCAGGCTTCGCAGCGCCCGCCCTTCACGTTGAAGCTGAACCGGCCGGGTTTGTACCCGCGCTCGCGCGACTCTGGCAGCATCGCGAACAGATCGCGGATGGGCGTGAAGACCCCGGTGTAGGTGGCGGGGTTCGAGCGCGGCGTCCGGCCGATGGCGGACTGGTCGATCTCGATGACCTTGTCGATGTGCTCGAGGCCTTCGATGGAGTCGTGCGCGCCCGGCTCCTCGCGCGACTTGTAGATGGCGCGCATCAACGCGCGGTAGACGATGTCGTTCACCACGGTCGATTTCCCGCTGCCCGAAACCCCCGTGATCACGATGAACAGGCCCAACGGAAACTCGATGTCGATGTTCTTCAGGTTGTGCTCGCGCGCGCCGCGAATCACCAGGCTCTTGCCGTTGGCCCGGCGCCGCTGCGCCGGCATGGGAATGCTCTTCGCGCCAGAGAGATACTGGCCGGTGAGCGACGCGGGGTTGCCCTCGATTTGGGCGGGCGTGCCCGCTGCCACCAGCACGCCGCCCAGGCGGCCCGCTCCCGGACCGAGATCGATGACGTAATCGGCGCGCTCGATGGTCTCGGCGTCGTGCTCCACCACCAGCACCGTGTTGCCGAGGTCGCGCAGCCGCGCCAGCGTGTCGAGCAGGCGGGCGTTGTCGCGCGGGTGCAGCCCGATCGAGGGCTCGTCGAGCACGTAGAGCACTCCGCGCAGCCGTGAGCCGATCTGCGTCGCCAGGCGTATGCGCTGCGCCTCGCCGCCCGACAGCGTCGCCGCCGAGCGGTCCAGGCTCAGGTAGTCGAGCCCCACCGCGCTCAGGAACTCCAGCCGGTTACGGATCTCGTGCAGCACGCGGCCGGCCACCTGCGTCTCGCGCTCGGTAAACTCCCAGCCCTTCAACTTCGGAATGGCGCGGGCCACCGGCAGCGCCGTGAACGCCGCGATCGAGACGCCCTTCACCAGCACGGCCAGGCTGGAGGGCTTCAGCCGCCGCCCCTTGCACTCCGGGCACTGGCTGGGGGACATGTAGTCCATCAGCCACTCGCGATACATGTCGGTGGCGTCTTCGAACTTGTCCTCCAGGAGCTTGAGAATGCCGGGGAAGCCGGCGCCGCCGACCATGAGGAAATCCTGCGCCTTGGCCGCCAGAGCATCGAACGGTTTCGACAGGTTGATCTTCTGCCGCTTGGCCGCCTCCGTTGTGGCGCGCGCGATGGTTTCCGACGCCGCCGCCGGCACGAGGCCCCCGTCGAACAGCGGCTTCGAGGGATCGGCCAGGATCTTGCCCGGGTCGAACATCCACTTGTTGCCGAGGCCGGAGCACGTCTCGCAGGCGCCGTAAGGACTGTTGAACGAGAACGACCGCGGCTCGATGGCGGGCACGCTGGTGTCGCAATCCGGGCATGCCAGCTTCTGCGAGTAAAGATGCTCGTCCCCGTTCACCACGGCGACCGTCACCAGTCCGGAAGCGAGCTTGGTGGCTGTCTCGATGGAAGCTTCCAGGCGCTTCTCGATACCCGGCTTGACCAGCAGCCGGTCGATGACTACCTCTATGGTGTGGTTGCGCCTGCGATCCAGCACCACGGGTTCGTCGATCGAGCGCAGGACGCCATCGATGCGGGCGCGCAGGAAGCCCTGCCGGGCCAGTTTCTCGAGGTCCTTGCGGTATTCGCCCTTTCGGCCGCGCACGATGGGCGCCAGGATCATGACCCGCTCGTCCTGCCTGAGGCCGGCGATCTGCTGCAGGATGCGCTCGGTGGATTGCTGGGAGATCTCGTGGCCGCAATTGGGGCAGTGCGGCACGCCAATGGAGGCGTAGAGGACGCGCAGGTAATCGTAGATTTCGGTAATGGTGCCGACGGTGGAGCGGGGGCTGCGGCTGGTGGTCTTCTGCTCGATCGAGATGGCGGGGCTCAGGCCGTCGATGGAATCGACTTCCGGGCGTTCCATCTGGTCGAGGAACTGGCGGGCGTAGGGCGAAAGCGTTTCCACGTAGCGGCGCTGGCCCTCCGCGTAGATGGTGTCGAAGGCCAGCGATGACTTGCCGGAGCCACTCAGGCCGGTGACCACCGTGAAGGTGTTGCGCGGAATCTCGACGTCGAGATTCTTCAGGTTGTGTTGCCGCGCTCCGTGTACAGTGATACGGTCCAGCATGGTGGGGGTAGGCGATACTCCGCCAATTCTCCATTGTCGCCCGAGGCGGGAGCCTCGCGCCAGCGGCTCACGGCGGCCAGATGCGGGGTTTAGCCGGGCGGGAGGACCAACAGGCCAAAACTACGGTACCTGTCGGCGGGTCCGAGGCATGAAACGAACTTACTACACCGAAAGTAATGTGAAGTACCAGGACCGTAATCGGGGCAAAAAGGAGCCGAATATATTGACTAACGCACACAAAACCGAATAGGTTAGAGAGGTCCCCGTGGTTGAACAACGTAGATCAAAACGGTTCGACGTCAAGCTGCCGGTGAAGCTGCTCCGGAACGGCCTGCGCTCTATCGTCGGCGCCGGCGAGACGAAGAACCTCAGCTCCGGCGGGGTGCTGTTCGCTTCGGACCTGAAACTGGAAATCGGCGAGCCGATTGAGTACACGATCGCGCTCAACCCCTCCGGAGAACTCGACCTGCACTGCTTGGGCAAGGTGACGCGGTTGGATCTGGCCGCGCGCAACGGCGTAGAGCCGGAGAAACCCTTCGAGGTCGCGGCCACGGTCGAGCGATACGAGTTCGTCCGCGTGCGGCCCTAGGCGCCGCGTTCCCGCCGTTCGGTTCCGAACCGTTACCATGGTTGCTAGCTCATGAAAGCCCGCTTCATCACCGCGCTAGCCTGCTACGGCGTGTTGGCGCTTCTGGCAGCGTTTACTCTCGATGGCGTGTTCCGCATCGCGGTGTGGATTTTGCTCGCCGGCCTGGCCGTGAAGACGTGGATTGCGCAAGTGCAGCGGGATTGAGGGCGTCTGCCGCCCAGTCCATGATCAAACAGCGGCACGCATTGTGGGGCAGGCTGGCATCCTGCGCGCCGGTCGCCAACCCAATGCCACTTAGTTTTCACAATGCCGGGCAGAAACCGTGGGGCAGGACTCCA
>CAZBQQ010000205.1:0-2282 GCA_964493965.1 uncultured Solibacteraceae bacterium
CACACCGGCGCGCACAAGATCAACAACTGCCTGGGCCAGGTCCTGCTCGCCCGCCGCATGGGCAAGCGGCGCGTGATCGCGGAGACCGGCGCCGGCCAGCACGGCGTCGCCACCGCCACCGTCTGCGCGCTGTTCGGGCTCGACTGCACGGTCTACATGGGAACCGAGGACATGCGTCGGCAGAGCCTCAACGTCTTCCGCATGCGCCTGCTGGGCGCGCGCGTCGAAGGCGTCTCGTCCGGCAGCCAGACCCTCAAGGACGCCATCAGCGAGGCCATGCGCGACTGGGTCACCAACGTCTCGAGCACTTACTACCTGCTCGGCTCGGCGCTGGGCACGCACCCCTACCCGCTCATGGTGCGCGATTTTCAGAAGGTGATCGGAGAGGAAGCGCGCGCACAGATCCTGGCCGCCGAGGGACGTCTGCCCAACGCGATCTTCGCCTGTGTGGGCGGCGGATCGAACGCCATCGGTATCTTCCATCGTTTCCTGGAGGACGCGGATGTGCGGCTGATCGGGGTCGAAGCCGGCGGCAAGGGTCCCGCGCTCGGCCAACACGCCGCGCGTTTCTCGGGCGGCGCGCCCGGCGTTCTGCAGGGAGCTTACAGCTACCTGTTGCAGGACGAAGAAGGGCAGGTCTCGCTCACTCACTCGGTTTCCGCGGGACTGGATTACGCGCTGGTCGGTCCCGAACACGCGTGGCTGCACGACCAGGGCCGCGCCGAGTACACCTCCGCCAGCGACGCCGAAGCGCTCGCGGCCGCGCGCCTTCTCTCGCGCACCGAGGGGCTCATTCCCGCGTTAGAATCGTCCCATGCCGTAGCGGAAGCCGTCCGCCGCGCGCCCCAAGCCAAGGGAGAAATCTTCCTGGTAAACCTGTCCGGCCGTGGAGACAAGGATATTGAGATCTACCGCCAAAATTTCCCGGACCTCGAATAGCCCGTGGCGCACGCTTCAGCGTGCCGCGGCGAGCTTCAGCTCCCTGTCCGGGCCGCCCGTGGTCCGCACTGTGGGGCAGGATGGCATCCTGCGCGCCGGTTGCGAACCGGCGCCAGGCAGACCCGTTAGCAGAGGCTTAGAGGCGGGTTGCCAACCCGCCGCAGGTTGGACAACCTGCCCCACAACGCCACACTCGGTGCACCATGCCCACTAGGATCGGCCGGCTGTTCGACGCGCTGCGCCCGGCTAAGCGCAAGGCTCTGGTCGGATACCTCACGGCCGGCGATCCTTCGCTCGAACGCACGCCCGCCCTCGTCGCCGCGCTAGTCCGAGGCGGCGTCGATCTGGTCGAACTCGGCGTGCCATTCTCCGACCCCATCGCCGATGGTCCGGTGATCCAGCGCGCCTCCGAACGCGCCCTGCGCGCCGGCGCTTCTCTGCGCTGCGTCGTCGAGGTTGCCCGCCAGATCCGGCGCACCTCCGAAGTTCCGCTGCTCCTGTTCACGTACCTGAACCCAGTGCTCAGGTACGGCGTGGAAGCCCTGGCCCGGGATGCCGCCGCCGCCGGAATCGACGGCGTCCTCCTCACGGACCTCAGTGTCGAAGAAGCCGCCCCGCACGTCGCGCTTCTGCACGCGCAGAACCTCGACACCGTTTTCCTGGCCGCGCCCACCAGCACGGAGGCGCGCCTACGCCTCATCGCGCAATACTCCTCCGGCTTCGCTTACCTGGTCTCGCGCACCGGAGTCACCGGGGAGCAGGTCTCTCTCTCTGCATCCGCCGCTCCGCTGGTAAAGGCGATGCGCCGCGTCACGGACCTGCCGCTCGCCATCGGCTTCGGCATCTCGCGCCCGGAGCACGTCGCCGCGGCTGGAGCGCTGGCCGACGGCGTGGTGGTCGGCAGCGCCATCGTCCACATGATCGAGCAGCACGCCGCCGATTCCGACCTGGAATCGCGACTGGAAGAGTTCGCCCGCTCCCTCAAGAGCGGTTTCGACATGCCGAGGCCCTCATGACCCCTGAAGAAGGCCTGCAAGCCCTGGCCGGGTTCCGGGATCGCATCGACGACCTGGACCGCCGCATCCTCGAGCTGCTCAGCGAGCGCACACGCATCGTCGAGGAAATCGGCCGCGTCAAGCGGCACCTCAGTCTTCCCATCTACGAGCCCCGCCGCGAGGACGAGGTCTTCGAGAACGTCACGACACACAACCCCGGCCCGCTGAGCGCCGATAGCGTCAAGCGGGTCTTCGAGCGTATCATCGACGAAATGCGTAACGTCCAACGGCTGCGCATGTTGGAGAAGGACGGCAAGCCATGACCGTTCCGTTACCGAGCCGCGACCG
>CAZBQQ010000205.1:2382-8815 GCA_964493965.1 uncultured Solibacteraceae bacterium
GACCGTTCCGTTACCGAGCCGCGACCGCCAGGAAGCGGTATGAGGACACCCCTATGTTAGTCGTCATGCAAGAGGGCGCCACCGAGAAGCAGATCGAAGCGGTCATCGACCGACTGGTCGCGCTCGGCTTCACCGTCCACAAATCCACCGGCGCGGTTCACACCGTCCTCGGTGGTGTCGGCCCGATCGGCCAGTTCGAGCCCGCGGATTTCGAAGTGCTGGACGGCGTAAAAGAGGCGCACCGCATCATGTCGCCTTACAAGCTGGCCAGCCGCAGCTTCCGGCCAGCGGGCACCATTGTCAAAGTGGGCCAGGTGGAAATCGGAGGGCCCGCCGTTGTGGTGATGGCCGGCCCGTGCAGCGTGGAAAGCCGCGACCAGATCCTGGCGGTCGCCGAGTCCGTGGCCCGCGCCGGCGCCGTCATCCTGCGCGGCGGCGGGTTCAAGCCGCGCAGCTCGCCCTACAGCTTTCAAGGCATGGGCGAAGAGGGACTGTCGCTGCTCCGCGAAGCGGCCGACCGCAACGGATTGCTAGTGGTCACCGAGGTGATGGACCAGACCCAGATCCCGCTGGTCGCCTCCTACGCCGACATCCTGCAGGTGGGCGCGCGGAACATGCAGAACTACAACCTGCTGCGTGAGCTCGGCAGGCAGACCAAACCGGTGCTGCTGAAGCGCGGGATCGCCGCCACCATCGAGGAGCTTCTGCTTTCCGCCGAATACATCATGGCCGCCGGCAATCCCAACATTGTCCTGTGCGAGCGCGGCATACGCACCTTCGAGAGCTACACCCGCAACACGCTCGATATTTCCGCCATCCCGGTGGTGCAGAAGCTTTCGCACCTGCCCATCGTCGCCGACCCGTCGCACGGAACCGGCCGGCGCGACAAGGTGCTCCCGATGGCCCGGGCCGCCGTCGCCGCCGGCGCCGACGGGCTGCTCATCGAGGTCCACCAGGATCCCGACCACGCGCTCAGCGACGGCGCCCAGTCCCTCTGGCCCGAACAGTTTGCCGAGCTGATGTCCCAGCTCCGCATCATCGCCCCCGCAGTGAATCGAACCATCGCAGGGGGTGGCCCACGCTAGCCTTTGTGGCGCAGGCACTCTTGCCCAATGCCATTTAGCTATCCCGGATGCGGACGGCCGGAGTGGGGCGGCTCTCCAGAGCTGCGCCGGACGTCCACGTCCGGCTTGCTTCGTTTCAGGAAGTTGGACGGCGGCGGGTCTGGAGACCCGCTGCAGGACTGGAGTCCTGCCCCACGGTTTCTGCCCGGTCTCGTGAAAACTAAGTGGCATTGGGCACTCCTGCCTGCCGCCTCGACACTCCTGTCGAGGCAGGCTTTCGCGTCGAGACGAGTCTCGACGCTGCAGACTAAGAGTCTACGCCACGGTATTTCTATTCGTGTTCATTCGTGTCCATTCGTGGCCAAAACTCTTTGGGTTGCTTTTCATGATTGAGACTGTAGCCATCGTCGGCACCGGACTGATCGGCGCCTCGTTCGGCCTGGCGCTGAAGGCCGCCGGATTCGAAGGCCGCATTGTGGGCGTCAGCTCCCCGCCCGCGTTGAAGGACGCGCTCGAGTGCGGCGCCATCGACGAAGCGCTCCCGCTGGTGCAGGCGGTGGCGCATGCCGACCTGGTCTTTCTCTCGCAGACCATCAGCCGCATCCTCGAGACGCTGCGCGTCATCGGCCCCTGCCTTCGTCCCGAAACGCTGGTCACCGATGCCGGCAGCACCAAGACGCGCATCGTCGAACAGGCCCGCCGCTCCATCCGCGGAGCCCAGTTTCTGGGAGGCCATCCCATGGCCGGCAAGGAGAAGCGCGGCGCCGCCGAAGCCGACGCGACGCTGTTCGCCGGCCGCACCTGGATCCTCACGCCCGCCTCCGCCGCGGATCTCGATACCGAGGCCGCGCGGGAGCTGCTTTTCTGGATTCGCAAGACCGGCGCGGCGACGCTGTTCCTCACTCCCGAAGAGCACGACCGCGTGGTGGCGCTCACTTCCCATCTGCCGCAGTTGCTCTCGACCGCGCTGGCCTCCACCCTGGCGGCGCGCCTCACGGCCCCCGAACATCTGAAGGCCGCTGGCCCCGGACTGGCCGACATGACGCGGCTCGCCTCGAGTTCCTACGACCTGTGGAAGGACATTCTCGAGACCAACCGCGCTTCGGTGGATTCCGCGCTCGAAGCCGCGATCGGGGAACTTCAGCGCCTGCGAGCCGGTCTCAACACGGATGAAGTGCGGCGTGCTTTCGAAACCGCGGCGGCGTTCGCCGCACGCCTCAGAAAGTAGCTATTTCTTGCGCGTCAGGACGATGGCGGTGACGTCCCGGATGTCGCCGGCGCCCGCGCCGTTCCGCCCCAAGCCGTACTGGCCGAGGTAGGGCCGCTGGATCTTCACCCAGTGCTTCGAGGTCAGCAGGTCGTGCCCATCGTCCAGAATGAAAAAGGCGTCGCGCAGGTCTTGGCCATTCGGTAGTTTCCGCGCCCGGCTCCCGATTACTTTATACTCTTTGCCGTTTCTCTGGTAAAATCCGTAGACCTTGTCGAAGCCGTCGGCGGTTGCATAAACCGCTATCTCGACATCCGGCTGGACCGCCGGACTCGTCTTTGCCTGTTGCGTAGCGTTCCTGTCCAACTTAGCCCCGGGGTAGATCTTGGTGGGGGGCTGTCCGCCCGCGACGATCACCGCACAGAGACTAAGCACTACCCGCAAAGTGTTCATAGGCCCAAAATGAGAATACCCTTACATTGAAATAAATTCAACGTTTTCTTCTATGTACCAGTACTACCAAAATCACCTCCGGTACTGGAGTACGCCCCCAATGCGGGTAGGCCGACCGGCCATGGCTCGGGCTCGGGCGCCGAGCAGTGAGCGGAGGCTCATGCCCCGGTGCGACAGGCAACCGCAGCCCATTTCCCCCCGTATAATCGCTTCCGAAGCTCAGGCGGATACCCGATTCCATTCGATCTCTTCTCGTTATTGAATCAGGTTAGGTGTGTTTTGACCGGCAGGAAATCCCGCAAGCACCCACGCCGCGGGAGGCGGCGATGGGGAGGACTGGCCGCGTCTCCAGGCGCCGGAACGGCGGAAGCGTCATGGTCGAATTCGCGCTCACGCTGCTTCCGCTTATGGCGCTGATTTTCGGCTTTGCCGACTTCTCCCTGCTGCTGTTCCGCTGGAGCACGCTGGAAAATGCGGTGCGCGAAGGCTGCCGTTACGCCATCACTTTCCAGACCTCCGGCGGCAACGGACAGGATGCTTCCATCGAGGCGGTGGTTCAGAAATACGCCATGGGAGTGGTCACCACCGGCGACACTCCGCAGCATATCTACGTGGACTACTACTCCCCGGGCAACCTCACCACCTCCATCACCACCGGGGGAAACATCCCGGGCAATGTCGTCCAGGTTTCGGTAAAAAACCTGTCGTGGAGCTGGCTGGCCCCGCTCAGCGGCTCCTTGGGAACGGGCGGCTTGTATGCGACCACCCCTCTGACTTTGAACGTGTATTCTTCCGACATCCTGGGTGGATATCCGGCTGGGGTCAACTCGGTGGCGCGTTGACAGGCGGCCAGGGGAGGGAAGGGGACATGGTGTCAACACGGCGCAATCGGGGGCGTAAAGGCCAGGAACTGATCGAGTTCTCGTTGACCGCGCTTCTGCTGGCCGGCCTCCTGGTGAGTTCCTTCGTGGTCGGGATGAACCTCATCCGCAGCATCCAGGTCAACCAGGCCTGCCGCGACGTGGCCAATATGTACATCCACGGCGCGGACTTCTCCACCTATCCCATGCAGCAGCTGACCCAGCGCCTGGCCACGGGTCTCGGTCTTCAGATCGGCACGGCGTTCACGGGCAATAGCGCGACGAACACCAGCAACCAGGGCAACGTCCTGGTGACTTTGTCACGGGTCATGTACATCGGCGCGACGACGGACCCGAATTGCGCCTCGGTCGGCGCGTCTCACTGCACCAATGCCAACAGCTTTGTTTTCACCCAGCGAATCCAGTTCGGAAACGGGACGCTCGCCAATACGAAACCGAGCACGCTGGGCAATCCATCCGCCGCCGCCACCTCCACCGCCGGAGTGATCGCCAATCCGGTCACCGACGCCGGCGCCAAGCTGCCCGCCGGAGCGCAGGGCAGCTTCGGCCACCTGTGGGGGACGCCCTTGCAGGACGGCCAGATCTGCTACGTCGTCGAGTTCTACGCCCAATCGCCGGACTTGAACCTGGGAAGCTTCCTGGGGGGCGGTGTCTATGCGCGCTCGTTCTTCTGAGACTCCCATGCCCAAACAACGAAGCCGTTCCCGCCAAAGAGGAGTCAGCCTGGTACTGGCCGGGCTCTCGCTCACCTTCATCGTCCCCGCCGTGGGACTGATGATTGACGTAAGCGTCCTCTATTCGGTCCGGGCCCGCTTCCAGGCGGCCGTCGACGGCGCTGCCCTGGCCGCGGCGCGAGCCCTCAATCTGGGCCAGTCCACCACGGCGCAGGCCGCAGCCGCCCAGTCGAATGCCGTCAACTGGTTCTACGCCAACTTTCCCACCGGCTCCTGGGGGACCTCCGGCACGAACATGAGCGCGGGCACCGTGAACGTTTTCGACGATGCGAACAACCCCCATGTCCGCAACGTGACTGTGACCGCCTCCACCAGGGTGCCCACCTATTTCATGGCCTGGTTCGGGGCCACTTCGACTCCGCTTTCCGCCACCGGCAACGCTTCCCGCCGCGACGTGGTGGTGATGATGGTGCTCGACCGGTCAGGCTCCATGGGCGCCTCCTGCTCCGATATGCTCACCGCCGCCAAGCTCTTCACCGGGCAATTCGCCGCCGGGCGCGATCAGATCGGCCTGGTTTCCTTCAGCGATAACGTGTACATCCATTCCGCCCCCACCACGAACTTTCAGAGCGTGCTGGGCTACAAGAACAATCTGGGGACGGGGAACGGCGCTATCGACACCATCGTATGCAAGGGCGGCACCAGTACGGCGCAGGCGATCTCGGTGGCCTACAACGAGCTCTACCGGGCCAACCTGCCGGGCGCTCTGAATGTCCTGATGTTCGAGACCGACGGCTTGCCCAATACCCTGACCCTGAATTTCTGGGACTCCGCCAGCAGCACCACCGGGCTCAAGGCCGCCAGCGCCTGCACCGATAAGAACGGCAAGAAGTTGAGCCAGGGAGGCTTCGCGACCGCCGCCACCTTGCCTAGTTGGACCACGGGCCAGACTCTCTCCTCGGGGAGCTACTTCGGCAACATCCCCGCCGGCATGGTCGGCGGGATCTACTCGGACGATCCCGGCGGCAACAACCAGTTCCAGGTCCTGTTCAAGTACTGGACCACCTCCACCAGCAACAGCTTCGGCAGCTCCACCTTTGTGGCCTCCACCGCCGCGACCGGCTGCAATTTCGGAGGCGGCAAGACCTACACCCCGCCGCCCACCGACATCAACTGGTTCCCGGTCAAGGATGTCTGGGGCAACAAGTTGAGCCCCGGCTACCTCCCGGTCACACTTTCGAGCGGGAAGGTGGTCGCTAACAGCTACACGTCCTATCACAACGCGGTGCTGAACGCGACCGACAACGCAGCTTATCAGGCCCGCACGAACGCCACGGTTCCGGCCTACTTCTTCGGGATCGGGCTAGGAGGCACCTCCACCAATCCGCCCGACTACGTCCTGATGCAGCGCATGGCCAACGACCCGAACGGCGACAACTACAATTCACCGCCGCTCTACGGCGCCTGCTCGCAGGAGGCGAATTGCGCCACCTACGGTGCCCAGCCCCAGGGCACTTTCATCTTTTCGGCCAACACCTCGTCGCTTTCGCAGGCCTTCCTGTCGGTCTCATCGCAGGTTCTGCGCCTGAGCAAGTAAGCCGGGGGAGGGCGGGCTTCAGCCCGTGCGGAACTTCAGTTCCGCCGTGCCGCGGAGCGGGGCTGAAGCCCGCCCTCCCGCGGTAAAAGATCCGCGCAGCCGCCGTCGCTTCGCCCTCGTCGCCTATAGTGAGCCCGGGCACACCTGTGCCCCCAATTCACACTTTCCGCCCATCAACCAATCTATTTTCAATCACTTGAACATGGTCTCCCAATTGCTATCCCAACGCCGTATGATTGCTCTCCGGCTCCTGGCGCTCTTGGCCCTGGCCGCGATCCTCGCCTTCGGGCAGGATCTCGAGGCCAACGTCAACGAGCGCTATACCGTCGAGAACGTCGAACTCAGCGGCGTCGATCCGGCCGGCCTCAGTCACAACCTGCGCCAGCAGATCCGCGCCCTGATCGGCCAGAAATTCAGCCAGCAGAGGCTCGATGAGGTGTCCCGCCTCATCAACAAAGCCCTGCCCGGCCACTCCGTCTCGGTCCGCATCGCCCGCGGCCAGCAGCCCGAGCACATCCGGGTCGTCTTCGAAATCCGCAGCCACGAGGAGCGCTTCG
>CAZBQQ010000206.1:0-8551 GCA_964493965.1 uncultured Solibacteraceae bacterium
GTTTCGCGCCGGAGGGTACTGCTAAGCATGGCGACGTACCGATTCCGAGCCGCGAGGGAGCGGAGTGCGCCACTGTCGGGAACAGGACACTAGTGGCAGAGCTGCTCGTGGTGGCGGCCGAGCCGCGGGAGTTGTATGGAATCCTCCGGCGCTGCCGGGGCGTACGGAAGCTGAAGTGGCCGGTTTGGTTCGCACGGGTTGGCGACCTGAACGCCAACCGGCTGGTGATGGTGGCCAACGGTCCGGGGCCGAAGTTGGCGGCTCAGGCGGCCGCGGTGGCGCTGCGGAATGGGCGCCCCGGAGCCGTGATTTCGACCGGGTATTGCGGCGCGCTCGATCCCGGGCTGGCCGCGGGTGAGTTGTTCGTGGCGGTGCGAGTCGAGGCCGATGACGGCGCCTTCGCGGCGGCCGTTCCGGCAGCCGGGCGCCGAGGTTGGAAGTCCGGTACGCTGGCGTCCTGCGACCAGGTGATCGGAATCGCCGAAAAGCGCCGGTTGCGCGAGACCGGGGCCTCGGCAGTGGATATGGAGGCTGGAGCCCTGGCGCTCGCGGCGAAGCGTGCCGGGCTGCCGTTTTATTGCATCCGCGCGGTCCTGGATCGGGCGGAGGAGGAATTTGACCTGGATTTCAGTGCGCTTCGAGACGAGGACGGGCGGTTCAGCCGTCTACAGATATTGAAGGCCGCGCTGGCCAGGCCGCTGACGCGGTTTCCGGAGCTGTTCAGAATCGCACGGCGCGGGCGGAAGGCTTCGCGCGCTTTGGGAGAGTTTTTTGCCGACAGCGTCTTTTGAGATTCCGGCGACGATGCGGGCCGCGGTCTACCGCGGCGAGAGCTCCGTCTGCGTCGAACGCGTCCCGGTTCCCGAGATCGGGCCGGGCGAGTTGCTGGTGCGCGTGGAGGCCTGCGGCATCTGCCACACGGATTTGAAGAAGGTTGAGCACAACCTGCTCACGCCGCCTCGCATTTTCGGGCACGAGACCGCCGGCGTGGTGGTGCGGACCGGCGCGGGAGTGGAAGGATTCGCGCCGGGGGATCGTGTGATTGCCTTCCACCACATCCCCTGCGGCGAGTGTTTCTACTGCCGCAGGAAACTGTTTGCGCAGTGCCCGGTCTACAAGAAGGTCGGCGTGACGGCCGGGTTCGAGCCGGCCGGGGGCGGATTCGCGGAGTACGTGCGGGTGATGGACTGGATTGTCCGCCGCGGCGTCGAGAAGTTCGCGAGTGATGTGCCCTTTGAGCGGGCCTGCTTCGTCGAGCCCGTAAACACCTGCCTGAAGGCGGTGGTGCGCATGGAGGCGCAACCGGACGAGACGGCGGTTATCCTGGGACAGGGGCCCATCGGCCTGGTGTTTACCGCCCTGATCCGGCGGACCGGGGCGCGGGTTCTGGCCACCGATACGATCGCGCGGCGCATGGATCTGGCGGCGCGATTCGGAGCGGAAGAAGTTTGGAATCCTAGAGTTACAGATGTCGAGAGAGAGGTAAAGCGGCTCACGGACGGGCGTGGGGCGGACTTGGTGATCGTGGCGGCGAGCGTTCCGGGGATTGTTGATCAGGCGATGAAGTGCTCCCGGCCAGGGAGCCGAATTCTTTTGTTTGCCCAAACTTCGCATCAAGAACGTGTAGAATTATCAGGAGCGGACATTTGTGTCGGCGAAAGGAGCCTCTTGGGCTGCTACAGCGCTTCTGTGGATTTGCAGAGCGAGTCGGCCCGGCTGGTTTTTAGCGGGGAGTTGCCCGTTGAGGACCTGATTTCCCACCGGCTGCCGCTCGAGCGCATCCGCTCCGGAATCGAACTGGCACTACATCCAGATGAACAATCGTTGAAGATCATCGTAGAACCACACGAGGGCCGCTGAACGCGGCTGGCACGCCCCCCGGCGGGCCGGCGAAAGACGCGAAGCGGCAGTTCGGGTTCCTGAGGAGAATGGGGACTGTGAATACAGAAATGATGGCTGCCGTACTGTACGGTAAGGAGCACATACAGGTCGAGCCGGTGGCCGTTCCGAGAATTGGGGAAGGGGACGTACTGGTTCGCGTGAAGGCGGCCCTGACTTGCGGAACCGACGTGAAGGTGTTCCGGCGCGGGTACCATGCGCGCATGATCGTTCCTCCGGCGGTCTTCGGCCACGAACTGGCTGGTGACATCGTCGAAGTGGGAGCGAGAGTCACTAAGTTTCGCGTGGGACAGCGCGTCATGGCGGCGAATTCGGCGCCGTGCATGGAGTGTTTCTATTGCCGCAAGGGGCTCCAGAACCTGTGTGAAGACCTGCTGTTCAACAACGGGGCGTACGCCGAGTTCATTCGCATACCGGCGCGCATCGTCGAACGAAACATGTACGAGCTTCCCGCCGACATGAGTTACCAGGATGCCGCGCTGGCCGAACCGCTGGCCTGCGTTCTGAAGGGCGTAGAAGACAGCGGCCTCAAAGCCGGCGACTCCGTGGCGGTGATCGGCATGGGGCCGATCGGGCTGATGTTCGTGAGGCTGGCGAAGGCGGCCGGAGCTCGCGTAATCGCCCTCGGCCGGCGGGAAACGCAGCTCCAGCGGGCCGAGATGCTGGGCGCCGACGAGCTGATCTCAACCGCCGACGTGGAGAGCCCGGTGCGCGCCGTGCAGAACCTGACCGGCGGCCGCGGCGCCGATGTTGCCATCGAGGCCGTGGGCAAGCCGCAGACCTGGGAACTGGCGATCCGCCTGGTCCGCAAGGCGGGGACGGTCAACTTCTTCGGCGGATGCCCGAGCGACAGCCGCGTGGCCGTCGATACGGCGCTGCTGCACTACTCCGAGATTTCGTGCCGGGCCAGTTTCCATCACACTCCGGCCCTGATCCAGAAGGCGCTCAGACTGGTGCACGAAGGCGTGATTACCTCGCGCGACTTCGTGAACCGGCAGGAGCCGCTCGCCAACCTGCTCGCAGTAATGCGGCACCTGATGAGCCACAACGGACACCTGAAGACCGCGATTATTCCGTAACCGCGGTGTGACGTGTTCCTGCTGCCCCCCGAGTTTGTAAAGTCGCCGGAAGCCATGGCGCGCAGCTATGCGCCCGCGGAAGCGCGCCGCTACACCGCCTGGCTGGCCACCCACCACTACGAGAACTTCCACGTGGTGACGTTCCTGCTGCCCCGCCGGCTGCGCCAGGACTTCTACAACGTCTACGCGTTCTGCCGCTGGGCGGACGACCTCGGCGACGAGATCGGGGACACCGAAGAGAGCCTGCGGCTTCTGGGATGGTGGCGCGGCGAGTTGGATGCGATGTACGCCGGCAAGACACCGCGGAACCCGGTCTTCGTAGCGCTGGGAGAGACCGTGGGGCGGCACAACCTGCCCAAGGAGCTTTTCGTAAACCTGATCCGGGCCTTCGTCCAGGACCAGACCGTGATGCGCTACAACGACTGGGACGAGTTGTTCGAGTACTGCGAATACTCGGCTAATCCGGTCGGCCGGCTGGTGCTCTGCCTCTGCGGCTATCGCGACGAAGAGCGGCAGACGCTCTCCGACGCGACCTGCACTGCCCTGCAACTGGCCAATTTCTGGCAGGACATTCCCGTGGACTTGAAGAAGGGCCGCATCTACATTCCGCTGGGCGCCATGGAGCGATACGGCTACACCGAAGAGGACCTGGCGGCGGGGCGCGAGTCGCCCGCCTTCCGCGCCGTGATGCGCGAGGTGGTGGGGATCGCGCGCGGCCTCTTCGCGCGGGGTATGCCACTGGTGGGCAAAGTGGACCGCCGGCTCGCGGTGGACATCGACCTGTTCAGCCGGGGCGGCATGCTGGTGCTGGATAAGATCGAAGCGCAGGATTATAATGTGCTGCGGCGGCGTCCTTCCGTGAGCAAGGCCGAGCGCGTCAAGCTGCTGCTCGGAGCGCTGGGGCGCCTGGTGGTGCCGAGACCGGAATGACCGACCTGGAAACGTCGTACGCGACCTGCCGGCGGATCGCAAAATCGCGGGCGCGGAATTTCTACTACTCCTTCGTCCTGCTGCCTAAGGCCCAGCGCAACGCGATCTGCGCCATCTACGCCTTCATGCGGCACTGTGACGATCTGAGCGACGATCCCCAGGCCGGCGTCAACCCTCAGCAGGCGATCGAGCAATGGAGGGGCGAAATGGACGCCGCGCTCGAGGGCCGCTTCGGCGAGAATCCGCTGTGGCCGGCGTTCCACGATACGGCCCAGCGCTACAAGATCCCGCCGGTGTACTTCCACGAGATGATCGAGGGCGTCCTGAGCGACCTGGGCCCGCGGCGCATCCGCACCTTCGACGAGCTCTACCGCTACTGCTACCAGGTGGCGAGCGTGGTGGGGCTGACGGTGATCCACATCTTCGGTTTCAAGGGCGCCGACGCGCTGCCCCTGGCGGAGAAGTGTGGCGTGGCATTCCAGCTGACCAACATCCTGCGCGACGTGCGCGAGGACTCCGGCCGCGACCGTGTGTATCTGCCGGCGGAGGATCTGGAGCGCTTCCACGTGGAGGTGCGCGACCTGGCGGAAGGCAAGCGCACCGACGAGTTCGTGGACCTGATGGAGTTCGAGGCCCACCGGGCGCGGGCGTACTACACCGAGGCGGAGCCACTGGTCGACATGGTGGATCCGCACAGCCGTGCGTCGCTGTGGGCGCTGATCGAGATCTACTCGCGCCTGCTGGGCCGCATCGAGAAGACCAACTACGACGTGCTTTCGCACCGCGTGGAGCTCTCAGGGCGCGAGAAGCTGCGGATCATTCTGCGGGCGGCGGTGGGGGGGCGGTGAGTGCTCCACTTTCCTTTTTTGCTCCGCTAGAGCACACCGCGTACAAACACGTGCCAACCACCGCCTGCCAGATCGCGAACGCGCATCCTTCCCGAATGCGCACTAACGGACCATCATGCCAGCTGAATTCCGCTCTCAGCCACGAGGCAAAGGGTAGCGCTGCCACCGCTCCTAATATGAGGGCGGCAACCAGGAAAGGCGGAGTGAGCAGTCGCCGGTGGCAGATGGAGACGGACAGAGCCAGCCCGAGTCCGCCAACGAGGCCGCCCACGCAGATGGGGAACAGGTAGGGGTCCTGTCCCGCTCGGCCGCTGAGATTAACGGCGGACGAATATGCTGCAATCCAGACCCCCACAATGAGAGGGATGACCAGGATCGCCCTTACCGTCCGCATGAACAGCAGCGCCGACAGCAGGGCGAAGGGGATGGGCAACATCACGAGCCCTGCGTAGGAAGAACCGAACGACCCAGACCACGCACCGCAAATCGCGAATAACACAGCCACACCGAGATACCGCAGCGCATATGCAACGGACTTTGGCTTCATTGGAAATCCTCCAGTTCAGCCGCCCACGCGACCCATGTTCCCGCGCGGCTAGACTATTCTACCTGCGCGCTCTATGCCTCTGAAGGAGGCACGTCAGTATACCTTGGAGCTATCGGCGTTCATCGGCGTTCATCGGCGGCCAATAATCCGTCCTGGGAAGTGTTCGCGCAGGCTGACACATAGATATTGGCCGCCGATGAACGCCGATGAACGCCGATAAAACAACAGACTTGGATTTGCTGACAGAGCGCGTGCTCGGCGCGGTGTTCGAGGTCTCCAACACGCTTGGCGCAGGATTCCTTGAGAAAGTCTACGAACGCGCATTGCTTCGGGAGCTGGGCCTTCAGGGTATTCGGGCTGCTGCTCAGACTTCCATGGAGGTGGTCTACAAGGGGCACAGTGTGGGGGAGTATTTCGCGGACCTGCTGGTCGACGACGCGCTGGTGGTGGAGTTGAAATGCGCCGAACGCCTCAGCAGCGAACACATCGCGCAATGTCTCAACTATCTGCGAGCCTCCGGCCTCACCGTCTGCCTTATCGTCAACTTCCAGCGGCCCAAGGTCGAATGGAAACGCATCGTCCATCGGTTTGAGGCTTGCATCCCGGAGTAAGGCGGCCTCGCCTACTTGCGGGACGGCTTGGTGGGGGCGGGGGCGACGTCGATCACCGGGATGAGCGACTTCATTCTCTCGCGGCCGGGCGGCGGCATGCGCGTCGCTAGTTGCTCGTTCAGCGTGGCGACGAACTGCTCGATCTGGTTCTCGATGGCCGCCATCCGCTCGCGCATGTTCAGGATGATCTCAACGCCCGCCAGGTTCACGCCGAAATCCCGCGTCAGCTTGAGAATCACCTCCAGGCGTTCGATGTCCTCCTGGGTGTAGAGGCGGGTGTTGCCTTCGCTGCGCGAGGGCTTGAGCAGACCCTCGCGCTCGTAAAGGCGCAGGGTCTGCGGGTGGATCTGGTACTGCTCGGCGATGGCCGAGATCATGTACGCTGCTTTGCCCTTGCTCTTGGCCATATCAGACCTGGCTCCAGATGTTCTCGCGCGGATCTTCGGGGTTCAGCTTCGCCAGTTCCCGCAGGATCTCCTTCGTGCGCTCGTCGCGGACCTTGGGCGGCTGCACGACAACCTCGACAATCTGGTCCCCGCGCACGTTCTTGCGCGAATTCAGCACGCCCCTCTCGCGCATGCGGAACTTCTGGCCGCTGGAGGTGCCGGGCGGAACCTTGAGCAGCGTCCGGCCATCAATGGTGGGCACTTCGATTTTGGCCCCCAGGCCGGCCTCGGTGACCGTGACGGGCACTTGAATTTCGATGTCGTCTCCCTCGCGGTGGAAGAAAGCGTGCGGCTCGACGCGTACCGTGATGTAGAGGTCGCCGGGAGGCGCGCCCCCGGTTCCGGCATTGCCCTTGCCTGCCACGCGCAGCCGGGTCCCAGTCTGCACACCCGGAGGGATGCGTACCTCGACGGTTTCGTTGGCCGGCAACCGGCCGTCTCCATGACAAGTGGGGCAGACGTTGCGCAGCTTGCCCGAGCCGCCGCAGCGCGGGCAGGAGATGTTGAAACGCATGGCGCCGGCCATCTGGGTCACGGTGCCGCGTCCCTGGCACTGCGGGCAGGTCACTTCGCCGGTGGCCGCGCTACCGGTCCCGCCGCAGGTGGTGCAGACTTCCTGATGGCTGACGTTGACCGTCACCTGGGTGCCCTTGATGGCCTGCCAGAAATCGATATTCAGCCCGTACTCGAGGTCGGAGCCGGGCTCCGGAGCCGGGCGCTCTTCCCCGCGGCCTCCACGGCCGCCGAAGAACTGGCCGAAGAGGTCGCGGAACTGACCGGAGAACCCCCCGGCCGCGTCCCCCGCCCCCGCGCCTGCCTGGCCCCCGGCAGCATAATCGGAGAAGTCGAACCCGTTGAAATCCATTCCCGGGCCCGGTGGCGGTCCACTCGGGCCGGGCTGAGGCCCGTGCTCCGAGTAGTACCCGACCTGATCGTACATCTGGCGCTTCTTGGGGTCGCTCAGGACGTCGTAAGCTGCCTGCACCCGTTTGAAGCGTTCCTCGGCAGCCTTGTCGCCCGGGTTGAGATCGGGATGATGCTTGCGAGCGAGTTTCCGGTACGCTTTGCGGATCTCGTCCTTGCTGGCGCCCCGGCTCACGCCGAGTGCCCCGTAGTAGTCTTGGGTGCTGGTGGACATAAAAACACAGGCTGTCAGCGGTCAGCTGTCAGCTATCAGCTCCGGAACGGGCTGATACGCCGTCAACCGACCGCCGACTCGCACGAAAACAATCTGCTGCCTCGCTGTCAGCCGCCAGCCGTTCGAGCTGACAGCTGAAAGCTGACAGCTATTTCTTCTCCTTGTCGTCAACGTCGACGAACTCCGCGTCGACCACGTTGTCTTTCGGCTTCTGCTCGGGGCCCTCGGGGCCGGGAGCGCCCTGGGGTCCTGCCGCGCCGGGCTGCGCGGCCGCCTTGTACATCGCCTCGGCCAGGCGATGGCTGGCGCTCTCCAGCTTCTCGCGCGACGAGTTGATACGCTCGACGCCGCCTTCCTTCATCGCCGCCTTGGTGTCTTCGAGAGCGCGCTCGATGTCCTTCGCGTCGGCATCGCTGATCTTGCTGCGGTGGTCGCGAAGCATCTTCTCGACGTTGTACAGCATCGCGTCGGCCCGGTTGCGGGCGTCGATCTCTTCCTTCCGCTGGCGATCCTCAGAGCCGTGCGACTCGGCGTCCTTCGCCATCTTGTCCACTTCGTCCTTGCTCAGGCCGGAGGAGGAGGTGATGGTGATCTTCTGCTCGTTGTTGGTGGCGCGGTCCTTGGCGGTGACGTTCAGGATGCCGTTGGCATCGATATCAAACGTCACTTCGACCTGCGGCACGCCGCGCGGAGCGGGCGGAATGCTCGAGAGTTGGAACACGCCCAGCAGCCGGTTGTCCCCGGCCATGGCGCGCTCCCCCTGGAAGACCTTGATCTCGACCGAGGTCTGGTTGTCCGAAGCCGTCGAGAAGGTCTCGCTCTTGCGCGTCGGAATGGTAGTGTTGCGGTCGATCAGCTTGGTAAACACACCGCCCAGCGTCTCGATGCCGAGCGACAGCGGGGTGACGTCGAGCAACAGAACGTCCTTCACTTCGCCGCCCAGCACGCCGCCCTGGACCGCGGCGCCGATCGCCACGACTTCGTCCGGGTTCACGCCTTTGTGCGGCTCCTTGCCGAAGTACTCGCGGACCATCTCCTGAACGCGCGGGATGC
>CAZBQQ010000207.1:0-8542 GCA_964493965.1 uncultured Solibacteraceae bacterium
TCCTTTCGAGCTTTCCTTCTTTGGCCTCAGAATCTGGTGTGTCCGTAGCTGTGTCACTGAGCTTTTGGGCGCTGAGTTCTACCGTCTGCTGTTTGCGGATGATCGCATCGGGGCTCCCCTGCAGAAACAGGATGCCGGTAGCCATGTGACGCAGGTCGTGGATGCGCAGGCTCTTGGTGCCGGTGCAGGTGGCAGGCCGCCTGGAATTTGAACGCGGAACGTGGCGGCACGGGGCCCGGAGTCCTATCGATGCCATTTCCGAGCCCGCCGGCTATCAGGAAAGCAGCAATTCCAGGTCCTCGCGGCGGAGATCGCGGATGAGCGCGTTGTCTTCGCCGATGATCGCGGCGGCAAGCTCGCGCTTGGACTGCTGCAGCTCGATCACTTTCTCTTCCACGGTATCGCGGGCGATCAGGCGATAGGCGAAGACCGGCCGCGTCTGGCCGATGCGGTGGGCGCGATCCACGGCTTGGGCCTCCGCGGCCGGGTTCCACCAGGGGTCCAGCAGGAACACGTACTCCGCCGCCGTCAAGTTCAAACCGAGGCCGCCCGCCTTCAGGCTGACCAGGAACACGCCGCAATCGGGGTCGTTCTGAAACCGCTCCACGCGAGCCTGACGGTCGCGAGTCGAGCCATCCAGGTATTCGTAAGCTACCCGTTCGGAGTCCAAACGGTTGCGCACGATCTTCAGCAGGCTGGTGAACTGCGAGAACACTAAGGCTTTGTGCCCCGCATCAAGCACCTCACGGATCTCCGCTTGGAGGGCCTCCAGTTTCGCGCTGGGCTCGCCGGTCCGCTTGGGATCGATCAAACCCGGATGGCAAGCGGCCTGCCGCAGACGGAGCAGAGCTTCCAGCACCATGATCTTGGACTTCCCCAGACCCTGGCTCTGGATGCGTGCCAGCAGCGAATCGCGGTAGTGCCGGCGGAGTTCGTTGTAGAGTGTGCGCTGCGGCGGGTCTAGTTCGCAATAGATGGTCTGCTCCGTCTTGGCGGGCAGCTCGCGGACCACCTGCTTCTTGGTGCGGCGCAGGATGAACGGCCGCAGCGCGTGCGCCAGCAGACGGCGCGTTTCCTGGTCGACCGCGTGGCGCGCTGCGCTCGCCGATTTGAATACGCTGGCGGCGCCCAGCATGCCTGGGTTCAGAAACTCGAACAGCGACCACAGCTCGCCCAGATGGTTCTCCACCGGCGTGCCGGACAGGGCCAGGCGATGCCCGCCGCGAAGCAGGCGCACGGCTTTGGCCGCCTCCGAGCCGCCATTCTTCACCGCCTGGGCCTCGTCCAGCACCACGTAGTCGAACTCAACGTCTCGCAACCGCGCGGCGTCACGGCGGACCGTTCCATAGGTCGTCAAGACCAGGTCATAGGCGGAGAAGTCACAGACACCGCGGTTTGCGCCGGTATAGTCGAACACGCGCAACCGTGGCGTGAATCGTTCCGCCTCCAGTTTCCAATTAAAGACCAGCGACCGCGGAACAACGGCCAGCGATGGCTTATCCAGAGTGCCGGTGGCCCGCAGTTCGCGCCTCATCTCCAGCAGTGCCAGTACCTGCGCTGTCTTGCCGACGCCCATGTCGTCGGCCAGGCAGCCGCCAAAGCCATAGCGCCGCAGGAACTCCATCCAGCCCAGTCCTTCGCGCTGGTAATCGCGAAGCCTCCCGGCAAAGCCCTCCGGCTGGGCCGCGGCCTCGATCCCCTGGAACCGGCGCAGCTCATCCCGGACGCGGGCGAAGGTCGCGTCGAATTGGATCTCGGGCTGAGCCGTCGTCAAGGCATCCAGCAGGCCCACCTGCGTGTGGCGGAACCGGATCAGGCCGTCCTCCGGTGTGCCCATGCCGGCCAGCATTCCGATGCGCCGCAGCCATTCCTCCGGCAGCATGCCGTAGCTCCCATCGTCGAGGCGCACCATGCCATCGCCACGGCTCAGCGCCTCCAGCAACTCGGGAAGTTTGGCCGACACCTCGCCGTATTCCACTCCGCCCCGCAGTTCGAACCAGTCGATGCCGCTGGACACATCGAGGCGGAAAGCGCCGGGCCGACGGAATACTTTTCCGTCCGCCTCGACGTGCCATCCGGCTTCGACCAGCGTTCGCGTCAGCCTAGGCACTTTGGTCGGCGCCACGTCCCACGCCGCGTTCGGCTCGGAAAACACGGACGCGCGGGGCTTCGCCCCCGCTTCACTCAAGAAGCTGGCTGCCGCGGCTTCCGCCGCTTGATCACGGCACAAAAAGCGGCGCGTGGACCGGTCGCAGACTCCGCGCGACGGATCCGGTGAGGAGATCAGACGACCCCCATAGTCGAAAAAGAGCTCGACCGGCAACCTGGCGTTCGGTCTGTGGCCGCCGGCGGCGTGGATTCGCACGCCAGGCTGGAACGGCGCCGTCACCTCCTCGTAGCGAAGAGGCTCGGGCACTTCCAGTCTGGGGAGGCCCGGCGCGCGAAGCAAGGTCTCCATCAGATCTTCGCAATCCCGTGCCGGCGCCTGGATGCCTCCGATTTTTCGCAGGTGGAGCAGCCAATCGAAAGCCGTGTCTTCGGCAAGCGGCGCCGCCATGCCGTTCGCAAATACAAATCCGCCTCGCGCCACCAGCGCCGGGACCGAGATTTCGAGACTCTCCTCGCCGCGGCGCAGAATACCGGCCACCGATACGGACGCGTTCTTTCGCTCGCCGCCCAGCCGCAACTCGAGCTCGAACCGCCAGGGTCCGGCGCCATCCCAGGCTACGGGAATCAGGTCTTCGGACGCCAGGTAAGGAGCCATGCGGCAGCGACCGGTTTGGACCACCTCCGGGAATAGGGTGGCGGCCACAGGGGGCCGGAGCACATAAGGCCCGCTCAGCTCGCTCGGGGAGTAGCCGTACCCGTAGTAGGATCCATAGCTGTTGTACTGACCCGCTCCAGCCAGCGCCGACAGGATGGCGCGGTCCTCAGCTAGCGGCAGAGAGGGAATCTGAGCGCGCTGAAGGCCGAGCGCCACCGGACGCGTGTAGCTGCCGTCCTTCTTGATGTCGCGCGAACAAGGCGACAATACAACATAGCCGGCGCCGATGCTGCTGGGAATATCGACCACATAGAGGATCTCCCGTTTGGCCGGCCACTCCTGGAAACGGGCGGCCTGAGCGCGGCCGCCGGAGACGTCCGCGATCTGGGCCTTCCACGAGGGTTGCGGGGGCCGCATGGTTGGCACGGGGAATTGTCCGGCGGATCTGACCAGGCCAACACGGGAACTGCGTTGGTCCCATTCGTTGTCGAACTTCTCGTCGTGCGAATGGAGGTCGTCCTCGCCGATGTCCCATTCTCCGGCATCGCCGCCGATCTCGATGTCTACATCCGCGCCAATCGCGGAAAGGTATCCCTGCGCGTCCGCCGCGAGGATGACGGCCCACAAATGCTTGCAGGCTCCGGATGTTTCGAGATACGGACAAGTGCAGTCCAGGATCAGTACGCCACCCTCCAGCTCCAGCGAGACCTCGTAGCGCCGGGAACCAAGCACAGTGGCGGTAATCGCTCTTTCCGAGCCGCGCAGGACGCGTACGGCGCCGGTTTTGTAGTACCGAAAGCCCCGGCTCCGCACTGGTTCATCGAAACAGTTGGCGAGTCTTACCGGGAGCGATAGAGGCATTTGATTCCGGTCTGGGGAATCCCATTCTACAACGGTTCGGTCCGGCGACCTCTGCTATCGCCGACAAGCGGGCTGAAGCACAGTGTTTCTCGTGCGAACCGGCCACGCCGAAGAATCACAGTATACTCGTTTCGATGCTGTTAACGATCACGAATCAGAGCCCGCCGGCAACGGACCTCGGCTACCTTTTGCATAAGCATCCGGCCAAGGTTCAGACGTTCGAGTTGTCGTTCGGCAACGCGCACGTCTTCTATCCGGAGGCCGGGGAAGAGCGATGCACGGCCGCGCTTCTGCTCGACGTCGATCCGGTTGGACTGGTGCGAAAAGGCCCGGGGGAGGGCGGCGCATTGGACCAGTACGTTAACGACCGGCCGTACGTCGCCTCCTCCTACTTGAGCGTGGCGATCGCGCAGGTGCTGGGAAGTGCCCTGGCCGGTCGAAGCAAGGGTAAGCCAGAACTGGCCGAGCAGCGTCTCGACCTCACCGCGCACATCGCCGTTGTGCCGTGCCGGGGCGGCGAAGCATTCCTGCGGGAACTCTTCGAGCCTCTGGGGTATCGCGTGACGGCGCAACATCATGCCTTGGACGAGCGCTTCCCGGAATGGGGCGAGGGTCCCTACTATTCGGTAGAGCTGCGCGGAAATGTGCGCCTTTCGGATCTGCTGACGCACCTCTACGTGTTGATTCCGGTCTTGGATGCCGAGAAACACTATTGGGTCGGCGACGATGAAGTCGAGAAACTGCTCCGGCAGGGTGAAGGCTGGCTCGCTTCGCACCCGGCGCGGGACGCGATCGTCAAGCGGTACCTGCGCCATCAGCGCCACCTCACGCGAGAGGCCCTCGAGCGGCTTACCGAGGAAGACCTGCCCGATCCGGATCGAGAGGAGGAGACGCGTGCCACCGAAGAGATGGCGATCGAAGAACCTCTACAGCTGTGGCAGCAGCGCATCGGCGCGATTATCGCGGCATTGAAAGCGTCCGGCGCCACTCGCGTTCTCGATCTGGGCTGCGGGGAGGGCAAGCTTCTCCGGGCGCTGCTGGAGGATCGGTCGTTTCAGGAGATCGTCGGGATGGATGTTTCCCACCGCAGCCTTGAGATCGCGACCGAGCGGCTGCGCCTGGAGCAGCTGGCGCCCAAACAGCGGGAGCGCATCCGACTGATTCATGGGTCCTTGATGTATCGCGATGCGCGTTTGAGCGGATACGACGCCGCAGTCGTCGCCGAAGTGATCGAGCACTTGGATCCGCCGCGCCTGGCTGCCTTCGAGCGCGTCGTGTTCGAACATGCCACACCGGGCGTCGTGATCCTAACAACGCCCAACGCCGAATACAACGTCAAGTTCGCCACGCTGCCTGCGGGGAGTTTCCGTCACAAGGACCACCGGTTCGAGTGGTCGCGCGGGGAGTTTGAGCACTGGGCAAGTTCCGTGGTCGAGCGCTTTGGATATTCGGTCCGCTTCCTACCGGTGGGACCGGGAGACGCCGCCGTGGGCGCGCCCACGCAAATGGGGATTTTCACCCGATGAAGATCACCATTCCGGAACTCTCGCTGGTGGTGCTGGTCGGACCTTCCGGTTGCGGAAAGTCCACTTTTGCGCGACAGCACTTCAAGCCGACCGAGACGCTCTCTTCGGACTTCTGCCGGGGTCTGGTCTCGGACGACGAAAACGACCAGGCCGCGACCAACGACGCCTTCGAAGTCCTGCATTTCATCGCCGCCAAGAGGCTGGCGGCCGCGAAGCTAACCGTCGTCGACGCTACGAACGTGCAGCAGGAGGCTCGGGCGCCGCTGGTCGAACTGGCGCGCAGGTACCACGCGATCCCGGTGGCGATCGTCCTCAACCTCTCCACGAGGATTTGCGAGGACCGCAACCATGGCCGCACAGATCGCGACTTCGGGCGGCATGTGATCCACAGCCAGTCTCAGCAACTCAGGCGACATCTGCGGTCCCTGGACAGGGAGGGATTCCGCCACGTCTATATCCTCTCGTCCCCGGAGGAAGTGGAAGCGGTGCAGGTTGAGCGGCAGCCTCTCTGGAACAACAAGAAGGACGACCACGGCCCGTTCGATATCATCGGCGATGTTCACGGGTGCTTCGACGAACTGGTGGATCTGTTGGGACAGCTTGGCTATCGCGTCGACGGACTCGTGGTGACTCCGCCGGCCGGCCGCAAAGCCGTTTTCCTTGGGGATCTGGTCGACAGAGGCCCCAAGATCCCCGAAGTGCTGCGCCTCGTCATGGCGATGGTGGAGAACGGAACGGCGCTGTGCGTTCCCGGCAACCACGACATGAAGCTCGTTCGGAAACTGAAGGGGCGCGACGTGCAGATCACGCACGGGCTTGCGGAAACGCTTCAGCAACTGGACGGCGAGCCCCCCGAGTTCAAGCAGAAAGTATCCGTGTTCCTGGACAAGCTCGTCAGTCATTACGTGCTGGACGATGGCAAGCTCGTTGTGGCCCATGCCGGGATGAAGGAGGAGTTGCAGGGTCGCGGCTCGGCCAAGGTTCGCGACTTCGCGATGTACGGGGAAACGACGGGCGAGACCGACGAGTACGGGCTCCCGGTGCGCGCGAACTGGGCCGCTGAGTATCGCGGCAGAGCCATGGTCGTTTACGGCCACACTCCGGTTGCCGAGCCCGAATGGCTGAACCGCACCGTCAACATCGATACCGGCTGCGTGTTTGGCGGCAAGCTGACGGCGCTCCGCTACCCGGAGAAGGAACTGGTTTCAACCCCAGCGCGGAGCGTCTACTACGAATCGGCCAAGCCTTTCAAGCCGGAGGAGGCCGCCGACGTTCCGGTGTTGACGGCGCAGCAGCAGCACGACGATCTGCTCGATATCGAGGACGTCCTCGGCAAGCGGATCGTCACCACGCGGCTGCACAAGACGGTCACGATCCGCGAGGAGAACGCCACCGCGGCGCTCGAAGTCATGAGCCGGTACGCGATCAACCCGAAATGGCTGATCTATTTGCCGCCGACCATGTCGCCCTCGGAGACCAGCCAGCGTGAAGGCTATCTGGAATATCCGGAGGAAGCGTTCGCCCACTACCGGCACGAAGGCCTGCCTGGCGTGATCTGCGAGCAGAAGCACATGGGCTCGCGCGCCGTGGTGGTTCTTTGTCGCGATGAGGACGTCGTCCGCAAGCGGTTCGGAGTTGTCGGCGAGGGAGTAGGGGCCTGTTACACTCGCACCGGGCGGCGGTTCTTCAGCGATCCCCAGCTCGAGACGGGATTCCTGGCGCGCGTTCACGCCGATCTGGGCGCTTCCGGATTCTGGGAGAACCTAGGCACGGATTGGGCATGCCTCGATTGCGAACTCATGCCCTGGTCCGCGAAGGCGCAGGAGCTATTACGCCAACAATACGCCGGCACCGGATCGGCCGCTTGTGCCGCATTGCCGCAAGCCGTGTCGGTTCTGGAGCAAGCGGCCCAGGGGAACGCGGAAGTCGCGCCCCTGCTCGCGCGGTACCGAGAACGGGCGGAGGCCGCGGCGCTCTACGTCGAGGCCTACCGCCGCTATTGTTGGCCCGTTCACTCGCTTGATGACTATATGCTGGCGCCGTTCCATCTGCTCGCGACCGAAGGCGCGGTCCACAGCGACAAAGACCACCTGTGGCACATGGAGACGCTGGGCGCGGTTTGCGCTCAAGATCCCGCGCTTCTGCTCGCGACTCCGTTTCTAAAAGTCGACTTGACGGACGCGGACAGCCAGCAAGCGGCGGCCCGCTGGTGGGAGGAGTTGACCGCCGCAGGCGGCGAGGGCATGGTGGTCAAGCCGCTGGCGTTCGTGGCCAGAGGGCGGCGTGGCCTGGCGCAGCCGGCGCTGAAGTGCCGCGGGCGCGAGTACCTGCGCATCATCTACGGTCCGGAATACAACATGGCGGAGAACCTGGCTCGGCTGAGGTCGCGGGGGCTGAACGCGAAACGCTCGCTCGCGCTTCGGGAGTTCGCGCTCGGCATCGAAGGCCTGGAGCGCTTCGTCCGGCAGGAGCCGCTCCGACGCGTCCACGAGTGCGTCTTCGGGGTGCTTGCGCTGGAGAGCGAGCCGGTGGATCCGCGACTATGACGAGTCGGAGGAGAGCTTTCGGGACAACTAAGCGACGCGGAGTCTGGCTACGGATCTCGACTTGGCCCTTCCCTTGACAGTGATTTCGATGTCCCGACCGAGCACCAGCAGGAGCCGAATCAGGCGTTCGATCGAAAAGCCGGAAAGCTTACCCTGCTTGAGCGCCGAAACCTTGGGCTGATCGATTCCGAGAATCGCGGCCGCTTGGCTCTGCGTGAGCCTGCGCCGCTGGATCTCCGCGATGATCTTTGCGGCCAACTCGGCTTTCGCCAGCAGATCGTCAGCTTTTGGAAGGTTGAGGTCCGCAAAGACGTTCCCGGAACTCGGCGTAAACTCTCGATTAGGCATCTTCCTTCTCCTCACTTCCCGGCCAACTTGCGCGCGAGTTGGAGGCGCTGCCGGATCAGATCCACCTCCCGTTGCGGGGTCGCGATTCCAGACGTTGCCTTCTTTTGGAAGGCATGAAGAACGTAAATCGCTTCCCCGAGTTGAGCTACGTACGCTGCGCGATACGTCCCGCTCGGATCGTCCGCACGCACCTGCCAGACCGTTTCCGCAAAACCGTGAAGCATCTTCGCGCTCTCATGTTTCTGACCAATCTGCGCCTGATAAAGGGCGAAGCCGAGCTTGTGCCTGACCACGGGCGGGAAACCCGTCATCCGAACGAGCGAGTCGACGAGCCAAACCAACTTGCGCGGTTGCTCCGGCTTCTCGGTCACTGCATCCATTGTATGCCAGAACTGGCATAAGGCGGTCGTCGAAGCCGGCAGCACGTCCACCGCTCTAAGAGCCTTCGGCCTGTCACGTCGGAGGTCGCGGGTTCGAACCCCGTCGTCCCCGCCAAT
>CAZBQQ010000208.1:0-3821 GCA_964493965.1 uncultured Solibacteraceae bacterium
AGCCCCGCTCTCCGAACCTATCTGTTCCGCAGCGCCTCGAGCACCTGGCGCGGCACCGCAACATTTCCGTAGCCGGTGCCGAGGGCGAGGCCGGGCTTGTTGTCGCCGTGAAAGTCGGTGCCTCCGGTCACGCCCAGGTGGTAGCGGCGCGCGAGCGAGAGGAAGAACGCCGTGTCCGTCTGCAGGTGGTCGCTGTGGTAGGCCTCTATGGCGCCCAGTCCAATCGCGTACATCTCGGCGAGGTCCTTCTCGAAAGCTGCCGGATTGCGGCGGCTCAGCCGGATGGGGTGCGCGAGCGACGCCAGCGCCCCGGCTTCGCAGAGCTTGCGGATCCCTGCGTCGAGCTCCGGCTCGTCGCGCTCGACATACCCCTTCGCCGATTCGTCCAGGTACTGTTCGAACGCCTCCTGGATGCTCGAGACGTAGCCCTTCTCGACCATCACGCGCGCGAAGTGCGGCCGCCCGGCCTGGGACCGCCCCAGGCGCTCCACTTCCTCGATCCTGACGTCCACGCCCAGGGATTGCAGGCGCTGGGCCAATCGCCGGTTGCGGTCGCGCCGCGCTACCCGAATCCCTTCCAACCAGGCGCGGAACTCCTCCGGCGGCGGCTCATTGAGGAAGTAGCCCAGCAGGTGGATCGAGCGGCCGCGCGCGCCCACCGCATGGTGCCGCTTGGTGCTCAACTCGATGCCGCACACCAGGTCGAGCCCCATTTCGCGCGCCAGCGGGGCAGCCGCGTCGTAGCCGCCGAAGGTGTCGTGGTCGGTGATGCCGAGGGCCTCGAGACCCATCGCCATCGCGGCGCCGACGAGCTCGTCCGGAGCCGAAGTTCCGTCGGACTCGTCGGTGTGAGTATGCAGATCGATCAACGGGACCCCGCTCATCTCAGTGTAGAAAACTCGCCCGTCGCCTGTCGCTCGTCGCCCGTCGGTCCGATCGGCTGCTTCGCACCGTGACGACTCCTGGCCGCGAAGCGTATGCAGCCCTCGTTCGTTGCGACACGCGACAGGCGACGAGCGACGAGCGCGTTGGTATACTTGTGGTCGCAGCCGCTATGGCCAACCCCAAGTACGCCGCATCGGACAAACCAGTTCCCGTCGCTGAACTCGTCGCAACCCTCGGCGACGGCATCAAAGTAAAGCGCCGCATCCCCAGAATGCGCGCCTGCAACGAGAAGGACGAGAAGGGCAAGCTCTGCGCGGGTCATCTCAAGCGCTGGTACTTCTTCGGCGAGGAGATCGGAAAGCAGTTCGGCGCCGATGCCGAGATCTACCGCTGCGAGCGCTGCAAGACTCTCTACCTGCCCGCGACCGACGAGGAGCCGCGGACGGGAACTCTGTCCTGGTAGGGTCCACCACAAGAAAAAACCGCACCGGAGATCCCGATGCGGTTCGCCTTGCATTTTGGCTGGGCCGCGGCGCCGGACCGTCTGGAACTGGTCCGGACGCATCGCCTCAGGCGATAAACGAACCCACTAAGTAATAGGCCAAGCCTGCTAAAAAGACCCTCTGTTGCAACTTGCAGTCGGAAGGAGAGGGGCTAGTCATTATGAACACCGGCTCCCGCAAGCACGTTGTCTCAACTCCAACGCCCGCTCACAGCTTCTTGCCTGTTGCAGCAGAGGGCAGGTTTCAAAGAGCTGCTTTCACCAATTCGTCCCTATTTATAGCATAAGAGTGGGCGCAACGGGAATGGGTTGAGCATGTGAAAATGATTTGCAGGTCCCGAGTACCATAACGTTGTCGCCGGCTGATGCCGTGGCGCCCCGGGCCCGCCAAGCCGAATGCGAAGCAAGATCCTGAACCTCTTTCTGGCCTTGACCGGCGCAGTCGCCGCAGCCGCGGGGCAGTCTCCCGACTACCAGACGCCCGGCCAGCATCCCTCTCTGCTGCTGGCGCCGGCCCGTTTGCGGCTCCTGAAACGCGAGCGCGAACGGCAGTCTCCGCGCTGGCGGCAGTTCGCGTCCCTCATCACCGGCAAGGCCGTCATGCCCGAGCGAGCTTTCTCGGATGCGCTTTATTTTCAGATCGCTGGAGACCAAGAGGCGGCGCGGCGCGCGATTGCCTGGGCGCTGGGCGAGGGAGCCGATCTGCGCCAGCTCGCGCTTGTTTTCGACTGGTGCCAGAGCGCTCTAACCGAACCGGAATCCGCGGCACTCGCGGCCAAACTGGAACAAGCCCTCGCGCGTCCCGCTACCGCCGGGGTCGAGGAGGCGCGCTCCCGCACGTTCGCGGCCATCGCGCTGGCGGGCACCACGCCCCAGGTCTCGGAGCGCGAGCTGCGCCGGATCGTCGAGATCTGGTGGGGCCGCGCGGTGGTGCCCGCGCTCTCTAACGGGGACGACGTTCTGCCGCGCGCAAGCCGCTACGCGCTCTTCGAGCTGCTGCACGCCGTACGCGACAACCTGGGCATCGATCTGCGCGAGTCCGCGCGCGAGTACTTCAGCCAGCTGCCCGCGGTGGAGTTGCTGAGCTACTATCCCGCGCCCTACCAGGCTCCGGAGAACGAGTACCGTGTGCCGGCGAGCGCGAGCGGCCAGTTCGATCTGCATGCGGCCGAGTGCGCGCGCGCGGCGGATTTCGCCATGGCCGCGTATGACACCACCTCACTCGGCTACCAGTATTTGCAGGGCTGGCTGCTGCACGACCTCTTCTCCATGCACGGCTCCTTCGGCGCTCCCTACGAGTTTCTGTGGGCGAATCCGTACCAGCCGGGCCTGAGCTACTACCACGCGCCGCGAGCGGTTCATGACAGCGTACTTGGGCAGTTCTTCATCCGCTCCAGTTGGGATGATGACGCGCGTTGGGCCGGCTTCTTCGGCGGAAAGCTCCAGACGCTCTCGAATGGACAACCGCGGGCGATCGATCTCGCGTCCCCCAAGCTGCTCGACTTCGATCGCGCGCTGGTTGCGGTCGCGGGCAATGCAAGCTCCGTCACGATCGAGAACCCGGCGAACCTCATCTTCCTGGTGGGTCTGAAGCCGCAAGGCCGGTACTCGCTCGGCGGCGAGATAGACGAACAGCGCGCCGGCCGGACCGGCATCATCGAGTTGACGTTCAAAGACCGAGGCTACAGCGGAACCATCCGGCCCCGGCTTCAGCGATAGAAGTCGCGGATGCGGACCTCGACGCCCGACCCGTCCAGCGCCTTCTGGAACACGCCGAGATCCGAATTACGGTAGTGGTAAGGAATCACCACGCGCGGTTTGAACGCGCGCACCGCGGCGGCGGCCTCGTCCGGAGGCATGGTGTAGGGCAGGTTCATGCACACGTAGGCCACGTCGATGTCCTTCAGGGCGCGCATCTCGGGGACGCCCTCGGTGTCTCCCGAGAAGTAGAAGCGTTTGCCGCCGTAGGTGAGCACGTAGCCGTTGCCGCGGCCCTTGGGATGGAACAACTGGCCCGCGGCCGGCCCGCGCACCAGGTTGTAGGCGGGCACGGCCTCGATCTTCCATGCGCCGAAATCGCGCGCGTCGCTGTTCGCGAGGACGGTCACGCCGTTGATCGAAGCGGCCACCGCTGCGGGCGCCATCACCACCGTTTTCGAGTTGCGCACCAGCGCCAGGGCCTTCGCGTCCATGTGATCGAAGTGATCGTGCGTGATCAGGACCAGGTCGGCCATGGGCAGGCCGGTATAGTCGCCCTCATGGAAAGGGTCGACGTGAATGACCACGCCGCCGCCTTGAATCATCAGGCTGGCGTGGTGTATGGGAGTGATCTTTACGACGCCGGCGGAGGTCTGGAATTCGTCGGCGGCGCGGGACGGCTGCGCCCAGGCGGACGCCGCCCAAAACAGGAGCAGGAACGGAGCGGCCTTCATAC
>CAZBQQ010000208.1:3921-8492 GCA_964493965.1 uncultured Solibacteraceae bacterium
GGGGGTCGGCGGGATCGTCCTCGATCTTCTGGCGCAGGCGAAGAATGTAGACGTCCACGGCGCGCTCGTTGACGGCGCGGTCGTAGCCCCATACGGCGTCCAGCAGTTGGCTCCGGGCGAAGACGACGCCGGGACGGGCCATGAGGACCTCGAGCAGCCGGAACTCGGTGGCCGTGAGGTCGAGATCGTTGCCGTTGCGCCGCGCCTTACAGGCTACCGGATCGAGCTCGATTCCGCCCGCCTTGAGAGCCACGGGCAGCTCGTTACGAGGCCTCAGCTGAACCCGGATGCGCGCCAGCACCTCGCCCATGAAGAAGGGCTTCACGATGTAGTCGTTCGCGCCCACCTCGAGTCCGACAACGCGGTCGGCCTCGGAGGCCTTGGCCGTAAGAAAGACGATCGGCGTAGCAGCCAGTTGCCGGTGCTGGCGCAGGAGCTTGCAGATCTGAAGCCCGTCGCAGTCCGGCAGCATGATATCGAGCAGGATAAGGTCGGGCCGTTCGCGCAGGCACCATTCGATGGCGCCGTCGCCCTTGCTGGCGGTCACGACCCGGAACGGCTCCCGCTCCAGGTTGTATTTCAGCAGTGTGAGGAGGTCGGTATCATCCTCAATCACCGCTACTTTCTTCATAGCAATGCCTCTCCGATCAAACTGATTCAACACAAGGTTATCCGAGATCTGTTGCAGTAGCGTTACAGCAGGATTAAGAGGCCGTTGAAAGGCGCCCGCTAAAGGAGAACCGTCTCTTCGCCGATATGTAATCACGGAGCAATACTGGCCGCGTAGGCTGGAGATGCGTCGTGGAACCGAGCGAACACGGAGGTCATTTGCGGGCAAACATTCTGATAGTCGGTCTGGACGAGCCGCTGGCTAGCGAACTCGGACGGTCTCTCCGGGACCTGCGGCACAGCGTTCTCGCGGAAGCGTTTACCTGCGCGGCAGACTGCCTGGCAACCATCGGACGCGTGGGAGCGGACCTCGTCTTCTGCGGGACCGGCCGCGAGCAATACCAAACGATCCTTCATGACCTGCGCCACCGCGGGCACACCATTCCAGTGGTCGTGGCGAGCCGTCTGCCCGAGACCGGCGATTGGCTCGATGCGATGGATGCCGGAGCTTGCGACTATTGCGCCGCGCCCTTCGAGCCCCGCCTGATGCAGCGGATCGTCGAGAATGCGCTAGAATATCGTTGCTCCGTGTCCATGGCGGGCTGACGGCACGGGGCAAGGAGTTTTCGATGGCCGTCCTTTCGCTAGGTTGCCTGGTCCTGGCTTTCCTGGTGTGGCGCGCTAAGAGGCCGTCGGAGGCCCCTAACTCCAGCCGCCTGTACCGCCTGGATAATCGCGTGGTTGCCGGAATCCTCATCGTTCTCGCCCTCACCTTTGCGTTTCTGGCGTGGCAGAGCGGCCGGCTCCTCTTCTAGCGCCGAAAACGCCACGCCAGCACCTCTTTCCGTACCCCCCTCCGCGGTTTTCGAGGATAATGAGTGCTGCAGATCCACGCCCACAACCGGGAGGTCGATGGCTAATGCGATCCACTTGGGAGAAAATGATCTCCGCCAACATGGACGCCTTCGAGGTTCCAGGGAAGTCGGAACCTGTATACAGGACCCGGCGCGGCGGATACGTCTGGGTCGTGCTCGGGAACGGCGACGCGCCGACGCCGCCGCCCACCATGGACCGCCAGGACGTGGCCACACGCGGCGGACACGAGGTGGATCTTGACGTCTCGGACCCCGACTTTCTGGTGCTCCACAAGAGCCTCGGGATGACGGAATACACCCACTGCATTCCGTGGGATGCCATCGCCGACATCATCTTCATGCTCAAGGACGCCGGGTAGGCACGCCCCAACCTGCCAACCCACCCCTAACCCTCTGCTAACAGGATTGTGGGGCAGGATGGCATCCTGCGCGCCGGTTGCGAACCGGCGCCCGGCTGCCACGGTCCCCGGTTTTGCGCCCCTGATCCGGGAATTCTGCCCTTCGTCTGATTCCGAACCCTCCCCCGCCCCGCCGGCCTTACTCTCGCATTGAAGGGAGTTCCAGATGGTTGCACTTGAGAATGTGAGCCGGCGGTTTCCGATGGACCACCAGTTCGTCAGCGCGCTCGACGGCATCTCGCTCAGCCTGGATGCGGGCGAATTCGTGGCCGCCGCCGGACCGAGCGGCAGCGGCAAATCGACGCTGCTCAACCTGATCGGTTGCATCGACCAGCCCACCAGCGGCTCCATCCGAATCGACGAGGTCGAAACACGCCGGCTCAGTCCCGCCCAGCTCTCCGAATTGCGGCGCCGCAAGATCGGCTTCGTGTTCCAGACCTTCAACCTTATCCCCGTGTTCACCGCCTTCGAGAACGTGGAGTACCCGCTGCTCCTGCAACGCGTGGCGGGGCCGGAGCGGCGCGCGCGCACCCGAGAGGCTCTCGAAAGCGTCGGCCTCGCCGCACGCGCCGGCCATCGCCCCGATCTGCTCTCGGGAGGCGAACGGCAGCGGGTGGCCGTGGCCCGCGCCATCGTCCACCGCCCCGCGCTGGTGCTCGCCGACGAGCCCACCGCCAATCTCGACACCAACAACGCCACGCAGTTGATCGACCTGATGCGGGCGCTCAACCGCCAGTTGGGCGTGACCTTCCTGTTCGCCACGCACGATCAGAGGCTGCTCGATCACGCGGACCGCGTGATCCGCCTCTGCGACGGCCGCATCGTCACCGACAGCACCAAGGAGACCGGCAATGAGAACCTTTCTTTCGCTCGCCTTTAGGAACATCTTCCGCAGCCGGCGCCGAACGCTGATGATGCTGCTGGTGGTGGCCGGCGGCGTTTCGGCTCTGCTGCTCGCTGGCGGCTACTTCTCGTACATCTTCTGGGGATTCCGCGAGACCACCATCCGCAACGGACTCGGCCACCTGCAGATCTTCAACGCCCGCTATTTCGACCACGACGAGACGCGCGTGCTCGAAAACGGGCTGGTCGGCTTCGAGAATGTCCGCAAGATTGCGCAGGCCACGCCGCACGTCACCGGCGTCGCGCCGCGCATCGAGTTCTACGGCATGGTTTCGAACGGCCAGAAATCCGGCACCTACATGGGGACGGCGGTCGTGCCGGCCGCGGAACGGAAGATGCACTTCGTGCCCGACATCCTCAAGGGCCGCTGGTTCAACCTGGAGGGCAGCGAGAGCGAGGTCATCGTGGGTGCGGGCCTGGCGCGCTCGATGAACGTCAAGCCCGGCGATGGGCTCACGCTGCTGGCGGTCACCGCCGATGGCGCGCTCAACGGAATCGACGTGGACGTGGTGGGAGTCATCACCACGCATTTCAAGGAGCTGGACGACCGGCTGCTTCAGATGACCCTGCCCGCGGCGCAGCGCCTGCTTCAGACCGACCGCGTCACCAAGCTGGTGGTGGGCCTCGACAACACCGACAACACCAAAGCGGTGCGCGCCGTTCTCACCGCGCGCCTGGCGGGCTCCGAACCCAAGGTGATCCTCAAAGACTGGCAGGAGCTTTCGCCCATGTACAAGCAGATCGTGCTGATGTTCGGCGGAATTCTGGCCTTCATGGGCGTGATCATCTTCTTCATGGTGGTGATGTCCAGCTCCAACACGATGATGATGGCGATGTTCGAGCGCACGCGCGAAGTGGGCACCATGCTGGCGATGGGCACGCCGCGGGGCTGGGTGGTTGCGCTGTTCGTCCTCGAGGGCGTCCTGACCGGTGTTCTGGGAGCCGCGGCCGGCCTTCTGGCGGGCAATGGGATCGCCGCGATTCTCAACCGGGCGCACATCCAACTGCCCCCGCCTCCCGGCAACAGCACGGGCTTCCCGCTGCGCATCTTCTACGTTCCGGAATACATGGTGCTGGCCTCGATCCTGGTGGTGCTGACGCTGGCGGCGGCGTCGATTCCTCCCGCGTGGCGTGCATCACGGCTCAAAGTGGTGGAGGCTCTGTCCCACGTCTAGGGTCCACTCGCTCGCGCTCGTGGTTCGGTGCTGTGGTCAAGGAGGAACAACATGTTACGCATCGCATTCCCGATCCTGCTGTTGGCGGCGGCCGCGTCCGCCGCCGGTCCCGATCCCGACGCTCTGCTCAAGCAGTTCGACTCGCTGCGGAACGGCTGGGACTCCTTCGTGGTCCGCGTCAGCATCCGCAACTTCGAGGAAGGCAAGGTGGACGAGGAGCACCTCTTCGAGGTCTACCAGAAGGGGACCGAGAAGAGTTATGTCGAGTTCCTCAGCCCGCGAGAGAAGGGACAGCACCTGCTCATGCTCGGCGACGACATGTGGATCTACCTGCCCGACACCAGCCGGCCGATTCGCATCACGCCGCTCGAGCGGCTCAGCGGCAACGCCTCGAACGGCGACGTGGCCCGCACGCACTACGCAACGGACTACACCTCGGTATTCCTGCGCACGGAGATGGTAGACGGCGCCAACTGCAACCTGCTGGAGCTGACGGCGCGGCGCAAGGGTTCCACCTATCGCCGCATCCTGCTCTGGCTGCGCGCGTCCGACGCGCGGCCGGTGAAGGCCGACTTCTTCGTCGCCTCCGGCAAGCAGCTCAAGTCGGCCAC
>CAZBQQ010000209.1:0-1624 GCA_964493965.1 uncultured Solibacteraceae bacterium
CTCGGCAAGCACACCACCGGCAAGGGCTGCCTCTACATCAAGAAGCTTGCGGATGTGGACCAGACGGTGTTAGGGACCCTGGTTGCGAAGTCCGTCGCCGCCATGCGAGAGCGGCACCCGGGCTGACGCAACTCAGGGACTGGCGATTCTCGCGGCCACAATGGCGCCTGGCCACGATCACTCTCGTGTTTGTGATCGGACGCCCGGGCGACAGTGTCGTTTCCGCGGTCTTCTTCGTTGGTCTCGGGGCCTTCCTGTGGAACCGGCGCAACCGCTGGCGCTGGGCGAACGCGCCGCGATCTAATGTACACTCAATCAACGCGCCACGCCGGCTGGAATCCGGGATCGAAGTGGTGCCTGGGGTCAACTTGACGCTCGCGTTCGCGAACCCTTCCGCAACGGCTCCCCGCAAGATCGCTCGCCGGCTTCTTCCGTTTCTCTTCCTGATCTACATGACCGCCTTCATTGATCGCGTCAATGTGGGCTTCGCGGGTCTCGACATGACGAGGGAGCTGCACTTCTCCAACCAGGTGTTTGGATTCGGCGCGGGGATCTTGTTCTTCGGCCTGTGCCTGCTCGAGATTCCCGGCGCAATGCTCGCGCACAGCCGGAGCGCGCGCATATGGATCGGCGCGATCATGATCGGGTGGGGACTGCTGGCGTCGCTGACCGGCCTCATTCGGACCTCGACCCAGTTCAATATCATCCGCTTCCTGCTCGGGGTGGCCGAGGGTGGCTTCTTTCCGGCAGTGCTCGTCTATCTGACGCACTGGTTCCGGCAAGGGAACCGCGCCAAGGCGGTTGCCCTCTTCATGACGGCGGTCCCTGTTTCAAGCGCCATCGGCGGAGGCGTTGCCGGAGCACTCCTGGGCGTGCACTGGCTGGGATTGTCCGGCTGGCGCTGGCTGCTGATTCTCGAGGGCCTGCCGGCCCTGATCTGTGGATTCGTCACCTTGTTCTATCTCACGGACCGTCCGAAAGACGCGCGGTGGCTGCGCGAGGATGAAAAGCAGTGGATCAACTCCGAGCTCGAGCGCGAGGGCGGCGCCATGGACGTGGGCCATCCGGACACCGGTATCCTGCGAGCATTCGCCGGCAGTCTGGTGCTGCTCCTGGTGTCTGCCTATTTCTTCGTCAACATCGCCAGTTACGGCCTGAACATCTGGTTGCCAAAGATGGTGCAGCATCTTCCGGGCCTTAGCATCTGGCAGCTGAGCCTGGTCGCCTCCATTCCGCACATTTGCGCCATCCCGGCGATGATCGTGGTCGGCTGGAACGCGGACAGAACCGGCCTGCACAAGCGCCATGCCGTCATTGCCGCGCTTGTCGCGGCCGCCGGACTGTTGATCAGCCAGTTGCCCGGCATCAGCGCACTCGTGGTTGTCATCGGCTTTTCGATCGCGGAGATGGGCGTCATGAGTTACTACCCCTGCTACTGGGCGCTTCCAACAAAGCTGCTGAGCGCCCGGGTTGCCGCGGCGGTATGCGGATTGATTACGATGGCCAACTTCGGCGGCTTCGTCGGCCCTTACGCGATTGGTTTTTTGACCGACATGACCGGGACTCAAGTGGCTGGCGTATTGTTCCTGGTAACGAGTGCGATCCTGGCAGGCGGCAGTGTGGC
>CAZBQQ010000209.1:1724-7273 GCA_964493965.1 uncultured Solibacteraceae bacterium
TACTTCACCTGCTCGTGCCCGGAGTAACATTCCGCCACCTTCTCGCGGAAGTTTTCGAGCGCGCGCGCGCGCCGCACTTTGAGCGTGGCGGTGAGCTCTCCGGCGTCCATCGAGAAATCCCGGTCGAGCACGTGGAACTTGCGGACCTGCTCGAAGGGGGCGAGGCTGCTGTTGACTCGTGCCACCACGCGCCGCACCGCTGCTTCGATCGTCGAGCGGTCGCCTGCGGGCGCCGTCTCCGCCTTCACCGTCACCAGCGCGGAAACGTAAGGCCGGCCGTCCCCAACCAGCAGCACCTGGCTGATGATCGGATCCAGACGCATCAGCGACTCGATGTGCGCCGGGTAAACCTTGCGGCCGTTCGAGAGAATCAGGATGTCCTTCTTGCGGCCGGTGATGTAGATGTACCCGTCGGAATCGGCCTCGGCCAGATCCCCGGTGTGAAGCCAGCCGTCGCGCAGAATCTCGGCGGTCGCCGCCGGGTCCTTGTAATAGCCGGAGAAGATTGTAGGACCCCGCACCAGCAACTCGCCATCGTCCGCGATCTGGATCTCAACTCCGGGTAGCGGCTTGCCCACGCTGCCGGGACGAGTTTCGCCGGGCGGATTCAAAATGACCACCCCGCCCTCGGTAAGGCCGTAGCCTTCGATCAGCGGCATCCCGGTGGCCAGGAAGAAGCCCGAGAGTTCCTTGCCCAGCGGAGCCGAGCCCGAGCCGCAGATACGCAGCCGTCCGCCGAACCTGGCGCGCACTCTCTGGAAGAACACGCGGTCACACAGGCTCAGCACCAGGCGCGTGGGCAGGCCCGGCCGGCGCCCTGCCAGCCGCAGCCGCACACCGCTCAAGCCCAAACGCACCGCGCGGTCGAACAGAGCCGCAACCAGCCGGCCGCGCTTCCGCACTTCCATCCGGATGCTCGCGTGGACCCGCTCCCACAGTCGCGGCGGCGCGACAAACATAGTCGGCTTGACGCGCAGGAACTCGTCCGGCAGCTTCATCAGACTCTCGGCGAACCAGACCGGCACGCCGCAACGGATGGGGATCATCTGCAGGGCCAGGCGCTGCGTAATGTGCGCGGGCGGCAGAAACGCGAGCACGCAATCGGCGGGCCCGATGTCGAGAACCTCGGGACCCATCTCCACGTTCGCGATCAGCGCCTCGTGCGTGATCAGCCCCATCTTCGGCTCGCCCGTAGCGCCCGAAGTGAGGTACAGGATGGCGCCGTCTTCGGGAGTGACTTCCGCGATGATTCGCGAGAACAGTTCCGGATCGCTCTCCATGGCCGCGCGGCCCTGGGCTCTGAGGTCATCCAGAGTCAAGACGCCCGTGGACGTCCCTTTCAGCAGGATCGACGGCAGGTTGTGCGGGAACTGCGGATCGGCTCTCAGCGCTCTGAGCAGCGTCGGGTTTTCGACGAACAGCGCTTGCGCGTCGCATGCCCGCAGTTCACGCGCCAGTTCGGGGACCGGGTAGCTGGTATAAAGGGCCGCTGCGATAGAGCCGTTGGCCATGATGCCAAGGTCGGCCAGGCAGAACTCGGCGCGCGCCTCCGAGGCCAGCCCCACGATTGCACCCTTCCCGATACCCATGCCGCGCAGTGCCACCGCGATTTCGCGGGCTGCGGCAGCAAACTCGTTCCAGGAATAGACGCGATGGGGCGCCCCCGGAACCGGCTGGTGGAGCGCCGAGAGATCGCCGCCACGGGCGGCGGCCTCCTCGAGGACCGAATACATCGTACGTGAGATCATCCGCAGCCAACTAGAGTACCATTTCCTGTAGCAGGCAAGGACAACATTCCGTGAGCTACGAACGGGAAATTGAGGTTGCTCGTACCGCTGCCTTGCGGGCGGGACAACTGGCACTACAGTACCAGTCCCACGGGGTCACTCCGGAAACCAAGCCGGACCTGTCGCCGGTTACCATCGCCGACCGCGAGTCCGAGCGGCTGATTTCGAGCCTCCTCTCCGAAGCCTTCCCCGGAGATGGACTGCTAGGGGAGGAGGGCGGCAGCAAGGTGCCGGTTTCGGGACGGCGTTGGATCATCGACCCCATCGACGGCACGCGCGACTTCCTGCGCGGACTGCCGGGCTGGGCGGTCTTGATCGCGCTCGAAACAGAAAACGGTGTGGATGTGGGCGTGTGCCATTTCCCGGCCCTCAACGTGACCTACTATGCGGCGCGCGGAGCCGGCGCATGGTGCGACGATACCCGCATTCGCGTTTCGCAGATCGACGATGCCGCACAGGCGGTTCTGCTGGTTTCCGAGCTGAATGAGATGTCCGGCTTCGCATTCGCGCCGCGCCTTCTCGAATGGACGAAAAAATTTTGGCTGGTGCACAGCTATTCCTCCTGCCAGGATGGGATGCAGGTGGCTGCCGGCCGGGCCGAGGTATCCATGCAGGCGAGCGGCAAGGCCTGGGACTTCGCGGCGCCGAGAATCGTCGCGGAAGAGGCCGGGGCGGTGTTTTTCAACTTCGACGGGCGCTCGACGATCTATGGGGGCAACGGCGTCATCGCGGTTCCGCCGCTGGCGGCCGGGGTGCGGGAGTTGCTGGGCCTGTGAGCGAAGCGCGCCCGCTCCGTTTCCGCTCCGCTCCGGCTATAATCGGAGTTTCAAGTCAATGAAGCCCGCCACGCTTCAGATCGCACAGGAACAGCCCCGGCCAGGAGTGGCCGTCATCGCGCTCACCGGGAAGGTCATGCTGGGCGCGAACCCCAGCGCGATCGAAGAACTCATCGTCACGCTGCTCTCCCAGGGCGTCCACAAGATCGTGGTCGACCTCGAAGCCGTCACGCATATCGACAGCACCGGCATCGGAGTTCTGATCGCCAGCCTCGGAAAAGTGACGCAGGCACGCGGAGCGCTGGCCATGGCGGGCGCGAGCGGGGTTGTACGCGAAGGCTTTCGCGTCACGCGCCTGGATCGGGTCTTCCGCTTCTACGCCGATCGTGCCGCCGCGCTCGACGCGGTGTAGCGTTTGGCGCCAGTCCGTCAGCCCGGAACCGCGCGCGTTAGCAAGCGGACAGAAGCCCACTGACGATTCGCTAATAACTTGGTAGGCGCGGCAGGACTCGAACCTGCGACCCTCGGCTTAGAAGGCCGATGCTCTATCCACCTGAGCTACGCGCCCGAGGAATTCTTGTCCGATTGTAGGATAGGTGGGCGGGCTGCCGCTAGCTGCCGGTGCCGACGGACAACGCCGAATTGGTCGAGGTCCAGATGTGGCTGATGCTTCCGGAGCCATTCAGGAACAGGGCGGCGCTTACGAGTGCCACAAACGCCAGGAGGAGGGTGTACTCGGTGACATCCTGCCCTCCGTCATCAAGTAATCGTTTGTATATGGCAGCTCGCATGGCGATTCAGCGTGTTTCCCACTATGGGGCGCTTTGGTCCTGAAATCAATAGGCGCGTAGTACTGGCCGTACGACGCTGTGCCTCCCTCACTGAAGGGGGCCAGTACCCCTATTTCAGGCCGGCGCGCTCCAATAACGCTTCCGGATCCGGATCCCGTCCCATGAAGTCGCGGTAAAGAACCGACGGCTCCTCGCTGTCGCCCCGCGCCAGGATCTTCTCCCGGAACTCGCGGCCCGCCTCGCCGCTCAGAATACCCAGAGACCGGAAGCGGGTGAAAGCGTCGGCGTCCAGCACTTCCGCCCACTTATAGGAGTAATAGCCAGCTCCGTAACCGACCGGGTTCGCGAAAAGGTGCGTGAAGCTGGCCACGGTTGCATGCTCCGGCGGCAGCGGCGCCGGCGAGAACGGGCCCAGCAGCCGGCGGCTGTACTCGACCACGTCTCCGTCGGAAGCGAGCGCGTAGAGCGTGTGCAGCCGCAGGTCGAGGAAGGCGAAGCCGAGCTGGCGCATCTGGGCATTCGCACTGCGGAAGGTGCGCGCGCGTTTCATCTTCGCGAACAGGTCCTCAGGAATCGCAGCGCCGGTCTCGTTGTGGCTGGCAAACAGGTCCAGGGCTTCGCGTTCCCAGCACCAGTTCTCCATGACCTGCGACGGCAATTCGACAAAATCCCAAGCCACGTTGGTGCCGGCCAGGGAGCGGATTTCGACGCGGCTCAGCGAGTGGTGCAACAAGTGGCCGAACTCGTGGAAAATGGTTTCCACTTCGCGGTGCGTGAGCAAGGCGGGCCTTCCACCGGAGGGCGGCGTGAGGTTCCCGCAGATGGTTCCCACGTGCGGGCGGAAACCGTCAGGCCCCGGGCCCCCGGTCAGAAATGCGTCCATCCAGGCGCCGCCACGCTTGTTCTCGCGCGGGAACCAGTCGGCATAGAAGGAACCGAGAAGAGCGCCGTCGCTGTCACGGATGCCATACACCCGCGCTTCCGGATCCCAGACGGGCAGGCCGGGCTCCTCGGTCACGCGAATACCGTAGAGCCGGTGCACGATCTCGAACAGTCCGGCGGTCACGCGCTCCAGGGGGAAATAGGGCCGCAGCTCTTCCTCGTCGAAATCGTACAGCGCGGCGCGCTGCTTCTCGGCGTAGTAGGCGACGTCCCAAGGATTGAGAGGCGGCGCCTCGGGACCTTCCAGGCTGCGGCGGAACTCGAACAGCTCTTCGTTCTCTCGGCCGAAGTGGGCCTCGGTCTTCTCGCGCAGGCCGTCCAGGAACCCCAGGGCGCGGTCTCCCGTCTTGGCCATGCGGTCCGCCAGAACGAGATCCGCGAAATTGGCGTAGCCGAGCAGCCGTGCCTTCTCGCCGCGCAACTCGAGGATCCGAGAGACCAGCGGGCGGTTGTCGAAGCCGTCCGCCACCGACCGCGTGACAAACGCCCGATAGGCCCGCTCGCGGACCGCGGCGTCGGAGAGGTACATCATCAGCGGCGCGTAACTGGGCCCTTGCAGCGTGAAGCGCCAGCCGGCCACGCCCTTGCGTTCGGCGCTCTCGCGCGCCGCCCCGATCGCGCTCTCCGGCAATCCCGCGAGGCCTCGCTCGTCGGCGATGACCAGATCGAAGGCGTTGGTGGAATCGAGCACGTTCTCGGAGAACTTGGTGGTGAGGGTGCTCAATTCGACATCGATGGCCGCCAGCCGCGCTTTACCCTCGGGGTCCAGGTCCGCGCCGTGCCGCCTGAAATCGTCCACCGTCTTGCGGACGAAACGCCGCCGGGTTCCCTCCAGGCGGCTGGCTTCCTCGGTGCCGGCGTAGCGTTTGAGCACCTGCCACAAGCCTTCGTTGAGCGGGATGGAGGAATGCAGCTTACTGACTTCGGGCTCTACGGCGTTGACCGCCGCGCGCAGATCGGGATGGGTGGCGACGGACTCCAGGTGCTTCACCACCGTCATGGCCCGGTCCAGCGGTTCGGTCAGCTCGTCGAGGGGCCGCATCGTGTTCTCGAAATCCGGCGGGACGGGAAGCCCGGCGAGCGCATCGATGCGCCGGCGGGTGGAGTCGAGCAGCGCGCCGATCGCGGGCTGGACATGCTCGGCCTGGATCCGGTCGAACGGAATTGGGAAATCGAGGCTGAAGAGGGGGTTGTCCATGCTCCTTCCAGGGTACCAACCGGTTGTGGGCAGGTTGTCAACAGTTGTCAACCTG
>CAZBQQ010000209.1:7373-8471 GCA_964493965.1 uncultured Solibacteraceae bacterium
CGGTGCGCTGGAGCCAGGCGTCCGGGAAGTAGGTCAGCTCGCCGCTATCCGCTTCGGTGGCGAACAGAGGCGCGGGGCGCTCCAGGACGAATTCCGGGTGCGCGCCGGCGAATTCGCGAGCCGCGGCGGCTGGGTTGTCTTCCGCCCAGGAAGCTTCGCCATGCGGCGTCTCAGCCAGGACACGCATGACGCCGTCGGCCGCGACGATGTAGGATCCCTCAGTGACCAGCGGCGAATAGAGCGCGAGTTCGGCCGCGACGTGCGCCTTGCGATGGTCGCTGTCCAGGAAGACCAGCACCGTGCCGGCGCCGGAAGCCTCCCGCGCGACGCGCTCGAAGACCTGAGGAGAGCACGAGTCGCCTTCGACCAGCGTTATGCGGCGGCCGAGCGGATGCGCGGCGAGGGATTCCCGCAGGCCGGGCCGCACCTCCAGTTCCACCGATACCACGCGGCCTTTGCCGTTCAGCTCGCACAGGCTGGCGAAAAGGATACTGCTTCCGCCCTCGAAGACGCCGGTTTCCACGATCACGTCGGGCTTCAGGCGGCAGACGACCTCCTGAAGCCGCAGGACGTCCTCGGGCAACTGCTGCAGTTGAAATCCCAGCCACGAGAAGCCCCGCCAGTGGTCCAGGTTCCAGCCCACCTTGAGCCACTCCCGAGAGAGAATGGCGAAACCCTCCCGGCTGTAGAGGGGACACACCGAACCGCCGCCAGGCGCGCTGACGCGGATCGACCCGTCTTCGGTGTCAATGACGATCTTCACTTGGGGGTACCCTGATCGAGTATAGCCGGTGGGGGAATGACCCGCTCCGATCCGGCCAGCGCGCTTCGATCTGGCGCCGGCCGGACCAGCGGGAGGTTATTCGACGATCCTGGCTTGCTTCTTCCGATTCCGCTTGCGGGCCAGGGCTGCTTTGACGCGCCTCTTCTCGCCAGGCTTGAGGTAATAGGAGTGACGCTTGATCTCCTTGATGATGTCCTCTTGCTGGACCTTGCGCTTGAAGCGGCGCAGCGCGCTCTCGACGGTCTCGCCGTCTTGAACGGTGACTTCAGCCAATGTCGAATCACCTCCTCACTGGTGGGGGTTGCCGTCCGGAC
>CAZBQQ010000210.1:0-4101 GCA_964493965.1 uncultured Solibacteraceae bacterium
CGCACACGTCTCACAAGTATGAGAAGACTGCTTCTGGGAACACTGGGGCTTCTGTTCGCGGCCCCGTTTGCTTTTTCGGGCGACCTCTTCTCTTTCGGCATCAAGGGAGGAGTGCCTCTAAACGACGCCTTCAACACGGCCACCACCGGACAAATCAATTACTTGAGCAACACCAAGCGGTTCGTGGTGGGGCCGGAGTTCGACGTGAATCTGCCGGCGGGCTTCGCCGTCGAAGTGGACGCGCTTTACCGGCGCCTGGACTTCGAATCGAACTCGAACCTGAGCACGTTTGAGCACAATGCCACCACCTCGAACGCCTGGGACGTCCCGCTTCTGGTGAAGTGGAGGTTCGCGCCGATGGGCCCCGTCCGTCCTTATGTGGGCGGGGGCGCCACGTTCCGCGGCCTCACCAATGTGCACCAGGTGACGACCTTCTTCACGGGAAACGCGCTAACCACCACCGGCTCACCATCGGAATTGAACGACCGGTTCGTCACCGGCTTCACGGCCGTCGCCGGGCTTCAGCTATTCAAACACGTGGCGCCGGAAATCCGGTACACCCGTTGGGGGTGGGACTCGTTTCGGGATCCAGGCTCGGCGTTCCGCTCCAATCCCGATCAGTGGGATTTCATGCTGGGCGTGACGTTCTGAGCAGAAAACTCTCGACCTCGGCGCGCGTGGGCATGGAGGACTGCGCGCCGGAGCGCGTCACCGAGATAGCGGCGGCGGCACTGGCGAAGCGCAGCGCGTCGGGCACCGGCTTTTCGTCCGCCAGGGCCACGGCCAGCGCGCCGTTGAACGCATCGCCGGCGGCGGTGGAATCCGTAACCGCGACCTGGAATGCCGGCTGGTACAGCGGCTGCTCGCCGTCGTCGTAGAAACATCCCTGGTCGCCTAGCTTGAGCAGGACCGCTCTCGCTCCCAGGCCCCGCAGGGCGGCCGCCAGAGCGGGAGCTTCCGCCGCCGGCACACGCGCGGGAGGACGTCCCAGCAGGACTAGCGCCTCGCCTTCGTTGGGCGTCAGGATATCCACCGCAGCGAGCATCTCGCGCGAGAGCGGCCGCGCCGGCGCGGGATCGAGGATCGTGCGCGCCCCTTCCTCGCGGGCCAGCGCCAGGAGCGCTCGCACCGTATCGAGCGGTGTTTCGAGTTGCGCCAGGAGAAACGCGGCGCCGTGCAGCGTGCGCCGCAAGCCCGCGACGTCCGCAGCGGCGAAGGCGTGGTTCGCGCCCGAAGCCACCACGATCGAGTTCTGCCCGTGCGCATCCACCCAGATCAGCGCCACGCCGGTGGCGGCGGACTTGGTTCCTATGATCGCGCTGGTGTCCGCGCCCGCGGCCGCGAGGCTGGCCTTCAGGTGATCGGCGAACAGGTCGTAACCGACGCGGCCGGCCATGCGGACCGCGATCCGTGGCCCCGCCAAGTGCGCCGCCGCATAGGCCTGGTTGGCGCCCTTCCCGCCGGGAATCATCTGAAAATCGCGGCCCAGGATCGTCTCGCCCGCAGCCGGCAGGCGTTCCACCCTCACCACGAAATCCATGTTGAGGCTTCCGGCGACGACAATGACTGTTTTAGCTGAAAGCTGATCGCTGACAGCTGATGGCTGATTCATCTCGCCAGATCGATGCCCAGCTTCTTGAGCTCTTCCTGGTAGTACCGGCGCAGCAGGATGTCCCACTCTTCGCTGCCCTCGGGGATCTCGCGCTTCTGCGAGCGGATCTTGGTCCGGGCGGCGCGGTCGACCTTGTCCTCGGTCAGCAGCAACTCGGTGATCAGCTTGACGATCTCGAGGCGCACTTCGTTGGGTTGCTTCTTCAGGCGCACCTGCCGGGCTTTCCGCAGCGCGGACACGATCTTGTGCGACATCTCGATCACCTTGTCGCGCGATAGCTTCATGCTGTCGCCCGTGTCGCGGCCGGCCGCGCGGATCACCTTGCGCTGCGTGATCAGCGTGTTCTTGATGCGGCGGAACATCTCCTGGTAGCTGACGTCGTTCTTCCGCATGTAGTCGGCATACTGGGCCAGGATCTCGCGCACCTCGTCGTTCAGGCGGTCTTCCACCTGCAGTTCCTCGGTGATGATGCCGTTGAGGAGTTCGCCGACCACCTGCGGTTCGACGGTTTCAATCAATGTGGGCGTCAGCTTCTTGACCAACTCGCGCGACAGATAGGCGACAAATTCTCTGGCTAGTAGCATGAGGCGGAACCCGCGGCGCTCCCGCGAACCTTTACCGAGCGCAGCACGGGACCTTCAAAAACCACGGCTCTAGGATAGTGTACTATACGGAGGCTTTTCACGAGTCGCCAAGATGGTGCTCGAGAAAATCCTGGTCGATGGGCCTGCGTCCGCGGAAGCCCTCCTGGGTCCCGTGCCAGTACCGGATTTCGCGCTCGCCCAGCTTCCAGCACAGGCACACTTCTTCGCCGCGGAACAAGGTAGGAAAGTCCAGCAGGCCCACGTCCAGGTCCTTCACCTGGCACCCGGTCTCGTGGATGGATTCCAGCACATCGCGCAGATGGGCGGTGGCGGTGTCGCGGCGTGAGACGGCGTCGAGCAACTTCCGGCGGTCCACCTGCGCGCCTCCGGCCAGCCGGACCCGTTCCGATTCGGCTCCCAGTTCGCCCGCCGCCTCGGCCGCCACGGCCTTCAACGAAATCGCCCGCTGCAGCCGTTCTTCGAGCGCCGGAATCAGCGCCTGCGCCTCCGCGAGAGTGAAGTATCTGGGCATGAGCTAGGGGTGTGGGGCAGGACTCCAGTCCTGCAGCGGGTCTCCAGACCCGCCTCCGCCCCACTCAGTTCGAGGTGCCGTTGTACCTCCGGGTCACGTAGTCTTCCAGAATCGCCACGAACTCAGGGACGATCCGGTCTCCCTTGAGCGTCGTCAGCAGCCGCCCGTCGACGTACACCGGCGCCTTCGGATCCTCCGCCGTGCCGGGCAGGGAAATGCCGATATCGGCGTGTTTCGATTCACCCGGCCCGTTCACGATGCAGCCCATCACCGCCACGCGCATCTCCTCGATGCCCGGGTGCGCGCCCTTCCACACCGGCATACGCTCCCGCAGGTAGGTCTGTATTTGCCCCGCCATCTCCTGGAAGAAGGTGCTGGTGGTGCGTCCGCAGCCGGGACACGCGGTCACCTGCGGTGTGAAGCTGCGGATTCCGAGCGATTGAAGAACCTGCTGCGAGACCAGCACCTCTTCGGTGCGATCCCCGTTCGGCGCGGGCGTCAGCGACGCGCGTATGGTGTCGCCGATCCCTTCCTGAAGCAGGATCGAGAGCGCGGCCGTTGTGGCCACGATGCCCTTGGCGCCGAGTCCCGCCTCGGTGAGCCCGAGGTGCAGCGGATAATCGCATTCCGCGGCCAGCGCGCGGTAGACCTCCACCAGGTCCTGAACCCCGCTGACCTTCGCGCTCAGAATGATCCTGTCGTGCCCCAGACCGTACTTCTCCGCCGCGCCGGCCGATTCGATGGCGCTCGCCACCATGGCCTCGATCATCACGCCTCGCGCGTCCTTCGGCTCCGCCGCGCGCGCGTTTTCGTCCATCTTGCGCGCCAGCAGCGTCTGGTCGAGCGATCCCCAGTTGACGCCGATGCGCACTGGGCGGCCATATTCGACGGCGACTTCTATCATGGTGCGGAAGTTGTCGTCGTGCTTTCGCCCGATGTTCACGTTCCCGGGGTTGATGCGGTATTTCGCCAGGGCCCGCGCGCACTCCGGGTACTTCTTGAGGAGGATGTGGCCGTTGTAGTGAAAGTCGCCGATGATCGGAACGCCGGTCCGCTCCACGATTTCAGGAACCGCGCGGGCGGCTTCCTCGGTGTTCACCGTAACGCGCACGAGTTCCGAGCCCGCGCGCGCCAGCGCCAGCGTCTGATCGACGGTGGCCTGCACATCGGCCGTATCTGTGTTGGTCATCGACTGCACCACCACCGGATAGCCCGACCCGATCTTAACCCCTCCGACGTCGGCAACCGCGGTGGCGCGCCGTGTATGAAGCGCCATTCGTCTCATTGTAACAGCCGCGGCGCGCTATCCTGCGAGTGATGCACCTCGATGCGGGCGACGCCGCCCTGGTTCAGATCGTGGACGCCGCGCTGGC
>CAZBQQ010000210.1:4201-8461 GCA_964493965.1 uncultured Solibacteraceae bacterium
TGCGAGCTCTGCTTTCACGGCGCCACCGACGACGAGATCGCTGCCTGCGAAGTCGAGATCGACCCCGACGGCTTGGAATCGGAGCTCCTTACGGCACTCGAGGCGGCCGGGGGCGTCCAGGAAATGACGACGGTGGCCCTGGCCCTGGCATCCTGAACGCCGCTCGCGCATCTAACGGGTATAGGTCATCACAGGAGGGCTCTGCCATGGGCCGGCGTGTCTTCTACATTGCGGTAATCGGGATCGCTATCTCCGCGGCGCTGGGCGCGCAGGGGTTCGGCAAGATCAAGAAGAAAGTCACGCTGCTGCGCAAGCTTCCGCCCATTGTGTCGCTCCCGTCCGGCACGCTGGATGTCAAGGTGACCGCCGTCAATCCGCTCTACAAGGACGTGGCGCCGGCACTGGCGGCCACCCTCGAGACCGCACTGCTCGCGGGCGACTCGGCGCACCTCTCCATTGACAAGGAGCACCCCTCGGCGATCGTTGCCTGCGCCATCACGGACTTCTCCATTCCGGCGGCCCGGCAGATTACACGGCCCTCGATGGTGCCGGCCAAAAAAGGCGGCAAGCCGCAGGTGTACTACGAAGTGACCGGCACGCTGGTGGTGGCCTACCAGGCCAAGACCTCGCGCGGAAAAGTGCTCGACTCCGAGAACGTAACCGCCAAGTTCGCCGAGGAATACGACCAGCAGGGCGACCAGACCTCCCACAAGTCATTCACCAGCATGGTGAAGGCGCCGATACACAAGTTGACGCCGGGGAAGTCGGTGGACGAAGACGCCCCACCAACCGTGGACAGCGTCCGCCAGAAGCTCATCGAACGCGCGGCAGCGCAGATCGCCGAGCGCCTGGTGAACACCGAGCAACGGGTGGAGGTGCTTCTGGCGCGCGGGGATCTCGACGACGCCAATCGCTTCGCCGAGGCCGGCCTGTGGGCCAAGATGCTCGAGTCTCTGGAGACCATGAAGCCACTGGACCCGGCGGAGGATGCCTATCGCACCTATAACATCGGGGTGGCCTATGAAGCGATGGCTTACCACGCCGAAGACCCCAAGACGGCGACCAAGTTCTTCGATCAGGCGGCCATCAGCTATGGCCGGGCCGTCGACGGGCAGCCTGCCGAGAAGTACTTCCTGGAGCCGCAGAACCGCATTCGCACCGCTATCGCGCACTACCGGAAGCTGTCTCAAATTGAGACCGCGCACAATTCCGCGCCGGCCGCGGGTGGCGCGAGCGGGGCCAGCGCCCCGGCCGGAGCGCTCACCAACGATCAGGTGGCGCAGATGTCCAAGGCCGGTCTCAGCGAGGACAATATCCTGGCCACCATTCGGGACGCGCACCACGCCAGCTTCGATCTGAGCGTGGATGCCCAGGTGCAACTGGCCAAGGAGGGCGTCAGCAACCGGGTGATTGCGGCCATGCGCGACAAGTCAAAGCCCGCACCCGCCCACCGCGTGACCCACAGCACCGCGACCACGCAGATAGCCAGGCCATGATGCGCTTCGCTGCGCTCGCCGTCGTCCTGCTGGTTACCGCACCGTGGGCCTGCGCCGAGGAGCTTTGCGGCGCGGCCAAGGATATGGTGGTTCGCGCTCTGGAGCGCATCAGTCCCGCCAACACCTCTTCCGATCTGGAAGACGCGCTCCAACTCCTGAAGCACGCCAGCGAGGAATGCCCCGAACTGGGCGACGCCTGGTATTACCGGTCGCTGTTCGAGCGCAAACTGGGCCGCGGGACGCAGGCCGACTACGCCTTGCGCAAAGCGAAATTCGTGGGCTCGGAGGCACTCGATCAGGCGGCCGATCCCTTCACTCCCTCCACCAGGCCGGAGCCGGGCGAGCGCTTCACTCCGGTGGTGCGCTCGAAGTGGGCGGTGGTGATTGGCGTGAGCCAGTTCCGCGATCGCCGTCTCAAGCTGCTTCCCTACACCACCAAGGACGCGCAGGACTTCGCCGCGATGCTGGCCGACAGCCGCTATGGCCGCTTTCCGGCCGACCACGTTCACGTCATCACCGACGAGAACGCCACCACGGTCAGAATCAAGACCGAACTGAACTGGCTGGCGCGCACCGCGGCGCCCGGCGATCTGGCGGTGGTCTACCTTGCGACGCACGGCTCGAAGCGCGAGAAGGACATCGCGGGCGTGAACTACATCCTGACCTACGACACCGACGTCTCCAACCCCGACACGTTGTACGCGACCGCGCTGCCCATGGTGGAGGTAGCGGACGTGGTGCGCACCCGCATGAAGGCCCGCAAGGCCGCGGTGTTTCTGGATGTGTGCCACAGCGGAGGCGCGATGGACGCATCGGGCGCGGCAGGCCTCGCGGCGGCTGCCTCCCCCGCCACTCTCGATCGCATCCGCCAGGGCGTGGGCCGGGTGATCATTTCGTCAAGCAAGGTGGATGAGGTTTCCTGGGAAAGCGACCGGTTCAAGAACGGTTACTTCACCTACTACTTGATTCAGGCGCTCAAGCAGGGAGGAGGCACCCTGCCGCTGACAAAGATCTACGAGTCCGTCCGCCAGCAGGTGTCCGACACCGCCCAGGCCGAGCGGAAGGTGGGCCAGACCCCCGTGATGAGCGCCAGCGACACCGGCGCCGACCTGATTCTCGGGGTTGCGCCCGAGTCGGCTATGCTGTTGCGGTGAAGATGGATTGAAAGCAGTTCAAGCCAGCGGTTGCGCAAGCCTGTTGATTGTGGCCTGGGCGTATTCGCGCACATACTGAGCCTTGTCGCTTTTGGCGATCTGCGCGAGGACAGCCTGGTCGGTGAGCCTCTGCGTCGCTTCGATGCGTACCCATTGGCTGCCGTCGGTCCTGGCGATCTCGGCGAGCAGGGCCTGGTCGGTGAGCCTTCTCGTCGCCGCCTTGCGCAAGTTCTCAATCGGGTCGGCCTTAGCGATCTTGGCGAGCACGGGCTGGTCGGTGAGCGCGCTCGTCGCCGCCTCGCGCATCTCCAAATCCTTGTCGGTTGTGGCGATCTTGGCGAGGAGAGCCTGGTTGGTGAGCTTGCTCGTTGCCTCCATGCGCACGTACCTGTTCTGATCGGTCTTGGCGATCGCGGCGAGCACGGCTTGGCCGGTCAGTTTCCTCACCGCTTGCCCGCGCACGTCCGGATCCTTGTCGGTCTTGACGATCCTGGCGAGCAGGGCTTGGTCGGTGAGCCTGCTCGTCGCGGCCCCGCGTATCTCCGGCTTCTTGTCGGTCTCGGCGATTTCGGCGAGAATGACTTCGTCGGTGAGTCTCTCAATCGCGCACAGACGCACGGAGTCGCTCCTATCGCTCTTGGCGATCTCCGTAAGTAATTTCTGATCGGTGAGCTTCTGGGTTGCCGCCTCGGCTGCGTCCCCGGCAAACCCCCTGGACCCTTCGGAGTCGAATTGCTCTTCACCCGCGGGCGCCAGGCGGGCAACCTCGGCAAGCGCTCGCTGATCGGTAAGTGCCAGGGCCGCGGCTACCCGCACGCCGTGGTCCTTATCACTCCTGGCCATCTGGGCGAGTAGGGCCTGGTCGGTGAGCTTGCTGGTCGCCGCCCCGCGTATCTTCCAATCTTTGTCGGTCCTGGCGATCGCGAGGAGGAGTGTCTCATCTTGAAGCCTATCGAGAGCCCCTGGAAGGGAAAGGAGTCTCTGCACGGCCACACCGCGCACGTTACCGGAGGAGGCAACCCTCGCTATCTCCGTGAGCAGCTTTTCATCCGTGAGCTTCCTTGCTGCGTCGCCACCCGTGTCCTCGGGGCCGCTCAGAGCGATCCGCGCGAGAAGGGTCTCGTCCGTCAATCTGCGCACCGCGTCCCAGCGCACGAACACACTCGGGCCGGATTGCGCAAGCTCTGCAAGCATTGCCGGATCGTTGGTGTCCTCCACTGCGGGGCCCTTTGACCTGGCTTCGTTAGCCTTGTCGTCGGCGGCTGGTCTAGAGTTGGAAGACTGAAGCCGGCGGGTGCCGCAGTTCGTGCAGAAAACGTCGTCGGGGTCCACTTTGTTCCCGCAGCTGGCACAATAAGCCACTTTGCACTCCCTGGCGCCTTCCAGCGATGGCGCACCTGGATTCAGGGTTTCCGTGCTCGCTTCAGGCCAGGATCGATTGTACATCCGATCGTAGGTTGTGCCCTTCGCCGTCAACTCCGCGCCCGGTCAGCACGGGTCACACCGCCGGAGGCGGCGCTTGTTGCTCTGCGAGCTGGCACCGCAGTTTCAGCAACTCCTCGTGGTCTTTACTGAGCTTCTCCAACTGCTCGCCCTGCTCTCGGACGTAA
>CAZBQQ010000211.1:0-8453 GCA_964493965.1 uncultured Solibacteraceae bacterium
GGAGTCCTGCCCCACGTCACCTAGCTAGATGGAGGCGGAGGCTGTAGACGTTGACCGGACCGCGGTCGTGGTTGTAGGCGGGGTTGTCGACGTGCTGGTAGTCCAGGCTTACTCAGCGTGCTAGATGGAGGCGGAGGCTGTAGACGTTGACCGGACCGCGGTCGCGGTTGTAGGCGGGGCTGTCGATGTGCTGGTAGTCCAGGCTTACGGTGAAGATCTTCAGGGGTTGCCAGGCATAGTAGGCTTCGACGAGGGATTCGGGGCGGTAGTTGAGGCGGCCGTCTCCGATGCTGAAGCCCAAGCCTCCGGCGGAGAGGAAGCTGCGCTGATCGCCCGAGAGATAGTTACGGGCGGCCGCCACCCCCACTCGATCCTGCGCGCGCCGCCAGCGGGCGCCGCCGACGGACACGCCGCCGCTGATGGAGCGATCAATCTCGGTGAATTCCCAGGCCTCGGTCTTTCCGTCCGCCCAGCCGTAGCGGGCGAAGACCCCGACGTCGTGCGTGATCGCCTGCTCCAGGTTCAGGCCAAAGCCGTATTTCAGCGTGCCGTTGCGGCGCGTGGCGGCGAGATCGGTGCCGCCGTTCGCGAGGATGGCCTGGCGGAAGGTTCCGCCATCGAAGGTGTTGGCGAAGCCGAGCAGGCGAAGGACTCCGGGCTGGCCGGCCGGGCTGTAGCGGCTCTCCCACTCGACCACGTTGCCGCGGTTCTGCCCGAGGCGGGTGTCGAGGGTGGGCCCGTTGGCGACCGTGGACATCAGGGCGTTCGCGGCGCGCAGCGACCAGCGGCGCATGGTCAGCTCGGCGACGACGCCGGCTGTGTAGCCGCGCGTATCGGCCGGGTAGTCCCAGGCGCCGTTGTACATGATGGCCCAGTTCATGAACTGGGTGCGGGGATCGTTGCTGTAGGTGTTGTCGTCGAAGAAGTCCGTCAAGGCGAACTCACCGCCGGTGAGCGTGAGGCGGCGGACGGATTGAGCGCCGCCGACCTGGTTGGGGCCGCCATCCACGTGCTCGGTTTCCGTGCCGAACGGAATGGTGTAAGCCGCGAAGGCGCGAGCAAGATAGAGGGTTGGCGTCGCCTTCTGCACGCGCGGCATCTCGCCGTTCGGGAAGCCCGCGACGCCGGTGACGCCGCCGAATCCCTCGCCTCCGGCGTCTTCGGGATTCACGACGAACTGCCAGCGGCCGAAGTGCGCCGCGAGAAACGCGGTGGCGGTCAGGGAGACCCTGTTTTCGGGATGGGAAGGAAGACTATTCGGGCCGGAGTAGAGGGCAGGGAAGCTGCCGTGGCGCTGGCCGATCGAGGTCGCCTGGAAGTGGACGCTCCACCACTTCTCGGCCGCGGGTGGAGTCTGATCGGCGGCTTCCTGTCCACGCAGCAGGAGCGGCAGGGACAGGAAGCCCCAGGCGATACATGTTACAAAACGGTTCACGAGTTAAGTCGCCCTCATCTTGCATAGTCGCCTTCAGTGCGGGTGCTTTGCAAACACGCCGGCCAGGTCGGCCACATGGTAAGTGACCATCAGGATCATCAGAATCAGATAGGCGCGAAGACTGAACAGCGAATATCGGACGCTGCGCGTCATAGGCATGGGACCGAGCGCTTCGGTATCGACCTTCTGCTCCGGCGCGTCGTCGAGCGGATGAATCACCAGGAATTGATGCGTTGCGGTGGCTGCCATGTGCGTTTCCTCCTTATTTCGGGAACAGGTTCGGCAAGGCGACCTGCGCCGCCAAAATCAGCGAAAGCGCGAACAGGACGACGATGATGGTCCAGTTCACGATGTTGTTCCAGGGCTTGTTGGCGTGCTCGCCCAGTAACTCCTTGTCGTTGAGCAGAAGCTGCAAAAAAATGATGGCCGAGGGAAGCATGACTCCGGCCAGCACCTGCACGCCCAGGATGATCAGTTGCAGCGGCGCGCGGGGAATGAGAACGATTCCCGCGGCCGCGGCCACGCACGCGAGGTAGACCAGGTAGAATCCGGGCGCCTTGCGCACAGGCAACTGCAGGCTGTGAGGCCAGCCGCGGACTTCGCCATAGGCCCAGGCGCTCGAAAGCGAAATCGCGGTCGTTCCCAGGACCGCGGCGTTCACCATCATCAGCAGGATCACGGTGCGCATGCCGCTGCCCATGAAGGTGCCGATGTCGGCGGCCATCTGCGCCGGATCCGTGAAGGTGAACCCGTGCGCCTGCGAGGCCGTGCCCGCGATCATCATGCAGCCCGCGGCGGTTACCGTGATGCACGCGCCCAGGAAGGTGTCCAGGCGCGCCCAGCCGATGTCGGAAAAGCGCAGGCGCTTGTCGGCGATGCAGCTCTGCTGGAAGAAAAGCTGCCAGGGCGCCACGGTCGTCCCCACGATGGCGATCAGCAGGAACATCAGCTCCGGCGTCAGGCCGCCGGACGGCATGGACGGGATCAGCGTGCCGCGCGCGATCGCGCCCAGGGGCGGATGGATACGGAACGCGATCCAGAACCAGGCCAGATCCAGCGCGCAGAGAAACACGACCGTCCGTTCCCAGCGGCGATAGCTGCCGGTGAGGACGATGATCATCAGGCCCACCGCGGATAGAGGAACGCCCAGGCGCGGATCGACGCCCAGCTTGGCAGAGGCCAGCGCGATGGCCGCGAACTCGGTGACCAGCGTAAGAAAGTTGACCAGCTCGAGATCGAGCAGCGAGAACAGGCCCCACCACTTACCGAAGCGCTGGTAGATCATGGCGGCGTGGCCTTTGCCGGTCGCGATTCCGAGGCGCACGACCATTTCCTGAATGAAATAAGTTACCGGCAACAAGAGCAGGACCACCCAGAGAAGATGAGTGCCGTACTGCGCGCCCGCCTGGCTGTATGTCGAGACCGCGCCGGCGTCGTTGTCGGCCACCATCACGATGAGGCCGGGGCCGAAGACCGCCAGAAACGTGAGCAGGCTGTGAGCCCACTTGGATTGGACCATGCGCCCGCGCACCGGCAGAACATCGACCACGCCGGCCGCGGGCATCGAGATGACTTTGTCGGCCATCGGAGCATCTCCTTGCCGCTTGCGTACACACACAAGTGGCGTCCGTGCGCGCAGCGGGTATCGGGGCTACGCGCGAGTTACTAAGTTGTTGAACGGAGATGCCGGGAGGGAAGCTATCGGCTGTCAGCTATCCGCTTTCAGCTTTCAATGGCTGCGTGGTCCCGACTTGTCTTCAACAGAATTAAGCCGCCCGCCGCGGGAGGCTTGTCGTCGTTTTCGGGTACCATATACCTTTCTGGAGGCGAGATCGAAGCGCTGAGGAAGGAATAAAAAAAGCCATTCCTCCTCAAGCGGAGAAATGGCCCACTCTCGCGGACGGATTCCCCCACTGGTTCAAGCTTCAGCACCGCGCGCCGTGAGAGATCCCAAGGATCTCAGCCACATTAGGAAAACCCTTAACCCGGGAGTTCCTGGTCTACCCTTCAAGCCTCTTTCGACGCCTTAGGGCAGTGGCTTATGTGCCGCGCGGACGCCTCGCCTACCGAGGATCCACAGCGTGGAGCCACCGAACTCAGGCGACCCAACGCTCTTGTTCAGTGTAGGTTGCGAGGGAAAGGATGTCAACAGAAAAAGTTCGTTCGCCGCAAATAGTCGGGGCGGGTCTGGAGGAGACCCGCTGCAGGCGCGGACGCCTGCTCCACTAGATGCTGTTGGGGGCGCGCGGCTCGGGGTGAACGGTGACGTCTGCCTCGGGGAGGATCTGCTCGATGGTGCGCTCGATCTGCTCGGTCAGGTCGTGGGCCTCGCGCAGAGTCTGGCTGCCGTCCATCAGCACGTGGATGTCGACGAAGGGCCGCGGGCCGGAGTAGCGCACGCGCACATGGTGGCAGTTGGTCACGCCTGGCAGAGCCTCGACCGCAGCGGTGATCTGGTGGTCCACCCCGGCGGGCGCCGCATCGACCAGCGACTGGACGGTACGCAGGCCCAGCTTCACGCTCACATACACGACGATCAGCGCCACGACGATCGCCGCGACGGCGTCGGAGTAGCGCAGGATGCGGGCGGACGGCACCGACTCGCTGATCTTCATGCAAGCCAGGCCGAGGATGACCACCGACGAGCTCCAGATGTCGGTACGGAAGTGCAGCGCGTCGGCCTCGAGGGCATCGCTGTGGTGCTTGCGCGCTGCACGGTAGAGCATGCGGGAGCGCGAGGCGTCCACCACGATTGAGGTGGCCATAACCGCGAACGACCAGAGGGTCACTTCGATCTCCAGACGGTGCGCGGCCAGGCGGTGGATTGCGCTCCAGATGATCCAGACGCAGGTCACCAGAAGAAGCAGAGTTTCGAACAGCGCCGAGAGGTTTTCCACCTTGCCGTGGCCGTAGAGGTGCTCGGTGTCTGCAGGCTTGCCCGAAATCCGCACCGCGAACAGTGTCATCAGGGCCGCGACCAGATCCAGGCCGGAGTGCGCTGCTTCAGCCAGGATGCCGAGGCTTCCCGTGGCGATGCCGACGACAATCTTGAAGCCGGTGAGACCGACGGCGGCCAGGACAGAAGTTGTGGCGGCCCAGCGTTTCTCGCGTTCCCGGACGACGTCTGCTGCGGTGTTCACGCTCCTCCCACGCTAGCTCACGGGCGCGCCGAATGCGAGTTGCAAGCTGGTTGCGGCGCCGCCCGCCCGGCAGCAGGGGGCCAAACGGGGGGCCAGGGCCGGCAAATTGGCCCTCCGCCCCCTTACGCCGTTGAAGATAGTACTAATTTAGGACTTCCGCTTCCCTCGACTCGGGGTTAAACTTGGGACTGTGGCTGAACCGACCCTGATGCCGCCTTTCACATACAACATCGCCGAGTTCGTGTCCGGCGAGGTGGATATCGACACCGACCTCATCCCTGTGTATCCGGACGAAGCGGCTGCGCGCGCTGCTGGCCACTCTCCGGGCGACATTTTCCGGAAGCCCGGCGGGACGCTCGGCATGGTTGGCGTCATTCCCTCGGACGGTCGCGAGTAGGCTTGCGCTGTCCTCTCGCTGAATGGTCGCGCGAGAGAGCCCGGTGATGTCTCTGAAATCCCTTTACCGCTCCCTCGCGGTCGCGGCTCGGTTCCAATGTCACGCGAGACCTAGGTAACCGGCGCCGAGGGCGGGTTGACAACCCGCCGCAGGCTGCCAGCCTGCCCCACACGGCAAAGAACAGCTTCAGGGATTTTCGCGGAAGGGCGTTTTCGCCTCGTAGAGCGCGATGCGGGTGGTGAGTGCCCGCGCCAACTGGGAGTCGCGTTGCTGGCTGGCGAGGTCGAGGGCACGGCGCGCGGTCTGGGTGGCTTCCGGGAAACGCCCCGCCTCGGCATAGGCCGCGGCCAGCGTGTCGAGAAACGCCGGATCGCGTCCCGCGGAGAGTTGCACCGCCCGTTCCGCGAGAGCCACGGCCTCGGACCCGTTCCTGAGAGACGAATCCGGACTGGCAGCCAGCACCAGGGCTGCGCGATTCAGAGCCAGCACATGCTTCGGATCGAGAGCGACCGCCCGCCGCCACTCGGCCAGAGCCTCGGGAACCTTGTGCCCCAGGTAGTACAGGGCGCCCAGTTTGTAGTGAGCTTCGGCTGAGGCGGGATCGATGGAGACCGCCTTCTCGAGATGCGGGAGTGCATCCGCCAGCCGCCCTTGCTGCATCAGTGCGGTCCCCAGGTTGCCTTGGATGGTGGCATCGCCGGGTGTGATGGCGGCAGCCTTCTCGAGGTGTGCGAGCGCCTCTTTGGTGTCGCCGCTGCGGGCCAGGGCTACCGCGAGGTTTACGTGCACCTCGGAATCATTGGGACGGCCCGCCAGCACCAACCCGCAGAACTCGATGGCCTGTTTGGTCCGGGCCTCGCTCTGGGACAGCGCGGCGCAGAAGGTGCGCTGGTTGATCTCGTTGGCGGGATCGATCTGGAGCGCCTTCACCAGAACAGGAATCGCCTCTTCCGGTTTTCCGAGGCGCGCCAGTAGGAAGCCGAGTTGCGAGAATGAGTCCGGGTTATCGGGGTCGAGCAACCCGGCCTTCTTGTAGGCCGCGATTGCTTCGTTGGGCTGGCCGGCTTCGACCAGCGCGGCGCCCAGATGGATCTGGGACTTGGCATCGTCTCCGTTCAGCTCTACAGCCTTCTTCCACTCTGGAAGGGCAGCTTTGTAACCGTGCGCGTTGGTCTGTTCCAGGGCCAAGTCGACCTGCCGGTAATACTCGGCCGCCGGCACATCGATCTTCGTAAGTCCGTCCGGCGGGATGTTGACGAACTCCGGGATGTTGACTGCCCGGTTGGCCGCCGTGGAGTTCTCGATCAGGATCGCCGGGCTGTCATTGCCGTTCTCGTCCAGGTGCGTCAGGAACATTTGCGTATACACCGAGCGGCTCTTCGAGGAAAACACAAGCCAGCGCCCGTTGGGCGAAAAGCTGTGCCAGGAATTCATGAGCGGCGTGTTGCAGCGCATCCGGCGCGGCTCGCCGCCGGCCGCCGGAACCATCCAAAGCTGGCTGTCGGGACGCATCAACTGGCCGTTGCGGCACTTGACGAAGACGATCCAGCGGCCATCGGGCGAAACCTTCGGAAAGGTGTTGCTCATGCCGTTCCGGGAGGCGCCGGCGATCGGTTCGGGAGTGCCACCTTTGCCGCCATTGAACGGAACCCGGTACAGATCGTACTGGATCTGCACCTCGTTCGGATCGTTGGCATACTCGGCCATCCTGGTGTTGGGAGGATAGGGGTCCTTGGCTTCGGCGCGCGCGAACACCACATACTTGCCGTCGGGGCTCCAGACGCCATCCGTCTGGACATAGCGCGGATCGTCCGCTCCGGGCAGCGTCTGGGTGTGTCCGGTAGCGCGGTTGTACCACGCCAGAATTCCGCGCGTTGGATAGAACACCTGAAGGAAGCGGTAGTCCTTGAAGTTAGACACGTAGTAACTGCTGCGGAGCTTCTGGCCGGTGCCGCTAAGACGAGTTAGCACAGACCGCCCGTCGGGCGAGACCTGCGACATGAAGCCCACGCGGTCCGGGGAGCTCTGCCGTTCCTGAGGAGACTTCCAGGAGATCATGTCCTGGTTCCTGATTGCGGTCACCGGCTTGACGGGGACGATCGCATACAGACCTTTGTCGTTTTGCGGGCCGTCCAGATCGAGGCCCAGCGTCTTGCCGTCGAGCGAGAAGGAATGGCAATTGGCGCACATGTGCATGCCGGTCAGCACTATGCGGCTGCTAGTCTGGCTGACGCTGCGCAGGCGCCAGGCAATCAGGGGCTGAGAGGAAGTGGCCAGGGGTTTGATGACTCCCTTCTCCGTTTCCGATGGCATCAGCGGCACGTCGCGGTAGAAGATCGGCGCGCCCACCGGGTCTTTCGAGGTGCGGATGGTGACGCGGCCGATCGAGACCGGCGTGTTGTCCTTGCCGAGGCCGGTGATGGTCACGGTTGCCGGGTGCTCCGCGGAATGGCGCTTAATCTCGGCCCAGACCTTCGGCTCGGGCGCCCAGGTCCGGGAAGCGGCTTGCTCCGGCGTCAACTTGGGCGGCTGGTTGGTGGAGCCGACGCAGCGCGGATCGATCTCGCCGATCCGCATCGGTTCGCCGGGGGCCTGAATGCGCAGGGGCTCGGAACCGTCGGAGAAAGCCACCTCGATCCGCCAGGTGGCGGCACTTTCGGCGGCGTCGCGCCAGAGGAAGGTCGGCGGCGCGAAATCCGGGGGAAAAATGGATCCTTCGAGCGGATAGTCGATGGTGAGAGGGCCGGGTTGGCTGGAGGCCGCCACGCCCCAGGCGACGAGCACACCAAGGGCGCCCAGCAGGCAAAACACGAACCGCTTCACAAAACCTCCCGACCTCGGCAACTGCGAACCAGGATACAACACGACAGCCGAATCCGGCAGGTTCGCGATAGAAATGGAAATGCGCCTCCGATGTTCGGGTGGTTACACAGGGTTGATAATATCCGAAGTATAGGAGAAGGAGGAAATGGGTAATACCGGGAACCGTCCGTCGGGAATTGAAGTGAAGATCTTCGATCCTCGCGACGGGTCGACCGGCTTGGGCGGGGCGGAGTTGCTCGACGCCACCGTTGCACAGCGGGGCGAGCAATGGTGGATGTACCTGGCGGGCACAGCGCCGGCGGAGACCGGATTGTGGTGGTCGAGGGCGGCCACTCCATCGTGCACGTTTTCCGACTGGAGCCAGCCGGTTCAGATCATGACCGCCGAGGACCGCGGATGGCACTCCGGCCCATGGAAGCCCTCGTTTCAGTTTGATCCCTCAACCGGGGAGCGTGCACTCGTGTTCTTCGATGGCCTGTATCGAACCAGCGATCCGGGGCCGTTCCCGTTCGCCTTCACGCTTGGGTGCTTCGAGGTATGTCTCGCGGCCGGCATTCCTTTGGGCCACGAGTGATGAGGGGACCGTGGTGACCGGTTTGCGGGGCGGGGCTGAAGCCCAATGCCGCTCGTTTTTCCGAATGCGGACAGCCGGAGTGGG
>CAZBQQ010000212.1:0-8408 GCA_964493965.1 uncultured Solibacteraceae bacterium
GTAGCCTCCGGCCTCAAACGTCTGGCCGTACGCTCCGGCTCCGACCGTCTCGGCGTAGCCTCCGGCCTCAAACGTCTGGCCGTACGCTCCGGCTCCGACCGTCTCGGCGCGCGCACCTCCGCCGAACTCCCGGCTCCACGCGCCGTCAGCCGCCGTCTCGACGGGTTCCGTCTCGGCGTGCGCCCAGGTTGGCGTTGTCTGTACGGCGGCCGCCTCGAGCGGGCCGCACGCCGCCCATGCGTCCAGCAGAGTGGAAAGCAGCCGGGCTACCTCGGCTAAGGGAGCATCGGCCTGCTCCAGGTTGGCCCGCAGGAGCCGCCGCTGCATGTAGTCGTACAACTCTACGAGATTGGCGCCCATGGTCGGATCGACGTCCCGGTTGACCGAGAACGTCAGGTGGGCGATGATCGCGCCGGCCCAGGTGATCTGGGCCGAGCGGGCGGCAATATCGCCCTCGCGCAGGTGCTGGCGAGCCTTCTCCACCGCGTCGATGCCCCCGCGGTAAAGCATCCGCACCAGCTCGACCGGATCGGCCGACAGCACGCCATTCTCGAAGTAGCTCTCTGCTCCGTTGTACATTCTTGCCTCGAACTACTCATCGGTTGCGCTGGGGCCGTCGTGAGGGAACCAGTAGCCGAGGATATGGGACGCCAAACCATTAGAAAGTGACAAGAAAACGGCACAGACCAAAAGATGCCAGGAGTCTCGAAACCGGAGGGAAAACCAGGGTCGGCCGCCCTCAGAGATCGCGCCGCGAGAAGGTGCGGATCGCCAGCGCGAGAGCCGTCGCCAGGTACACCCCGGCATAAACCACCATCCACCCGCTGGGGACCGAGCCGATGCTGAACGGCCCGCGGCCGAAGCTGCCGATCACCGGGCCTTGCAATTCGAAAGCGGCGCGCCGCCAGAGCGATTCGCTGGGCATGACCACGCTCGCGAGAACCCCCAGGTCCATGGCGGTCTGGCTGTGCGCCAGCCAGCCGAACTCCTCCACCCAGCCGCCCAGAAACGCCAGGATGTGCAGCCCGAAGACCGCCACGCCCGTGGCCAGAGTCGAAAGGCTCGCTCCGAAGCGGAAGGTGACCGCCAGCAGCAGCATACACTCCAGCCACATCGCGCCGATGGCTTCGGGTACGTGCGACGGCATATGGCCGCCGATCAGGCGCACCTCCACCAGCATCCCGCCCGCCAGGAACGCCAGGTAGACCGTCAGCATGGCCGCGAAGCCGAGCCATTTTCCGAAGATGACTTCCCAACGCCGGATGGGCTTGGTGACCACGGCCTGAATGACGCCGGAGTTGATCTCGCCGGCAATGGTATCGGCGGAAGTCAGGATCGTGATTACGGCCAGCAGCCAGTTCACCACGTACATGCCCATTGCGAATAGCACGATGACCGCCTGACGCCGGAAGAGCAACTGGCGGGAGGCGGCGGCCGGCAGGCTCTCCAACACCTTGTGCAGGCCGAAGCCGTAGAGCAGGAGATACGCAGAGCCGATGGCCGCTGCCACCGCGAGCAACCGGCGGCGCGCCGCCTCGCGGCAGGTGAGCCCGGCAATCACCGCGACGCCTGTCATAGGCCCGCCTCCGTTCCCACAATGCGCAGGAACATCTCCTCGAGCGAGGCCTGCCGCGAGTGGAGCGAATAGACGCGGGCGCCGCTCGCGACCAGGTATGCGACCACCTCGGGCACGGACTCCTCGGCGCGGACTTCGAGCATAAGAGAATCGCCGTCCAGGCGGACCGAGCCGGCCCATTGTTCCAGACCTGCCAGCGCCTCGGGCCGCAGGTCCCTGACGCGGGCTTCGATCGAGCGCTCCTCGACTCCCAGCTTCTTCAGGTCGCAGGTTTCGAGCACCTCGCCGTGCTTGATGAAGGCGACGCGGTCGCAGGTGACCTCGACCTCCGAGAGCAGATGCGAATTCAGGAACACGGCGGCGCCGCGGTAGCGCTCGGCGCGGATGATGTCGCGCACCAGCAGGCGGCCGGCGGGATCGAGGCCGCTGGTGGGCTCGTCGAGAAAGATCAAATCCGGCTGGTTCAGCAGTGCCTGCGCCAGGCCGATGCGCTGCAGCATTCCCTTGGAGTAGTCGCGCAGGCGCTTGCGGCCATGGCCGGCCAGTCCTGTCAGCGCCAGCAGTTCCGCAACGCGCCGGCGGCGGCGGGCGGCGGGAATCTGGTAGAGGCGGCCGTGGAAGTCGAGAAACTCCTCGCCGGTCAGCCAGTCGTGAAAGCGAAAATGCTCGGGGAGAAAACCAACACGCGCCCGCACGCCGGTATCGCCGAGCGGGCGGCCGAGCAGAAGCGCCTGGCCCGCGGTAGGAGCCACCAGACCCAGCAGCATCTTGACCGAAGTGCTTTTCCCTGCGCCGTTCGGGCCGAGAAATCCGAAGACCTCTCCGCGGCCGACTTCGAGGGTCAGACCGCGAACCGCAACTTTGCTGCCGAAGGTCTTTCGCAGATCCGCGGTCTCTATGGCGCTGTCAGGCATGAACGCGTTTCCGTGGCGCAGGCTTCAACCTGCCGTGTCGGCACTCCTGGCGACACTCATCTGTGTCCTATCGTAGCGAGGCGGCCAGCGGCTCGGCCAGCGCGGGATTTCCGAAGCCGCCCACCGAGTACATCACCCCGTTGTGGACCCAGACCAGCCCGTAAGCCGGCGGAAGCTTTGTCACGCGGTTGCGCGAACCCTCCCCCACGCGTGCCACCACCTGGCGGTCGGCGAGGCCCGTGATCATGAGCCCCTGTACGCCATCCACGGCGACAGTCTCGAAGCTCGCGGCGTTGCGGGGAATCGGAATCGCTAGGGTCGAGGTCCAATCGACAGTCTGGCTGAACAGGTGCGCCTGCTCGGCGGTCATGCCGGCAAGCTGCAGGCCGAACTCCGCCACCCCGCTCAGATCGAGCTGCGGTGTGGTCACGACGGTCGGAACGGGAACCTGGGAGACGACAACGCAGTCGTCATAGGGCCCATGGGTTGGCTGGCGCAGATCCTCTACAGGGCAGTTGCCGTAGCGGGCCACCACGCTCGCCGGGACATCGACGGCGACCTGCGCGCCGTTCAGATCGGCAGGGAACTGGAGGTCGGTGCGTCCGGCGACCGAGAGCAGGGTGTCGAGCCGCTGCTGGCTCGCGGTGAACTGGAAAGCACCCTCGGTGTTGACGGTAATCTGCGGGGTGTCCGTGCGCAGTTCCGGCAGCCGCACGGTCATGGATGCCAGTTTGGCGGCTTCGTCACGGTCCGCCACCGCCAGGCGCCGGCTCTCCTTGGTCTTCACGACGGCATCGGCCAGCAACTGCTGGAGCATCTCGGCCTTGCCCTCGGCGATGAACTCGCGCTCCATGGGGACGGCGACAACCGTCTTGATCCGGAGCATGCCGAGCAGCTTCTGCGCGACGGCGCGGCCGGGCGGGGAAATGAGCAGCACGACGGCGACCGCGACCGCGGCAATGGCGCCCCAGGCGGGCGTCAGCCGCGGAATCCAGAACGGCCTCGGGGCCCGGTCGACGGTGAGGCGGGGCTTCAGGTGCGCCAGGGCGAGATGCGCGTCGGCAGGCTCGCCCGCAGGCGACAGTTCGGAGAGAAGCGCGCCGGTCCGCGCGGCCCGCCCGGCGATTTCGGCGGCGCGCTGGCGGCACTCCGCGCAGGTTTCGAGGTGAGCCTCCACCTGTGCGAGATCGGTCTGGTTCAGCTCTCCATCCAGCTTCGCACGCAGGTTTCCGTCAGAAATGCACATTGGGTTCTCCTCCGATTCGCCGATACGCTTTCTCGAACGCCGCCTCGGCGCGGGCCAGCGACTGCCCGACCGAGGTGGATTTGACGCCCATCGCTTCCGCCACTTCCTTATAAGACAGCCCGCCGGCCCTGAGCGTCAGGATCTGGGCCTGGGCCGGTTTGAGGGTGGCCAGCGCAGATCGCACGTTCCTCGCCCTCTCCCGGCGCAGCACATCTTCGAGCGGGCCGGACAGCGCCGATGCTTCCGCCAGCCGCTCGCCGGCTTCGGGATCGTGCTCGCGGCGCCGGTTCGAGGCGCGCAGGGCGTCGATGCCCAGGCGACTCGCCGTCCGGTACAGCCATCCGCCCAGATTCTGGTAGCGCTCCGGCGCCGAAGGCTGCTGGTAGAGCTTGAGGAAGGCGTCGCTGGCGATCTCCTCGGCTTGCGCGCGGTCGCCCAGGACGCGCTGGACCACGGCCACAAGTCGCGCGTAGTGTTCGAAAAAGACGGCCTCGAAGGCCGCCGCCGACCACCCCGCCCGCTCGCCGCCCAGCGCGCTCATTCCCGGCCGCATCGTCGCCTCACCAGCGTACTCCATCATGGCTCTCCGTTCCCGGTCTCTGCACTTAGAACGAGCGGGGCGGGGAGTTTGTGACAGCTTGCGCAGCTGTCAGCCATCAGCTTTCAGCTATCAGCCACGGCGGTCACCAGAGAGAACGTTGCCCGACCCATTGCGTGATAGAGTTGCGAAAGAGGCGACCACGGCATGAAGCGAACAATTCAGGTACGGATTTTCCGCGGCGAGCTGCAGTATGTTGCGGAGTGCCTGGACCTGCCTGTTGTGACCGAGGCGCCGACGCTTGATGAGTTGGCTGCAAACATCCGCGAAGCCATCTCCCTGCACTTGGAAGGGGAAGATCTGGCAGAGCTTGGTTTTGCGGAGGATCCAACGATTCTGGCCACTATGGAGCTGCAGGCTGCTGCCTGATGCCCAAACTGCGAACGCTTTCGGGTTCGGAGTTGCTCGCGATCTTCAACCACTTCGGATTCCGTCCGTTCTCCCAGCGGGGCAGCCACCTCAAACTTCGTCGCATAACGGCCGCGGGCGAACGGTAGACGCTCACGATCGCCCTCCACGACGCCGTGGACCGCGGCACGATCCACGCGATTATCGCCAGGCGCTGCGCTTCATTTCAGAGGCTGATCTGCGGCCCTATTTCTACACCGATTGAGACAGGGCCTACTTCCCCTGCCCGGTCTTCAAGCCCGCGAAGTACCCCTGCAACGCTTCAAGCTGCGCCGTGCGCAGGTGGGCCTTCGCCTCGACCGTGTCGCCGATGAAATCGCCTGGAGCGCGGATATCTTCGTTTGCGGCGCGCCAAGACTGGGCTGGCCGGAGTTCTGGAAACGGTTCAAGTATTATGGCTAGCCGTTTGTGGCGCAGCCTGTGATATGCTGCCACCCGATGGACGGCCTCGGCAACGATTCCCTGGTTCTGAGCCGCCCGGCATGCCACACCTTCGCGCAGGTGTCCGCCGGCGATCGCGAACGGCGTGATCTGGCTGATCTCCCACGGTGGCGGAAGTGGAGTCATGAGGAGCGCGGATGGCCATCTCGAACTCCAACTGCCTGCCGGTTGGAGATCGCCCGGCAGCACCTTCTCGCGACAGAACTACGCGCTGGGCCCTTCCGGCGAAGAGTGGGCCACCGTCAAGTCATCCAACAAGCAGGATTACAGAGATCTCCGCAGCTATGACGCAGGCTGGCAGCGGCTGATGCACGACTGGCTCGGCAGCGCGCCATCGACCAGCTCGGAACGCGTCCTGGTAGGCGGACACCCGGGGCCCCGCTGGGAGATTGTGGGCACATCGCCAGACGGAGTGAGAGTGGGCTACGTGATGACGTCCGTCGAGACCGAGACCAGGTTCGGCGAGGTGTTTGCCTGGACCACCCGGTCGCATTTCCCGGAGCGCAAGGGCGCCCTCGCTGACATTGCGAACAGGCTCCGCGAGCCCGCCGCCAGCCGGTAACGGGCCACAGGCTTCGACGACCCGCGAAAACCTCGAGCGCGCGAATCATCCGTGCGAGCGGCGCTCGATCCCCCGGCGCAGGCGTTGGAGGCGTTGGCTGATAGCTGACAGCTGATAGCTGACAGAGCGAAGCACCGCCGATAGCTGTATACTAACCAGCCATGTCGATCCTGACCGGCTGCCTGATCGGAATCGCCGCCTGGGTCATCGTGCGCTTCTTCCTCATGGGCGTGTACACGGTGGACCAGAACGAACGGGCGCTCATAACGGCGTTCGGGCGCGCGGAGCGCGTGCCTGGCGGTAAAACCACCCTCGACCTTCCTCTCGCCGAGCAACTGCTGCCCGAGGAGAGGCCTCGCTACTGCTACCCGCAGGTCCGCGTGATCGGACCGGGCGGACCGTATTTCAAGATGCCTTGGGAGAAGGTCTACAAAGTCTCTGTCGCCACCGAGACCATGAACATGGCGGTCGATCTGGAAACGCCGCAGGCCAACTCCGGCGGCACGATTCTGGAAGCGGTCACCAAGGACCAGCTCAACACCGGCCTGACCGGGCAGATCCGCTACTCGGTCGCCGAAAGCAATCTGTACGCGTTTCTGTTCGGCATCAAGCGGCCCGTGGTTCACGTGATGGGATACTTCGTCTCCGTGCTGCGGCAGAGGATCGCGAACTTCGAAGCGAAGCCCGTGCCCGCAACGGCAGCCGCACCGGCCGGCGCCGCACCGACGCTTCTCGGCGCGGACGCGGCCGGCGTCTCCATCAACGATCTGCGCAAGAACCTGCGCGACCTGAACGACTACATGGATTCCGAGTGCCGCGCGACGGCGGCGCGCTACGGCGTGACTCTCGACGCATCGCTCATCACCGGCATCGATCCGCCGCCCGAGGTGGAATCGGCACTGGCGGCCATCAACACCGCGCACAACCAGGTTTCGAGCGACATCAGCCTGGCGCAGGCCGCCGCCGACCAGAAGATCGTGCAGTCGCGCCGCGCCGTGGAGATCGAGACGCTCAAGGCGCAGGCCGAGGTCGCGCCGCTGCGGAAGATGTCCGAGGAGTTGGCGGGCCTCAAACAACACGGGCCCGGCGCGCTCGGCACCTATGTGCGAAACGTCAGGCTGTCTCTTTATGCCAAAGCCCAGCAGGTGTTCCTGGAGGTGAAGCAATGAACTCCTTCGCAACCGATTGGCTGATCGCAGTAGCGATCGCATTCGTGGCGCCTTTCCTCCTGGAGCCTCTTCTCCTGGGACTGATGCGCCTCTTCGGCCTCTACACCACGGTGCAGGAGCGCACCTGCAAGGTCTACGTGTTGTTCGGGCAGGTGATCGGAATTCTTACCGAACCGGGGCTGCACTTCCTGCCGCAGAACCTCGGGTCGGCGGCGTTCATCGTCAACTTCCTCGGCAACTGCTACACGCTGGATCTGCGGCTCGACCAGGAGTACCTGCGCAGCGAGCCGGTCAACTCGGAAGAAGGCGCTCCCATGGGCATCGGCATCTGGTATGAGATGCAGGTGAGCGATGCGGTGGCGTTTCTGTTCAAGAACGCCGATCCGCGCGGGTCGCTGCGCGCCAACGTGCGGAACGCCGCCGTGCGTTGCTTGAGCAACATGCCGCTGGCGGAAATGCTCGAGACGCGCCACAAGATGAGCCAGACCGTCCGCGCGGAAGTCTCCGAGAAATCGCAGGCCTGGGGGTATACGCTGGGCTCGGTCTACATCCGCAAGGTGCATTTCCGCGACTCCGGGATGATCAAACAAATCGAGGAGAAGGTGGTGAACCGCCTGCGCCAGGTGACGTCGGCCATCAAGCAGGACGGCGCCAACCAGGTGAGCATCATCACCAGCTCGGCGGAGCGGGAGGCCGCGGTGGAGTTCGCCAAGGCGGCCGGAATCCGTCCCAACATGATCGGCACGGCGCTGGCCGACATCGCGGCCGACCCGGACGTGGCGGGCGCGCTGTTCGATATTCTCGAGAGCCAGAAGCTGCTCGAGAGCGACGCGCGGCTGACGCTGCTGCCGCAAGGGTCGGGAGGCCCGCTGCTCGATCTGCTCGCCGCGAAGGCACAGCCGGCCCCTGTTCCGGCCAACAAGTAAAGATTGCGGGCCACGGATGAACACGGATGAACAGGGATGGGAAAGGATGTTCTATTCGTGTGCATTCGTGTTCATTCGTGGCCAAGTTTGTGTTCCATGAAGACCCTCGAACGCTATTTCGAATTTCAGGAACTCGGCACCAACTGGCGGACCGAAATTGTCGCCGGTCTGACCACGTTCCTGACCATGGCCTATATCATCTTCGTCAACCCGGCCATGCTCCACGAGGCGGGGATGCCGCTGGCGGCGGTGACGGCGGCCACCTGCGTCTCGGCCGCTTTCGCCAGCCTGCTGATGGGCTTCTTCGCGCGGTACCCCATCGCGCTCGCTCCAGGGATGGGCATCAACGCCTATTTCGCCTATACGGTGGTGAAGGGCATGGGCATTCCGTGGCAGACGGCGCTGGGCGCGGTATTCCTCTCTGGCGTGGCGTTCCTGCTGCTGACGGCGTTCGGCATTCGCCAACTGATCGTCGCCGCGATTCCGCACGAACTGTACGCCGCGGTCGCCGCCGGCATCGGCCTGTTCATCGCGCTGATCGGCTTCCGCAGCTCGGGCATCATCGCCG
>CAZBQQ010000213.1:0-6967 GCA_964493965.1 uncultured Solibacteraceae bacterium
CCATAAGCCCAATGGAATCAATAAGGCCTGAAAAACGAACCCACCATTCGCCATGCCTTCGCCAACAAAAAAGCCGGCCCCAGGGGAATCCCCCCAGGGCCGGCTGAAGTTCCGGAAGCTGACAGCTGAAAGCCGACTGCTGACAGCCGCGTTACGCCGTCCGCATCGACTCGCTCTTGTCCCCGCTGATGGCAGCCTGCGCCGCCGCCAGCCGCGCGATCGGCACCCGGTACGGGGAGCACGATACGTAGTTCATCCCCACCCGGTAGCAGAACTCCACCGAACTCGGCTCGCCGCCGTGCTCGCCACAGATTCCGATCTCGAGATCCGGCCGCGTCTTGCGCCCGAGCTGGACCGCCTGCTTGATCAGCCGCCCCACGCCGTCCTGATCCAGCACGGCGAACGGATCGGCCTTGAACAGCTTCAGGTCTTCGTAACGCTTCGAGAACTTCACGTAGTCGTCGCGCGAAATTCCGAGCGTGGTCTGCGTCAGGTCGTTGGTCCCGAAGCTGAAGAACTCCGCCTCGGCCGCCACTTCGTCCGCCGTCAGCGCCGCCCGCGGGATCTCGATCATCGTCCCGACCATGTACTTCTGGTCCTTCAGGCCCGCCTTCGCCAGCACTTCATCGGCCACCGCAGTGACGATCGCCTTCTGGTTCTCGAGCTCCTTCACGTTTCCGATGAGCGGAATCATGACCTCGGGAATCACCTTGATGCCCTTCTTGGCCACCTGCGCCACGGCCTCGAAGATCGCCCGCGCCTGCATCTCCGTGATCTCGGGATAAAGGATCCCCAGACGGCAGCCGCGCAACCCCAGCATCGGGTTGAACTCGTGCAGCCCCTCGACAACATCGAGCAGTTCGGGGATGCGCTTCTTCAACTCGCCAACGGTCACGTTGTACGTGGCCGCCAGTTCCTTCTTCTGCTTGCTGTTGAGGAACGGCAGCGTGGCCACGTCCACCATCAACTGCTCGCGCTTCGGCAGGAACTCGTGCAGCGGCGGATCGAGTGTGCGGATCACCACCGGGAATCCGTCCATCGCGGTGAACAGACCCGCGAAATCCTTGCGCTGCATCGGCAGAAGTTTCAACAGCGCCTTGCGCCGCTGCTTCTCGTCCTTGGCCATGATCATGGCCTGCATGTGCTCGATGCGGTCCTGCGCGAAGAACATGTGCTCGGTGCGGCACAGGCCGATGCCCTCGGCTCCGAACCGCCGTGCGGCCTTGGCGTCACGTGGAATGTCCGCGTTGGCGCGCACGCCGAACTTGCCTCGGAACTCGTCCGCCCACTTCATGAACGTAGCCAGGAAGCCGGACTTCGGATCGGCATCTTCGGTCTGCGCCTGGCCCGCGTACACCTCGCCCAGCGACCCGTCGATCGAAAGCCAGTCGCCTTCCTTCAACACCAGCGTCTTGCCGTCCGCGCCCACCACGCTGACCGTCTTCTTGTGCTCGTTCACCTGGACCGAGCCCGCCCCCGCCACGCATGGCGTTCCCATGCCGCGGCACACCACCGCCGCGTGGCTCGTCATGCCGCCGCGCGAGGTCAGAATGCCCTTGGCCACTTCCATTCCGTGAATGTCATCGGGAGCTGTCTCGGCGCGCACCAGCAGCACCGGACCTGTCTTGGCCGCGATCACGGCATCGTCCGCCGTGAACGCGATCTTGCCCACCGCGGCGCCGGGGGAAGCCGGCAGCCCGGTCGCAATCTTGTTCAGGCTCTTGCGCGACGCCGGCACGATCACCGGATGCAGCAACTGATCGAGCTGCATCGGTTCCACGCGCAGAATCGCCTCCTTCTTGTCGATGAGACCTTCGCTCACCATGTCCACGGCGATCTTCACCGCCGCCGGCCCGGTCCGCTTGCCGTTGCGGGTCTGCAGCATGTACAGCTTGCCGTCCTGGATCGTGAACTCGAAGTCCTGGATGTCGCGGTAGTGCTTCTCCAGGCTCGACGTGATTTCGCGGAGCTCCTTGAAGACTGCCGGCATCAACGTCGCCAGCTCGGTAATCGGCCGCGGCGTGCGGATGCCCGCCACCACGTCTTCGCCCTGCGCGTTGGTCAGGAACTCGCCGTAGAATTCCTTGTCGCCGGTGGCCGGGTTGCGCGTGAAGCCCACGCCCGTGGCCGAGGTCTCGCCCATGTTCCCGAACACCATCGCCTGTACGTTGACCGCGGTGCCGAGATCGTCCGGAATCTTGTTCATCTTCCGGTAGTAGATCGCACGCGGATTCATCCAGGAGCGGAACACGGCGTCGCGCGACATCTCGAGTTGCACGTTCGCGTCCTGCGGGAACGGCTTGCCGGTCTTCTTCTGGATCAGCGCCTTGTAGCCCACGATCACGGCCTGCAGGTCCTCGGCCGTCAAATCGGTATCCAGCTTGGCCTTGGCTTTCTTCTTCTGGCCGTCGAAAACGTGTTCGAACTCCGCCTTCGGAATCTCGAGCACCACGTTGCCGAACATCTGGATGAAGCGGCGATAGCAGTCGTACGCGAAACGCGGATTGCCGCTGCGCGCTTCGTGCGCCTTCACTGTCTCATCGTTCAGGCCCAGGTTCAGGATGGTGTCCATCATCCCCGGCATCGAGAACTTCGCGCCGCTGCGGACGCTGACCAGCAGGGGGTTCTTTACGTCGCCCAGCTTCTGGCCCATGCGCTGTTCGAGCAGCGCCAGGCACTTCGCGCTCTGCTCTTTGATCTCAGCGGTCAGTTGGTTGTTGTTCTCGTAGTAAACCTTGCAGACGTCGGTGGAAATCGTGAAGCCGGGTGGCACCGGCACGCCCGCCCGCGACATCTCCGCGAGGCCTGCGCCCTTTCCGCCCAGGGTGTCCTTCATCTTTCCGTCGCCGTCGGCCGTGCCGCCGCCGAAGGAATAAACATATTTACTCATAAGTCTTGCTTTCTCTCCTGTAACGACCGCTCCATCGGGAATCCGTCCCTTCATGGGTGCGGCTCGGTTTTGTCGGCGCCCGCGCTGGCGGACGCCTCTGTGGCAACAATCTCAGAGAAATCGGCGATCGCCGAAGACTCGCTTAACAACTGGTGCAGTAACGTAAGACGATTGCGCCGGACATCGCGGTCGGGCGCGTTGACTAGGACTTTATCGAAGAACAAATCCACTTGCGGCCGGATCGAAGCGATCGCCTCGAGCGCGGTCTGGTATTGCTTCTTGCCGCGCGCGCGCTTCACGCGCCGCCGCACCTTTTCGAACGCTTGGAACAGTTCCGTTTCCGGCCCCGGCTCCAGCCTTCCAGCATCCACCGCGGCCTGTGGGGCGGCGACTCTCGGCTCTGGGGTGGGCGGTTCCGGCTGTGGGGCCGGCGGTTCGCCCGCTGGGATCGGCGGTTCGCCCGGTGGCACCGGCGGTTCGCCCTGTGGGGCAGGCGGTTCCGCTTGCCCGGGCGTAAACTCCGCCTGCCGCAAAATGTTCTTGATCCGTTTGAAGCTCGCCGCCAGCGGCTCGAAATTCTCCGTCGGCCGTACCGCCTGGATCGCCTCGAGCCGGCTCTCCACGTCCGGGAGGTTGTCGTGACCGGCCGCCAATACGGCGTTCACTTCGTCGTACCGGAATCCGCGAATGTCTTTGAAGTAGTACCGCACGCGGTCGAGCAGGAACTCCAACAACGCCTGGTCTCCGTCCGCCAGCTTCGAAAGAGACAGGCTGAGCTTCCCTTCGACCAGGATCTTCACCACGCCCTGCGCCGCGCGCCGCAGTGCCAGCGGATCCTTCGACCCCGTCGGCACCAGGCCGATCTTGAAGCACCCTTGCAGCGTGTCGAGCTTATCGGCGAGCGACAGCAGCCGCCCCGCCGGAGTCGCGGGGATCGCGTCCTCCATGCTCTCCGGCTTGTAGTGCTCGTAGATGGCGCGCCACACTTCTTCCGGCTCGCCCTGCTCCCGCGCGTAGAGCCCGCCCATCACGCCTTGGAGTTCGGTCAGCTCCTTCACCATATCGGTCGTGAGGTCGCATTTCGCGAGCAGCGCCGCGCGCTCCACCGGTGCCGGATCGGCTTTCGCCTGCTTCGCCAGCTTCCGCGCCAGCTTCTGCACGCGCTTGGTCTTGGCCAGGTACGATCCCAGCTTGGTCTGGAACGTGACGTGTGCCAGGTCCTCCACGCGATCCGCCAGCGTCTTCTTGAGGTCCACGCTCCAGAAGAACCGCGCGTCGTTGAACCGCGCCCGCGTCACGCGCTCGTTGCCCTGCCGTACCAGGCCCTCGGGATCGGAGCTGGTGTTCATCACCGCGACGAAGTGCGGCGCCAGGCGCCCTTCTTCGTCCTCCACCGAAAAGTACTTCTGGTGATGGCGCATCACCGTCACCAGCACCTCGGCCGGCAGGCTCAGGTACTCTTTGTCGAACGTGCCGAGAACCGGGCTCGGCCGCTCCGTGATGTAGGCCAGCGTCTCGACGAGCGCCGCGTCTTCCTTGATCCGCAGTCCCTTGCCCATCAGCAGCGCGTCGATCTGCGCGCCGATCTTGATGCGCCTCACCGCGCCCGAAACGATCACGCCGTTCTCGTAAAGCTGCTTGTCGAAGTCTTCGATGGTAACGGGCACCTCGGCCGCGCCGAGTTGCCGGTGTCCCGAGCTCACCGCGCCCGAGCGCACGCCCGCGATCTCGAACGGCACCACCTCGGCCCCCGCCAGCGCCACCAGCCACCGGATCGGCCGTATGAACCGCGGCCCGCCCTTTGCCCCCCAGTACATGGTCTTCGGCCACTGTATCTTGAGGATCAGTTCCGGCAGCGCGCCGGCCAGGATGTCGCGCGACGCCCGTCCAGCAGTCTTCTTGCGATATGCGAGGTACTCTCCGCGCGGAGTCTCGTGCCGTTCCAGCGCCGCCACGTCCACGCCCATCTTGCGCGCGAAGCCCAGCGCCGCGCCCGTCGGCTGCCCGTCTCTGAATGCCGCGGAAACCGGTGGACCGGTGACCAGCTCCTCGGCGTCCGCCTGCCGTTCGGCCAGTTCCGCCGCGCGCAGCACCAGCCGTCGCGGCGTGGCATCCGTCCGGATGCCGCCGGCCTCGAGCCGTTCCGTCGCCAGGAGGTCGCCGAACAATGACGACAGGCTCGCCAGCGCCGGCTCGATCATCCAGTCCGGAATTTCCTCGGTGCCGATCTCGAGCAGGAATGGGACGCTCATTGCGCCACCTCCGCCGGAACCGCGACTGGAGTCTGTTGATCGACCCAGCAGGCCGCCGCGCCCAACGCCAGCTTGCGCACCCTCCCGATCACCGCCACGCGTTCGGTCACGCTGATCGCCCCGCGCGAGTCGAGCAGGTTGAAAAGGTGCGAGCACTTCAGCACGTGTTCGTACGTGGGCAGCACCGGGAAGCGGGGCTTCTCGGCGTAGTCCGGGTACAGCGCCAGCAGCCGCTGGCATTCCGCCTCGTGCAGATCGAAGAGCTTCCACAAAGTGGCCACGTCCGCCAGTTCGAAGTTGTAGACCGAGTTTTGCAGCTCGTCCGCCAGCCGCACGTCGCCGTAGCTCACCCCGGGCGCCCACTCGATGTCGTACACGCTGTCCTTGACTTGCAGGAACGCGGTCAGCCGCTCCAGCCCGTAGGTCAGCTCCGCCGGCACCAGGTCGAGGTCGATGCCGCCGCATTGCTGGAAGTACGTGAACTGCGTGATCTCCAGGCCGTCCAGCATCACCTGCCAGCCCACGCCCCAGGCGCCCAGCGTCGGCGCCTCCCAGTTGTCTTCCTCGAACTTGATGTCGTGCTTGCGCAGGTCGATGCCGATGGCTTCGAGACTCCCCAGGTACTGGTCGATGACGTCGGCGGGCGACGGCTTGAGGATCACCTGAAGCTGCCAGTGCTTGTACAGCCGGTTGGGATTCTCGCCGTAGCGCCCGTCGGCCGGCCGACGGCTCGGTTGCACGTAGGCGACCCGGTAGGGCTTCGGCCCCAGCACTCTGAGGAACGTCTCGGGCGCCATGGTGCCCGCCCCGACCTCGACATCGTACGGCTCTTGAATGATGCAGCCGCGGTCCGACCAGTATTTCTTCAGCTTGAACAGGACGTCTTGAAAGGTGTCCATCGCTTCTCTTCGTCTACCCCTAGCACCGAACCGCGACCGTCAGGGAGCGGAGCCCGTTCCGGCCCGCGGCCGTCACGGAGCGGTCTCCAGCAGCGGCATCGTCACCAGTCTGCGCTCGATGTGCTCCTCGATCGAACGCACCATCAGGCGCCGCAGATCGGCCGCCGTTTCCCGGGTCCAGGTCCGCTCGGTAAGCCGCGCCACTGGCGTGTACAGCATCTCTTCCGCAATCTCCATCGATTCGACGGCGACTCTCAGCTCCGGCAAAATTCCCGAGAGCCTGACGGCCCACAGCAGGAAGTAATTCATCGCCTGCCACACGCCCTCGGCCTCGCGCGCCCTGAGGAACTCCAGCACCGCGACCAGAAGCCGGAAGAACCGCTCGTTCGGCTCCGCCGGAGGAAGGAGTTGCTCCGAGACTTCCGACATCACATCGAGCGCAACACCCGCCGCATAATCCGGCGCCAGACTGAACTGCGAATGAATCAACTCGCAGGAATCCAGATTGACCAGCTCCCTGGTCTCCCGCTGGAAGTAGTACAACTTGACGTGCGAGAGCCGCTCCAGGCCGCTGCCAAACGGACTCTTCGGCCGCCGCGCGCGCTTGGCCACTCCGCGCAACTTACCCTGATCCCTGGTGAGGAAACTAACGATCAGATCCGATTCCTTGAGAGGAAACGTTCGCAAAATCAAGGCTTCGCTGACACGCGCTGGCACACGCGGATATTCCAGGGTAGCACGGTCTCAACGACCCTGGAACCTTGCTACAGGTACGCGACGCAGAAGCGGATGCGTCAACGGCATCCGAGCCAAACGGCCACATTCCGAACGCACCGCTACGCAAGGTGCTTCAGAGCGAAGCGGGAGGGCGGGCTGAAGCCCACCCTCCGCGGCACGGCTCTCGCCGGGCCCCCGTTAGAGGCCGT
>CAZBQQ010000213.1:7067-8317 GCA_964493965.1 uncultured Solibacteraceae bacterium
GGCTGAAGCCCACCCTCCGCGGCACGGCTCTCGCCGGGCCCCCGTTAGAGGCCGTCGTCGGCCGGGTAGGCTCCGGGTTTCAGATTCTCCGCCATCCGCAACGCGTACTCGGGCGGAATCTGGCGAATCAATTGGTTGGTGTTGCGGTCCACGATGCGCACCACCGGGCGGCGCGTTTTCTGATCCAGGATAAACGTCACCTCGTTCTTGTCTCCAAACACCTCCGCTGCGTTCAGGGCCTTGACCGCCTGAATCAACTCCCGCTGTTCGGGAGGTCTCTCGACCGGAGTAGGAGCCACGTTGACGGGAGCGGTTTGTCCGATGCTGGGTATTCCACCGACGCTGTTCATGACAGTCTCCACGGAGGCAGCCTCCGCCGCGCCCTTACCTCGCATCGAGCACGGCGGAGAAACCCTGCCTCGTTTGACGTATCGGCCGGGTTGGGGGGAGTATGCGGGAATTCTGCCGCGGCGCCGCTAGAAGTTCAAAATCTCGCGCGCCGTGCCCGAGTGACGCTCGATCTTCTTCTGCAGCGTCATCAGCGCATAGATCAATTGCTCCGGGCGCGGCGGGCAGCCCGGAACGTAAACATCCACCGGGACCACCTGGTTGACCGGAATCAAGGCGTAGTTGTTGAACACGCCGGTAGAGGTGGCGCAAGCGCCCATCGAAATGACCCACTTCGGCTCCGGCATCTGTTGGTACAGCTGGCGGATGATGGGGGCCATTTTGTTCGACACGCGGCCGGCGATGATCATGAGGTCCGATTGCCGCGGCGAGCCCCGGAACACCTCGGCCCCGAAACGCGCCACGTCGAAACGCGAGGCGCCCATCGACATCATCTCGATGGCGCAGCAGGCGAGGCCAAAGCTCATCGGCCAGATGGAGTTCTTGCGCGCCCAGTTGATGGCCCGGTCGAGCCTGGTAGTGAATACGGCATCGCTCAGCCAGGCATAGTCGTCCTGGTCGATACGCGAAAACAGATCGGGCTCGGTCCGTGCCTGCCCTCCGGCGGTGTCCCCGGCTTCCATACCTTTATTGTGACACGCCCCTGCCGAGCCGCGACCGCGAGGGAGCGGTCCTGTGCGCACAGCGGCCTCGGTTACGCAGCGATCGCGAGGCCCTCGCGGCCGGGTTGGTCCCGCGTGGCCTGTTAGAATCAAAGAAGAAATGCGGGGCAATGACTCATACAGCCAGTTCATTCAAGGCCTCCGGCAGCTACGAGCAGGCGCTCGACCGGGCTGCCCGGC
>CAZBQQ010000214.1:0-3290 GCA_964493965.1 uncultured Solibacteraceae bacterium
ACGAAGCGTTCATCCACATCATCGACTCGATGTTCAACCAGCACGCGAAGTGGCTCAAGGTCACGCGAGGGATCCGCTGGCGGCGGCCGATCGCGTCTCTCAACTACCTGCTGACCTCGCACGTCTGGCGGCAGGATCACAACGGTTTCAGCCACCAGGACCCGGGCTTCATCGATCACGTCATGAACAAGAAGGCGGACATCGTGCGCGTGTATCTGCCGCCGGACGCCAACACCCTGCTCTCGGTGACCGATCACTGCCTGCGCAGCCGCCACTACGTGAACGTGATCGTCGCCGGGAAGCAGCCGGCCCTGCAATGGCTGGCTATGGACGCGGCAGTTCGGCACTGCACCGCGGGAATCGGACTGTGGGAGTTTGCCAGCAACGATGACGGCGCCGAGCCTGACGTCGTGATGGCGTGTGCCGGCGATGTTCCGACCTTGGAGACGCTGGCGGCGGTCGACATCCTGCGGCAGAAGCTGCCCGACCTGAAGATCCGGGTGGTCAACGTGGTCGACCTGATGACGCTGCAGCCCTCGAGCGAGCATCCGCACGGCCTCAGCGACCGCGATTTCGATTCGATCTTCACGACGGACAAGCCGGTGGTGTTCGCGTTTCACGGGTATCCCTGGTTGATTCACCGGCTGACCTACCGCCGCACCAACCACGCCAATCTGCACGTGCGCGGATACAAAGAAGAAGGCACCACCACGACGCCCTTCGACATGACCGTGCTGAACGACCTGGACCGGTTCCATCTGGCGGGCGACGTCATCGATCGCGTTCCGCGCCTGCGCAACATGGCCGCGCACGTCAAACAGTATCTGCGGGACCGGCTGATCGAGCACAAGCTGTACATCGCGCGCCACGGCGACGATATGCCGGAGATTCGCGACTGGAAGTGGCCGGGTTAGAAAGTGGGGCAGGTGTCCACACCTGCAGCGGGTCTCCAGACCCGCCGGTTGTGACTAACTTATCATGAAGATCCTGGTTCTCAACGGCGGTTCGAGCACCCTCAAAGCTCAGTTGTTCGACGTCGATGCTGCGGCCCTGCCCACCGACGCGCCGGCGCCTGCCTGGGAAGCGCGGGCAGACTGGAGCCGCGAGGCCACCGAGGCCGAGCTTCGAATCCGCAACGCGAGCGGCGCCAACGTCGAAAGCAAGCAGGCGATCCGCGAACCCGCGGACGTCTTCGGCAAGGTGCTGGAGGCGCTGTGGTCGGGCGCCGCGGCCGTGATCGCCGGGCCTGAGGCTGTGGGCGCGGTCGGGCATCGCGTCGTGCACGGCGGAAAGGCGCTGCGGGAGAGCACACGCATCTCGCCCGAGGTGCGCGAGGCCATCGCACGGATGGCGGAGTTCGCGCCGGTCCACAACGCGCTCGAACTCGACGGAATCAAGGCGGCGGAGCGCGTCTTCGGCGATCATGTGCCGCAATTCGCGGTTTTCGACACAGCCTTCCACGCCACGCTCGAGCCGGAGGCCTATGTGTATGCCGGTCCCTACGAGTGGATCGAGCGCGGCATTCGCCGCTACGGCTTTCACGGCATCAGCCACCAGTACGTCTCCGGGCGCGCGGCGGAGATGCTCGGCCGGGATCCCGCGGGACTGCGCATGGTGACTTGCCATCTCGGCAACGGCTGCTCGCTGGCCGCGGTGAAGGGCGGGCGCAGCATCGACACCACGATGGGCTTCACGCCGCTCGACGGCCTGATGATGGGCTCGCGCTCGGGATCCATCGACCCCGGCATCCTCGTCTTCCTGCTGAATCACCGCGACTTCACACCGGACCAGGTGGACGACCTCCTGAACCGCAAGTCGGGCCTTAAAGGACTGTCCGGCGTCTCGAGCGACATGCGCGACGTGGAGCAGGCGATTGACTTGGGGAACACGCGGGCTAGGCTGGCCTTCGATGTGTTCGTGCACCGACTGGTGCAGTCGATCGGCGCGATGACGGCCGTCCTGGGCGGATTGGACGTGCTGGTGTTCACCGCTGGAATCGGCGAGAATTCGGCGCGCGTGCGGTCCGTGGTCGCGAAGAAACTCGCGTTCCTGGGATTGAAGACCGATGCGGGCGCCAATGCCGTCTGCCAGCCCGACATCGACATCGCCGCCGCGGACTCCGCGGTGCGGGTGCTCGTCATACGAACCCAGGAGGACTGGCAAATCGCGAGGGAGTGCGCGCGCCTGTCCGCCGGAGCGGCAATGTTATGACCCTGAGACTCTCCTCCTGCCTCGCTTTCGCAGGCGCTGTCCTGCTGGCGCCCGCCTTGCGGGCTGATGACGCGTTCTACCTGGGCGCCTGGAAGATCACCTCCGCCACGGTTGCGCCTTGGGCGTATCGCGAGCGCAAGCCGGACACCGAAATGAAGTCCCTCGTCGGCAAGACAGTCACCTTCAAGGAACACCGGATCCTGGGACCGCGTCAGGTAGCGTGCCGGGACCCGAAATACAAAGTCGAGGACTACCCGGCCGACAGACTCTTTGAGGCTTCATTCGCCGAAATGCACGATCGCGACAAGTCGATCGATCCCGCCCAACTCGCCGGGGCCCTCGGGTTCAAAGGCTCATCCTGGAAGACGCTGGAAACGGGCTGTGGCAACGAGGTCAACTGGCATTTCATCGACGCGACAACCGCCGTGCTCGGGCTGAACGATTACGTCTACTTCCTCAAGAAGCAGTAGACGGCCGGCTGACGCCGACATTTCACCGGACCGTCATCATCGTGTAACGGGCCGACCGTTACGCTGGGACATGGCGAACCACCTGCCGGCGATCACGGTCCTCTCGGTCAGCCCGTCGCGGCGCGACCACGAGTATCTGGCGAGCATCCTGGGCCAGTCCGTCTGGCGTCTTTTCTGCGTGTCCAGTTGTGCGGAAGCCTGGAGGCTCCTGCACCAAACCCCGGTGAGCGTCATCCTCACGGAGCGCTCTTTCCCTGGCGGGCTCGGCTGGCGTGATCTGCTCGAAGAAGTCTCGGCCATGCAGGTGGCACCTCCGGTGATCGTCACAACGCGCGGGGCGGACGACGCGCTCTGGAAAGACGTACTCGAAGCCGGCGCGTTCGACCTGCTGACCAAGCCGCTGGACCCCGACGAGGTGCGCCGCGTGATCAGCCTCTCCTGGCGCAGCGCGCGAGACGCCCGAACGCTGAAGGCCTCCTGCCGGCCGCGAGCACTGGTGTCCGCGGCGACGTAATCACGCACTCAGAACGCTACCGAAGACGTCGGTGTCGACGTTGGCGCCGCTGAGGATCACGGCGGCGCGACGTCCCGAGCGTTCCTTGAGGAGGG
>CAZBQQ010000214.1:3390-8211 GCA_964493965.1 uncultured Solibacteraceae bacterium
TTGGCGCCGCTGAGGATCACGGCGGCGCGACGTCCCGAGCGTTCCTTGAGGAGGGCCGCGAGTGCGGCTGCGCCCGCGCCTTCCGCCGCGCTGTGTGTGTCGGAGAACAGGTGGCGCATCGCGGCCTGGATCTCGGCGTCGTCGACGGTGACGATGCGCGACGCGCCTGCGAGCATGATCTCGAGCGCCTCCGGATCGGGGACGCGGCAGGCGAGTCCGTCGGCCATCGTGTCGGCCGGCGCGGTGACGACGCGGCGGGCGTTGAATGAAAGCGCGTAGGCCGGCGCGCCCGAGGCGACGACTCCGACAACCTCGGTCTTGAGGCCGAGCGCGTTGCGGGCGGCGATCGTGCCGCAGATCCCGGAGCCCATTCCCACGGGGACGTAAACAGTTTCGAGCGAGGGCACCGCGCGGAACAGTTCGAGAGCATAGGTCCCCACCCCGGCGACCAGGGCAGGGTCGAAGGACCGCACCATGTGGAGGCGCTCGGCCCCGGCCAGCGTGGCCAGGTACTCGTAGGCTTCCTGGAAGTCCGCGCCGTGCTCGATCAACTCCGCGCCGAAGGCTCGCATGGCGGCGTTCTTTTCCGGGCTATTGCCACGCGGGACCACGATCACCGCTCGCAGTCCGGCGCGGGTGGCGGCGAAGGCCACGCTCTGGCCGTGATTGCCGCGAGTGGCCGCGGCCACACCGGTGACGCCCGGTTCGCGGTGGCGCAACTGATCCATGTAGACGATTCCCCCGCGCACTTTGAAAGCTCCGGCGGGAGTGTGGTTCTCGTGCTTGACCCATACCTCGGCGCCCGCGCGGGCGCACAGCAGCGGCCAGCGGATTTGGGGAGTCGGCGGCATGACTCGATAGACGAGTTCAGCCGCGGCCTCTAGAGCAGCGAGGTCAGGAAGGGTCACTCATCCTTGTTAGCACAAGCTCAGCTTATGGCGCGCGCGAGACCGAAAGCCGCGGCGGCGGCGAGGCCCCCGATGACCACCGTGCGGACGCCGCCCAGGAAGGGGTGGATGCCGGTGAGGCGGCCCTTCACGTACCCGAAAACGAAAAGAGCGATCAGCGTCACGAGCACCGAGATCCACAGACCCTGCGCGACGGTGCTGGCCGCCATGTAGGGCGATAGCGGGATCATGCCGCCGATGATGTAGGAGATGGCGATGGCGCCGGCGCTGCGCACCGCGCGGCCGGGATCGGGTGCTTCGAGGCCCAGTTCGTAGCGCATCATGAAATCGACCCAGCGCTTCGGCTCCGCGCAGACGGCCGCGACCACGGGCGCGGCCTGCTCCGGCGTAAGGCCGTAGCCCTCGAAGACCTCGGCCACCTCGCGCGTCTCGACGTCGGGCAACTCGATGATCTCGCGGTACTCGCGCTGCTCCTCGTTGTGGTAATGCTCGCTGTCGGTGCGCGCGGCGAGGTATCCGCCGAGTCCCATGGCAATGGAGCCGGCGGCGATTTCGGCGAGGCCGGCGATCACGACCAGCTTGGTGGATGCGACCGCGCCGGAGAGGCCCGCGGCGAGTGCGAACGGGACGGTGAGGCCGTCGGACATCCCGATCACGACGTCGCGCACGGTTTCAGTCGCGGTGAAATGGCTCTCGATATGAGGTGTGTGGGGCATGGCTCTTGAAAACAGGATAGCCGCTTACTTCAAGGAGCGCAGGTAGGTGATGATCTGCCAGCGCCGTTCCGCGGGAAGGTGCGCCCAGGAGGGCATGCCACGGCTCATGCGGCCGTTGGTGAGGGTGTGAAACATCTCCTCTGGGGAGGCGGATTGAACGGCCGGGGACCGCAGGGAGGGCGCGCGGCCGGACCCTCCGGCGTCGAGGCCGTGGCATTGGGCGCAGTGGCGGGCGTAGAGTTTCGCGCCGGCGCGTACGGCGTCCGGCTTCCCTTCATAGGGATTGCCGGTGGCCAGAAGAGCGCAAAGCAGCAGTGCCCCCTTCATGAGCGCCGCCGAAAGACTTGCCCAATCTCGTAGGAGACCGTGAAGCGGAGCAGAAAGGCGTGGCTGTTGCCGTTCAGGCCGAAGGCAGGCGACACCATCAACTGGGCGCCCGACGGAAGCTGCCATGCGAGGATCGGCCCCAGGTAGTGGGACGTTCCCGGAAGACCGAACTGGCGCCATGTCCCGATGCCACCGAAGACCTCCGCTCCGACGCTGAAGTTCTCGCGGCAAAAGGTGCACGGACCCGGAGTGGCGGCAAACGCCAGCGGCCGGCTCGCGCCGAAAGCGTAGCCGAATTCCCAGGGCTCGGCGGCCAGGTTCTTTTCTGCGATCAGGTTCGCGGAGATGTCCCAGCCGCGGACGTTGCTGGACAGGATCAGCTTGGTCTCGAGTTCGCGCTGGTGGTCCCTGCGCGCCTCGTCGTTGGGCACGAGTTGGTCGTCCGCCACGTCATGGCCGACCACTTCCTTTAGACTTTTTTCGGCGCCGTTGATGTCCTCGAATTCGACGTAGAGAACCGGATTGATGCGGTGCTCGCCCATCCACGGGCGGAAGCGGTTCTCGATGCGCCAGCCGGTGAACAGGGCGCTCTGACCGCCGGTGGCCTGGCCGTCCAGGTAGAACTCAGTGGTCCACCAAGTCTTGACGCCGTACTCGAGTTCCAGGATCGAGCTCAGGAAGTTGCCGCCGGCGAGCTGATCGAACGAGACTTCCAGGTTGCCCGGCTCCTCCATCTGCGCGCTGTAAGTGACGTAGTACGGCGCCTCGGCGGCGGGCAGGGCCGTGGCCGACAAGAGCAGTAGAGGGAAAAACCAGTTGCAACTGAGTTGCAAGTCAAGAGAATAGCACGGCCCGGAGCGGCTTCGCAGACGCCGCACGTGCTACCCTCGTTTGTGATGCAGCTTTCCGAGGTTTTACTGGCACTTGGCGAGGACACGTTCGGGGAACTGGTGCGCCATATTTCGATCGGCAAACTGAGGACGTACCAGCTCTACGAGTCATTTAAGACGCGGGCGCACCTGACCAAGCTCAACACCGAGAGCCTGCGCAAGGGCGTGCCCCGTTTCTGGGTGCGGCTGGGCGCGGGCGAAGAAGAGTTCGCGCGGGAACTGGCGCAAGCCGTGCTGATCGCGCACCTGGACATGATCCGCGCGGTGCTGGACGATCTCGGGATTCCGAACCAGGATGGCTTCTTCGACAAGAACGTCGATGCCACCAAGTACCTGACCGAGGGGTGGCAGCAGCGGGTGTACGAAAAGTTCCGCGGGACCTATCCCGAACCCGTGCTGCGCCTGTACATCAACCACCTGGACTGGGAGTTAGGAAAGGCCGACAAGACGTTCACGCCGGCCTAGGGCGCCGCACGAGGCCAAAACAACACTGGCCACGAATGAACACGAATGCACACGAATAAAACCCCTGTTTCTTATTCGTGTTAATCCGTGTTCACCCGTGGCCAAAGTCTCGCCGGCCTTTTCAGTTCGGGTCCGCGTCGGCCTCGGTCGCGAAGTAGCCTTTGCGGGCCTGCACCTTCTGGTCCTTGTCCTTGGTCTTGATCTCGAGGCGGCGGAAGGTGCCGTCCTTCTTCGGGTTGGTGGGAAGGTAGCCGATCGCGTACTGCGTCCGCATGTCCTTCTGGATTTCGTCGAACGCTTCCGAGAGCGGATGCTTGTGGCTCACGCGGAATGTCCGGCCGCCGGTCTCTTCCGACATCCGCTTGAGAACGGAACTGCCGCTCGAACCACCCAGGCTGAAGCCCCCGCCGTAGAACCCGGAATCGTAATACTCGATGCCGTAAATAATGGTATCGGCCAACTGCGCCGAGCGCATCGCAGCGTCGATCTTCAGCCGGCTGCCCTCGTCGTTGCCGTCCGTGATGAGTACGATCACCTTGCGCCCCACCTGGCCGCGCAGTTGGTCGTGCGCCGCCAGGTACACGGCGTCATAGAGGATCGTTCCGCGCGGTGTGTAGGCAGTGGGCACCGGGCTTTCCGTGACCTGCGGCGGCGGCGCGTTGACCTTCAGCCCGTCGAGCCCGTGACGCAGCAGACGCGCCGAGTTCGTGTAGTCCTGAAGCAGCTCCGCTTCCGAGCCAAAGCTGATCAGGAATGCCAGGTCCTTTTTCTGCAGGACCTGCGTGAAGAACTGGCTGGCTGCCTGCTTCTCTTCTTCGATCAGACGCGACTGGCTCCGGCTCACGTCGATCAGCAGGCCGATCGTCAGCGGCAGGTCGGTCTCGCGCGTGAAGTACTTGATCTCTTGCGGCTTGCCGTCTTCGCTGATCTGGAAGTCGTCCTTCGTTAGAGATCCCACCAGGCCGCCTTGCTTGGTACGCACCGTGCAAAAGACGCTGACCACGTCGACTCCGCCCTTGAAAGTCGGCTCCGGCTCCTGGGCTGGCTGGGCGGGAGCGGCTTCCTTGGCCGTGCCGGCGGGTTGCTGGGCGGGAGGATCCACGCGCCTCCAGGTTCCGTTGGGCTGTGTAGCGGGCTGCTGGGCGAAACCAGCGACGGCGGCCAGGGCAAATACTGCAACAAGACGCATAAGCTCCCTCTACCGAAATGGCATACTACTAGATGCGCGCCCCGCCGTTTCTGTTTCGCTATGCAGAAAGCATTGGACCATCTGAAGGCTTCCGATCCCGTCCTGGGACGGATCATCGACCAAACCGGGCCCTACCTGATAGAGCTTCTGGAGCCGAACTACGAAGCGCTCGTTAAGGCCATTGTCCTCCAGCAGCTCAGCGGAAAGGTGGCCGAGGTCATATTCAAGCGCCTGGTGGCCGCGGCTGGAAACGGCCGGCTGACCCCCGAAGCGGTGCTGCGGCTCCGCCCCGCGAAGATGCGCGCGATCGGGCTCTCGAAGGCGAA
>CAZBQQ010000215.1:0-3355 GCA_964493965.1 uncultured Solibacteraceae bacterium
GTGTGGTCCGGCGCCGCCACGGTCAGGCGGAAGGAGACGCTCTGCATGCCTTCGGGGATGGGCGGGCCGGAGTAGCGGCGCAAGAACTCGATCGCGTCGAGCGGCTCTCCGGCCAGGGACGCGATGCGCTTTTGCAGGTCCCCCACCAGTTCGCGCACGCCGGCAACCACCGAGAGGTCGAATGCGCTGGAGGGATAGCGGCGAATGGGGCGGAAGCGCTTCTCGCGCGGCTGAAGGTCCAGCATGAGCGGGAGGTCGACGTCCAGGATGGCGCCGCGGCCGGCCAGGAGCGACGGGTGCAACTCGAACACGCGGCCCACCAGGCGATCCTGCCACACAACCTCGGCAGTGCGCGCGGGGTGTTCGAACACGCGCGGCGCGGCGGGGCGCAGATCTGCCCCCGGCATCAGGCATTCGGCCACGCGCTTCAACTCGAACAGGTTCGCTTCGCCTTCCTCGCGTGAATACATGGCCGCGGCGAGGTGGGGGATCTCCGACGGCAAACCGTCGGCGCCGCGCGTCTCCGGGTGAATCTCGCGGCCGATCTCGAACAAGCGGAACGAATCCAGGTGCCGGCTGTTCTCGCGCAGGTGTTTGAAAATGCCCGGGACCAGGCTGCGCCGCATCAGGCTCTGATCGGCTGAGATGGGATTCTTCACGGCCAGGTGGTCCGCCGGTTCGAAGCCCAGCTCGCGCACCTGATCCTCGCTGAGGAAGGAGTAGTTGTAGACCTCGGTGAAGCCCTGCGCCGCGACCATGGCGCGCACGCCGCGCTCGAAGAGGCGTTCCGGGTCGGAGGGCGGGACGGTGACCGGCAGCAGCGGCGCCTGCGGCGTGATGGAATCGTAGCCGATCATGCGGCCGACTTCCTCCACCAGGTCGTCCTTGATCGAGACGTCCTTGGTGGCGCGCCAGCTCGGCACGGCGACCGAGAAGACCTGCGGCTCGGGCTCGGAGACTCCGAACGAAAGGCGCTCCAGGATGTCGCGCACCTCTGCCGCGTCGATCGCGCGGCCGAGCTTGCGCGTGAGCCAGTCCATGGGGAGGCGGATCGGCGCGGGCGGCGCGGCCTTCTTTCGGAGGTCGGCGAGGCCGCCCACCAGCCGGATTCCCGGCGACACTTCGTGGAACAGCTCGACAATGCGCGCCAGGGCACGAACGGTGTTCTCGGGGTCCTGCGCCTTTTCGAAGCGCATGGAGGCGTCGGTGCGCAGCTTCAGCTTCGAAGAGGTTTTGCGAATGCTCGACGCCTGGAAGCAGGCGCTTTCGAGGACGATGCGGCGGGTGCGTTCGTTGATGGCGCTATCGAGGCCGCCCATGACGCCGGCGAGCGCGATGGGTCCCTTGGCGTCCGCGATCACCAGGTTGGTTTCGTCGAGCGCGTACGATTCTTCGTTGAGCAGCACCACCTTTTCGCCGGCGCGCGCGGGGCGGATGAAGATGGTGTCGCCGTTGAGCAGGTCGTGATCGAAAGCGTGCAGGGGCTGCGCCAGCTCGCTCATGATGAAGTTCGTCACGTCGACGATGTTGTTTATCGGGTTGAGGCCGATGGCCTCCATCCGGCATTGCAGCCAGAGCGGCGAGGGACCGACCACGACGCTGTCGAACACCAGCGCGCTGTATCGGGGGCAGAGCGCGAAATCCTCGATCGCGATCTTGATCCCGGCGTCGCCGGCGGGAATGAGCGCGGGCTTCACGGGATCGAGGAGCGGCTTGCGCAGGATGGCCGCGACTTCGCGGGCCAGGCCGAAGTGGCCCCAGAGATCCGGACGGTTCGTGAGCGACTTGTTGTCGATTTCGATGATGGCGTCGGGCTTGCAGCCGGGGATGGGCGCGCCGGGCTCGGCAGCGATCTCGAGGATGCCGGCGGCGTCGCGGTTGACGCCCAGCTCAGCGCCGCTCGCGAGCATGCCGTCGCTTTCGATGCCTTCGATGACGGCCCTCTCGATGGCGCGGCCGTTGAGGTCCGTACCCGCGGGGACGTAGGCTGTCATGAGGCCGGCCCGGCAGTTGGGCGCCCCGCAGACGACGGTCTTGGTGCCGTAGCGGCCGGTCTCGACCACGGCGGTGACGTTGTGCGAACTACCGGGGATCGGGGCGACATTGACGATGCGGGCCGCGCAGACGCGGTCGAGGTAGGGCGCATGCGCGTGCACGCCGTCGCACTCGGCCGTCTTCATGGTGATGAGTTGACCCAGCTTCGCGGGAGCGGCGTCCATGCCGTCGACCAGTTCGGCCAGCCAGTTGTAGGAGAAGAGCATTCTCGGCGCCTCAGAATTGTCGCAAGAACCGCAGATCGCCGCCGTTCAGGTGGCGGATGTCGTCGATGGCGTAGCGCATCATGGCCAGGCGCGTCAGGCCCAGGCCGAAGGCGAAGCCGTTCCACTGCTCCGGATCGATGCCGCTCAGGCGCAGCACGTTGGGATTCACCAGGCCGCAGGGCAGCAGCTCCACCCATCCACCTTGCTTGCACACCGGGCAGCCGGTGCCGCCGCAGATCAGGCACTGGATGTCGAGCTCGAAACCGGGCTCGACGAAGGGGAAATAGCCAGGGCGCAGCCGCACCGTCACGTCGCGGTGGAAGATCTGGCTGAGCAGGGTCTTCATGAAGTAGAGCAGGTGCGCGACGGAGACCTCGCGGTCGATCATCATGCCTTCGAGTTGGTAGAAGGTGTGCTCGTGCGAGGCGTCCACTTCTTCGTTGCGGAACGCACGGCCGGGCGCGATCATGCGGAGCGGCGGGCCGAGGCGCTCCATCCCGCGCACTTGAACCGGCGAGGTGTGCGTGCGGAGCAGATTGCCGTCCTGAAGCCAGAAGGTGTCCTGCATGTCGCGCGCCGGGTGATCGGCGGGGATGTTCAGGGCGTCGAAGTTGCGGAACTCGGTTTCGACCTCTGGCCCGCCCAGGACGGCGAAACCCATCGAGGTGAACAGGTCCTCGATCTCCATCTGGACCTGGGTGACGGGGTGCAGACTGCCGGGGCGCGGGCCGGGCGCGGGCAGCGTCAGATCGATCCACTCGGCGTCGAGACGGGCTGCGAGGGCGCGGCGCTCGAACTCCGCGTTTCGGGCGTCGAACGCGCTCTCGATCGATTGCTTGGCGGAGTTGAGCATCTTGCCGAGGTGCGCGCGTTCCTCGGGCGTGAGCTTGCCGAACTGCTTCGAGATCTGCGCGAGGGCGCCCTTGCGGCCGAGGACTTCGACGCGGACCTCCTCTAGCTCTTCGGGGGTGGCGGCGCTGGCGATGCGCTCCCGCGCGCGCGCCTCCAATTCGGTCAGCACGGATTCGAGTGGCAGGTTAGGTTCCGGCATGGTGGCTGGGAACTTTTTAGTCTAGCGCACCGCTCCCTCGCGG
>CAZBQQ010000215.1:3455-8047 GCA_964493965.1 uncultured Solibacteraceae bacterium
CCGCTCCCTCGCGGTCGCGGCTCGGTCACATCGCGGCTCGGTAATGGCTACTTCCCCAAGTGCGCGTAGGCGATGGCGTAGTTCAGCACCAGCGACGGGAAGATTCCTATGACGAGGGTGAAGGCGGCAGAGATCCAGAGTGCGGTTCTGGTTCCGGCGGCGAGCGGCGGCAGGTTCTGGATGGCGTCTCCGGGCTCCTTCATGTACATCACCACCAGCAGGCGCAGGTAGTAGTACGCCGCAACCGCGCTGGTGAGGAGGCCAATCACGGTGAGCCAGACCAGGTTCGCGTCGAGCGCCGCTTTGAAGATGTAGAACTTTCCGAAGAAGCCGCCCGTCAGGGGCACGCCGATGAGCGAGAGCAGGAAGATGGAAAACATTGCGGCTGTTCCCGGCTGGCGCCATCCGAGGCCTGCGAAATCGTCGATCTCGACGAACTGCTCTCCGGCGCGCGAGAAGTGGGCCACCACCGCGAACGCTCCGGCGTTCATGAAAACGTAGGCGGCCAGGTAGAACATCGCGGCCGCGGTGCCGGTGACGGAATGCGAGGCGACGGCCACCATAACGTACCCGGCGTGGGCGATCGAGCTGTAGCCGAGCATGCGCTTGACGTTGCTTTGCACCAGCGCGGCGAAGTTTCCAACCACCATGGTCAGCAGCGCGGAGGCGGCAACGATGCCTGTCCAGTTTGCTCCTACGCTGCCGAAGGCGGTCATGTACACGCGGATGAGCACCGCGAAGGCGGCCGCTTTGGGCCCGGCGGCCAGGAACGCGGAGACCGGCGCGGGCGCGCCCTGGTAGACGTCGGGAGCCCAGATCTGGAACGGCGCGGCGGAGACTTTGAAGGCGAGGCCGACGAACATCAGCGCTGCCGCGGCCCCCGCCAGCATGGCGCTCGGCGCGCTGTGCGGACGGGCGAGCGCGTTGTGGATTCCTTGCAGGCTGGTGGTCCCCGTGGCGCCGTAGATGAGCGCGATGCCGTACAACAGAAACGCGGTGGCGAAGCTGCCCAGCAGGAAATACTTGGCCGAGGCCTCGTTGCCGAGCTTGGCGCGGCGCAGGTAGCCCGCCAGCACATAGCTGGCAATCGAGGAGATTTCCAGTCCGATGAACACCACGATCAGCTCGCCCGCGGCGGCCATGATGCACTGGCCGGCCACGGAGTACAGCAGCAAGGCGTAGTATTCGCCCGATTCGGCTTCTTCGCGGCGCAGGTAGCTGCCCGACATCAGCACGACGACGATGCCCGCCGCGATCACCAGCACTCGGAAGAACACCGCGAAGCCGTCGATGACGACCATGCCGCTGAAGGCCGCGCCGGGCGCGAGTTCGCCCATCGCGGCCGGAATGAGCGCCGCGACGAGGCCGGCCAGCGCCGCCCACCCCAGCGCGCGCTTGGACGTCTTCGAGGTCAGCGGCTCCAGGACCATGATCAGCGTGGCCACCACCACCAGGAGCATTTCGGGCAGGACGCGGAAGTATTCGGGCGCGGTGGGCATGAAGTTAGCGGGCACGCGCCACCTCCTGCCTGCCGGCCAGACCGCTCCCTGGCGGTCGCGGGTCGGCTAGAGGATGCCGGTGGACGTCGAAGCTTACGCCGACCTTGGTGGTGTCTAGAATCGCGGCCGAACTCTTGGTGATGGGCGGGAGGAAGGACTGGGTCAGGGTGCCCATCCACAGCATCAGCACGACCAGAGGGAGAACCGCGGCCCACTCGCGCCGGCCCAGGTCGGGCATGTGGGCGGCCACCTCAGGACGCGTTTCGCCGAAGAACACTCGCTGGTAGAGCCACAGCATGTAGCACGCCGCGAAGATCACGCCAATGGCAGCGGAGACGGCCCAGCGGAAGCTTGCCTGCGCCGCTCCCTGAAGCACCAGGTACTCGCCCACGAAGTTGTTCAGCATGGGCAGCCCCATGCTGGCGAGCGCGGTGATGAGGAAGATGGCCGAGAGATTGGGCGCGACGGTGGCCACGCCGCCGTAATCCGAGATTTCGAGCGAGTGGCGGCGCTCGTAGAGGTAGCCCACCAAGACGAAGAGCGCGCCGGTCGATACTCCGTGGTTCAACATCTGGTAGACCGCGCCGTTCATGCCCAACTCGGTGAAGGTGAAAATACCCAGGACGACGAAGCCCAGATGGCTTACCGAGGTGTAGGCCACCAGCTTCTTCATGTTGGGCTGCACGAGCGCCACCAGCGCACCGTAGAGAATGCCGATGATGGCGAGGATGGCGATGGACGGCGCCAGATCGCGCGACGCCCCCGGGAACAGCGGGAGGCAGAACCGCACCAGGCCGTAGCAGCCCATCTTCAGCATGACGGAGGCCAGCATCACCGAGCCCGCCGTGGGCGCTTCGACGTGCGCGTCGGGCAGCCAGGTGTGCAGCGGGAACAGCGGCACCTTGATGGCGAATGCGATGAAGAAGCCGAGAAAAAGCACGATCTCTTCGACGCGGTCGAACACCAGGCGGCCGCTCGCGCGCATCTGCAGCAGGACGCTGTAATCGAGCGTGCCCGTGCGGTTGTAGAGATAGATCAGAGCCGAGAGCATCAGCACCGAGCCGGCCATGGTGTAGAGGAAGAACTTCACCGCCGCGTAGATGCGCCGCTCGTGTCCCCACACGCCGATCAGGAAGTACATCGGAACGAGCGAGACTTCCCAAAAGACGTAGAACAGGAACATGTCGAGCGAGACGAACACGCCCACCAATCCGAATTCCATCAGCAGGAACAAGGCGAAGAATTCCTTGACGCGGCGGTCGATCGAGCGCCAGGAGATCAGCACACCGATGGGCGTCAGCAGGGTGGTCAGCAGCACCAGCCAGAGGCTCACGCCGTCGATGCCGGTGTAGAAGCGGATGGCGGGCTGCCCGATCCACGGCAGGTTCGCGACGAACTGGAAGCCTGCCTCCGCGCGGTTGAAGCGCGCCAGCAGCACGAGCGACGCGACGAAGGCGACCAGCGACACCACCAGGGCGGTTCGGCGGATCGCTGCCTCGCGCTCGCGAGGGACGAACAGAAGGAGGAAGAAGCCTGCCAGCGGAATGAAGAGAACGGCGTCGAGGAGGTTCATCGCACGCCTCCCAGCAGGCCGAGCGCGATCAGGAGCGAGACTGCGCCCAGGAGCACCCAGGCGGCGTAGCTTCGTATGTAGCCCGATTGCGCCAGCCGCAGCAGGCTGCCGATGCCTACGGCGCGCCGGCCGACTCCGTTCACCAGGCCGTCGATGACTTCAACGTCGATGCCGCGCCACAGCACCTCGCGCGACGTGCCCACGAGTGGGCGGACCACCGTGGCGCCGTAAATCTCGTCCACCTTGTACTTGTTCAACGCGGCTACGTACAGCCACTTGAGGCGGCGGGCGAAGACGTCGGCCAGGCCGGGCCGCCACCAGTAGAGCGCGAACGCGACGAGCGCGCCTCCGAAGGCCGCGCTGATCGAGGCTGCGAGCAGCAGGGGACTGTCCGGCGGAGCGTGCTCCGGGAACATCGGCGCCAGCCACTTCGATACCTGGAACAGGCCCCCACCAAGCGACAGCACGGCCAGAAGTGCCAGAGGCACCGTCATCACCGGAGGCGATTCGTGCGCGTGCGCTTCGCCGCGGTAGGTTCCGAAGAACACCAGGAAGAGGGCGCGGAAGACGTAGAACGAGGTCATCGCCGCGGTCAGGACTCCGATCCAGAACAGCACCGGCGAACGCTGCCAGGCGTTCACGAGGATCTCATCCTTGCTCCAGAAGCCCGAGAAGGGCGGAATTCCGGCGATCGCCACGGTCGCGGCAAGCATGACGCCGAACGTCACGGGCGTCTTCTTCCACAGGCCGCCCATCCTCCGCATGTCCTGCTCGCCCGAGAGGGCGTGGATCACGCTGCCCGCACCCAGGAACAGCAGCGCTTTGAAGAACGCGTGCGTCACCAGGTGGAAGATTCCGGCGCCGAAGGCACCCGTGCCCACGCCGAGGAACATGTAGCCCAGCTGCGAGACGGTGGAGTAGGCGAAGACGCGCTTGATGTCGGTCTGCACCATGCCGATGGTGGCCGCGAAGAAGGCGGTGGCCAAGCCGATGCCGGCGACCCAGTCCATGGCGATCGGCGCTTTCAGGAAAAGCGGCGCCGAGCGCGCGATCATGTAGACGCCTGCGGTCACCATGGTCGCGGCGTGGATGAGGGCGGAGACGGGAGTGGGGCCCTCCATCGCGTCCGGCAGCCAGACGTAGAGCGGCAGCTGCGCCGATTTTCCCGTGGCGCCCACCAGCAGCAGGAGACCGATGATGGTCAGCGTCCCCATGCCGGTGTCCGTGTGCCAGCCCGCCAGGCCGCTGAATACGGTTCCGAAGTCGAGCGACTTGAAGTTCAGGTAAAGCAGAAAGAGGGCCAGGGTGAAGCCGAAATCGCCGATTCGATTTACGATGAACGCCTTGTTGGCGGCGTTGGTCGCGCTCTTCTTCGGGAACCAGAATCCGATCAGGAGGTAGCTGCAGAGGCCCACGCCTTCCCAGCCGACGAACATCAGCAGGTAGTTCGCCGCCAGCACCAGCGTCAGCATGAAAAACATGAACAGGTTGAGGTACGCGAAGAAGCGGTAGTAGCCGCC
>CAZBQQ010000216.1:0-8017 GCA_964493965.1 uncultured Solibacteraceae bacterium
GCTCACGGCACGGGTTACAGAGTGACGGCGCTCAGCACCGAACCGCGACCGTGAGGGAGCGGACCGACGGGCGACAAGCGACGAGCCGCCTTTCTTACAGCGCCGCCTCGCCCCGCTCGTCGTTGCGAATGCGAATCGCCTCCGCGATCTCGGAAACGAAAATCTTCCCGTCGCCGATCGCGCCCGTGCGCGCCGCCTCGCTGAGCGTGCGGATCACTTCCTCCTTGCGCCCGTCCGGGACCACCATCTGGAGCATGACCTTAGGCAGCAGGTCCACGTTGTACTCGCGCCCGCGGTACACCTCTTTGTGGCCTTTCTGCCGGCCGTGGCCGCGCACCTCGAGCACCGTGATCCCGTCGATGCCGGCGGCCTTGAGGGCCTCCATCACGCCGTCCAACTTGAAGGGTTGAATAATCGCTTCGATTTTGAACATAGGGCTACGCCTCGAAATTGTACCCTTCTTCGCCGTGCAGCGTCAGGTCCATGCCGGCGTCCTCCTCCCGCTCCGAGATGCGCAGCGGCGTGAACACCGACGTGACCTTGAGCGCCACCAGCGTGCCCACCACGCCCAGCCCGATCCCAATGCCCGCGCCGATGAGCTGATTCACCACCTGCATCGGATTGCCGTCGATCCAGCCTAGCGGCGCCGCCTGGCCGTTAGCCAGCTTCAGCGCCGAGTTCACGGCCCTGGTCGCAAACACTCCGGTGAGTATGCATCCCATCAGTCCGCCCACGCCGTGGACCCCGAACACGTCCAGCGAATCGTCGTAATGGAACCTCTCTTTGACCACCGAGACCATCAGGAAGCACATCGCCCCCGCCACCAGGCCAATGAGGATGGCACTGAACGGCTGTACGAAGCCCGCCCCCTGCGTGACCGTCGCCAGGCCCGCCACGGCGCCCGAGATGGCGCCCAGCGCGCTGGCTTTTCCGTTGCGGATTCTCTCCGCCACCATCCAGGAGACCGCTCCCGCCGCGGAGGCGAAGTGCGTGGCCACGAACGCGCTGGTAGCGAGCGAGGACGCCGCCAGAGCGCTGCCCGCGTTGAACCCGAACCAGCCCACCCACAGCAGGCATGCGCCGATAAAGCTGAGCACCAGGTTGTGCGGCGCCATCTTCTCGTGCGGGTAGTTCTGCCGCTTCCCGATGTAGAGCGCCGTCACCAGCGCCGAGAATCCCGAGCTGATGTGCACCACCGTGCCGCCGGCGAAATCGAAAACCGGGAACCGGCCGCCCGAGTAGGCGTTGAGGAATCCGCCCTCTCCCCACACCATGTGCGCGATCGGGAAGTAGACCAGGAACATCCACAGCACCGAGAAAATCAGCATGGCGTTGAACCGTACCCGTTCGGCAAACGCGCCCGCGATGAGCGCCGGCGTGATGATGGCGAACATCATCTGGTACACCATGAAGGTCTGATGCGGGATGGTGGGCGCGTAGATGGGATTCGGGTCGCCGCCGACGCCGTGCAGGAACAGGTAGCGGAGATCGCCGATAAACGGGTTACCGCCGCCGAATACCAGGCTATAACCGCACACGGCCCACAGCAGCGTGACCACGGCCATCATACCGAAGCTCTGCATCATGGTGCCGAGCACATTCCGCTTCCGCACCAGGCCGCAATAGAAAAGCGCGAGGCCCGGCCCGGTCATCATCAGCACCAGCGCGGAGCTGATCAGCATCCACGCGTTGTCGCCCGCCGATTGGGACGACTTGACGGCCGCTTTCAGGGCAGCCATTTCGGCTCCGGACCCGGAGGCCGATTGAGCCCAAACAGAAGAGCACAATAAAAACACACTTACAGCGAAGCGGAGAATCAACATGGTCTCCCTTTACAGACGGGGTATACGCTCGCAGACAGGGCGAGTACTACACAGTAAAGGAGAAGCGTCCGCCCGCGCCACAAGAAAGTTTGGATGGGAGCGATAGAAAGTTTCTATGGCTACGTCAATCCAAAGCTGGATGACGACAACCGCCATCTCGTTGCCCTGCGTCCGCTCTCACTTCCCCGGGGCGTGTTGGACGCGGGCCTCCAGGCGCTTCAGTTCCGCCTCCATGGCGTTGCGAACCATGGGATCCTTTTCGAGGGGAAGGGCCGCCCGGAGCTTCTGCGGCGAACCGGCGTCCCCGTACATTTCCACAGCCCTGCTGGCTATTCGCCGGACCGCTGCGTCCTCATCGAAGATCCAACGCTCGGAGATCTCCCGCACCGTCGAGATCTGTTTTTCGGAAAGGGAGTCCAGCACTGTAATCAGGCTCATCGCGGCGGCTCTCAGACCGAAGCCATGGGGAGCCCCCGGCCGGTCCAAATCACGCAACAAATCGATGCTGCAGAGGACGGACGCACTCCTGTGAAGCGTCCACAAATTGTTGGTTGCTCGATAACGCACGCTGACATCCCTTGCTGCGTCGGGTTGGTCGCCGCTCATACACAAGCTCTCGAGCGCCGCCACGCCGCGTTCGTCTCCAAGCTGGCCGAGCGCCATGGCCAGAGACAACCGTGTGCCCGCGGCGCGTTCCGTGGAGAGGGCCTCGGCGAGCCATGGAATTGCCTCCTTCCCCCGATCATTGGCGAGCTTATCGACAGCCATGGAGCGGACATCGGCCCTGGGATCGCGCAGAGCGCGCCTGAGTGAGGCCTCATCCAGCGGGACACCGTAATACGTCAGCAGATGATCGAGGGTCCAGAAACACTCACTGTCGCTGCAACTCCCGTTCGGGAATTCCCGGGCCATGGTGTCATACATCCCAGGCACAGCTTGGCCGCGCACGCCCGCAGCGAAAGTGAGAGCCAGCAGGACAACGTTCCATTTCGTCAAAGTCTTCATAGGTCGTCCTTCCCCCATCTCCTCCTACGACTTTGACACGTACGCCATCGGTGACCGCTGTACCGTTGATTGTTGCGTGTTGCAATGTCCTCGTAACAGTAAAGAAACCGATCGGCTGTCCGCCGCACGAATAGGTCTACGTGCACGGCTCCAAGCAGGAGGAGTTGGCCGCCGCTTGCTGCCGCGGACCCGTGGCTCCAGCGCCCTACGGTACTTGTCAGGCAGGTCTTTTTGAGTGGCGAATGTAACGGCGTCGCTATTTCCAAGGCCGATGACGGCCGCACGCTCACTTCTTGTCAGTCGTCGCGTCGTGCCCTGCGCCCTGCAATCGCTGGAGGGCGGTCTCCATTCGCGCACGCGCCGTCACGTCGCGTTCTACCCCAAGGGCGCTCTTCAGCTTTTGGGCAGACCCCGCATCCCCGTAACGGCCCAGGATGTCGCTGGCAAGCATCCGTACGCCAGCATCTTCGCCGCGCACGCAGGTTTCGGCCAGATCCCGAACCTCCTTCGACTGGTTCGCCGAGACCTGGCGAAACCCAAGCACCAGAGTGAGGCCGTTGGTGATCCAACCGCCTTGCAAGACGTTCGGAGCGCTGACGTAGTAGCGGAGAGTGTCGATCACGTCGTCATTGCAGGTGTCCCGGCCCACCCTCACCATTGAGGCCGCCGCCAAGAGCCTGACGGCGGCTCGATGTGCGCGGTCAGGGTCGCCCTCATTTCTGCACAGACGCTGGAGCGTAGGGAGTCCGCTTTCGTCTCCCAGCGCCACGAGCGCGCCCACCATAAACACCTGAGTGCCAGGGGCCCGCTCGATCGAGAAGGCCTCCAGCAACACGCGGAGAGCGCCCGCATTCTGCCCCCTTGCAAGCTCCTCCGCTGCCAGGGATCGCACGTCGGCTCTGGGGTCGTGCAAGGCTGCTGCAAGGCCTTGGAACGTCGAGGCATAGCCGCCCCTCTGGAGGAACTGCTCTGACGTCAGGATGCAGCCGTTGTCGGCGCAAACTTCGCCGCTTCGGAGAGGCTTCGCCATGTCCGGGATACCCTCTATCATCTGGCCGCCCAAGCCAGCGGCTAGGGCGAGCGGAACTAGGGTTAAGAGGAGCCTCATGGTCGTGTCCTTCGGTGTCGCATCGTCAAATCGGGTCCTTAGCGATGGTCACCTTCGTAACGGGCGTTCCGTTGATGGTGGAATGGGTTAGGGTTCTCGTGACTGCAAAAGAACCGATCGCGGTGCCGTCAGCGCACACATATGTCTGCGTGCATGCGTACCAGCATGAGTAGTTTGGCGCTTGACCTGCCAGCAGATCGCTCGTGCTGACCAAAACGTGGGCGTCGTAGAAGGAACTGTTCCCAGGGATGGGAAGCGCTGGGATGGGGTACCCGTAACTGGTTCTGTTCGATTGGTTCACGCCCACCTGAAAGCCGCCCCAGCCGGAGCAGGTCGGAATGTTTGCGGCTGCAGGGCAGGTGCTGTACACAGGCACCACGACCTCGGAGAAGTTGAGGCCTCTGTAATCAGCGAAGACGTTGCCGAGCGTCATGACCGTCTCAAGCCCGATCCCCGTGAGATATGCGGGGTAGTTGCTGGTCTGGGACACTCCTGCAGCCAATGGCCAGCCCGTCCTCGAGGAGATGCTGATGCTTGAGGGACAGCCATAGTAGATCGTCAACTCCGCCGCATCCGCGATTGGGGTCGTTTGCCCGTTGGCCGTGACAGTCACGTCATAGTCCCCAAGGAAGGGTGGGTTGGTCGTGTTAATCATGATCGTTGCGGATCTGTCGTCGCCGCCCGTTCCCGGAAAGCTTCCTAGCTGCTCAATGTTGACGATGGGGCTCGTGCCGAAGCCGGTACCCGTAAGTGCGAGCGTGACCCCGGTCAAACCCGCCTGAACCTGCGACGGGGTGATGGAATCGATCTCCGGCGTCACCTTCGCCGGCGCTTCGGCGCTGGGCGCCATCATCTGACAAACGGGCTCGAACGCTCCACACCCCACGAAGTACTGCCTCACCTCGACCTGATCGGTCGCGGAAACCACTGCCGCGCCTGGCCTCACGGCGCTCGACAACCCAGGACTCCCTTGCCCTGCCGTCTGAACAGCCAACACCTGGCTGGCATTGCTGGCCCAGTCTGACGTGCGGGTGATGTCGTACTGGTAGCCCGAACTGATGTGGTACCTGAACGCGAGTTGCTGCGCGTCGCCGACCCCTAGCAACACGCTGAACGGGTCCACTTCGGCGTCCGTCTCGCCCGCGCAGTTCAAGCATACGGTCCCGCAGGTCGCTTTAGTCGGGTTGTAAATGCCCATACCCACCACCACATCAATGGCATCCTCGGGCTCGTCGGCCGGAGTGCTCACCACCAGGCTGCCGTGCCTGACATCCAGCGGAAGGATTTTGCCGTCCTGGTCCAGCTGCCGCGTCCGGATCAGCTCCCCAATGTCGATCATCGCCGAAGCATGCGGCTCCAAGGTCAGCGGCAGCTTGTAGGATTCTCCGTTCGCGCCGTACTGTAGCGTCACCACCAATTCCTGCGCATCCGGCTCCGGATTCCACACCGTGTACATCGTATCGAACCCACCCTGCGCCAGCCAGTATTGCGACGTCCTCGCCCCGCCCTTATACGCCGCCCCGGGCACCACTGGGAAAACGTAGTTCCCCGTCCGATCGGTGCTCCCCACGGCCGCCAGGATATCGTTCCAATAGCCATCATAGGAGAACGCCACGTTGATGGCCTCGATCTGCGGTTGCTTGACCATCAGGTCTGCGATGGATACTTCCCGCGCCTCACCCGGCTGAAGCGCCAGGTCTGGCAGCGGCAGGCTCTTAACCGTGCGGCCGTCCATGTAATAGACAACGAAGTGCAGCATCCTTGGCGTAGCCGCGATATTGCGGAAGAAAGCGTATGGAGTGAAGCTCACGGACGCGGGGAAGTTCAGCAGCGGGTCCTGCTGATTGACCATGACCCCGGCCGCCGCCAGTTGCCGCGGCCCTGCGGTGCCCGCGGGCGCCACGTGCCAGACCAGCGGCATGCTGGCCGAAAACCCCTTGGTAGCGTCTTCTATCCCGCCAGTCGCGGCGACCGAACCCAGGGCTCCGCTGTAGGCAATGTGTATTCCGCCTACGCGGCCCGGATCGCCAGCGAAGAAGTCCTTCAGATCGACCATGGTGGTGGCGTGGGCGGCCAGCACGAGACTTCTGCCTGCGGGCGTTTTCAGGCCGGACACTCCAACCTCGATGCCTACCGGTTTGTCCGTCGCATTTGCGAGGGCGACGAAGCCGGCCGAGCTGTCGGCGTACCGCCACCACAGGCCGTCATAGGCTTGGGTTGGCGGAGCGCTGCCTGGAACGGTCGGCGCCGGCTTGACCGGGAAAAGAAACGGGGGCATGAATTCGAGGCTCCGCGCCGTGTCCAGTGTCGACATCGAGGCCAGGACTACGCCCGCCCAGTCGTGGCGGTAGCTCACCGAAGCGCTGCCGAACCTGGACAGGTGCGGCTGGAGGGAGGGAGGCGCCTGCGCCAGGGCGGCGTTCACATCCACGGCTTCGACTCCGGACTTCGCCAAGTGAACCGTTGGCAACACGTACGGGGTTCCGTCGGCCATGTACAACGTGACGGTCGCATCGATAGGCGCGGTTTCCAGAGAATTCGTGACGCGCACCGTGCTGCGAAACGTGGCGTCAGTGCGCCACAGGGCGCAATAGGCGGTGTATTCGTCCAGCTTTTTCGGGGTGTAGGGTGTTCGTGCGGGCCTTTTGACCTGAGCTGCCGCGAAACCACCGATTGTGAGGATGAGCAGAGCCTGCCACGCAACTTTTCGCATGAACTCCTCCGGGCGTCTCCGCGCTGAGCCGGCGCTATTGCGCCCCAGTGGAGTCGGCTAAGCGAGTATATATTAGATAAACGGGTGCGCCAACACCTAAACTACAGTCGATTGAGTGCAGATGGTGAAATCGGACTCTTAGTTATCGCGCTTTTCCGAACGCATATCGAAACCCATTCTCCACAATCCCCGCCAGTTCCGCGTCCGTGAACCCGAATTCCCGCGCCGCCAGCTCGTATTCCCGCGTGAGCGTGGTGTGGAACATCGCCGGGTCGTCGCTCGCCAGCACCATCGGCACGCCGGCGTCGTAAATCCGCCGCACCGGGTGTTCGCTCAAACACCGCACCACGCGCGTCGCCACGTTGCTCGAAATGCAGACCTCGAGCGGGATGTCGCGCTCGCGCAGGTGCTCGAGCAGCTTCGGATCGTCAGCCGCCCGGATGCCGTGGCCGATCCGCTCGGCCCCCAGCCGCACCGCGCCCCACACCGATTCCGGCCCGGCGCTCTCGCCCGCGTGGACCGTCAGGTGCAGCCCGGCGTCCAGCGCGAACCGGAACACGTCGCCGAACCACTCCACCGGCCCCGCCACTTCGTCCCCACCGATCCCGAAAGCGATCACCCCGCGCTCCACCCGCTCGGCCGCGAGGCGCGCCACAGCCCACGCGTGCTCGACGCCCCACTGCCGCGTCGCGTCCAGAATCCACCGCACATCCACCGGCGACGCCGCCGCCTCCGCCTGCAACGCGTCGTAGATCGGGGCGAACTCCTTCTTGCGCCACAACACCAGCCCCGCCGAAAGGGTGATCTCCGCGTAGCGCACCTTCTCGCTCGCCAGGCGCGCCAACGTCCGCCGCGCGATCAGAGCGTAGTCCTCCGGCCTGTTGAGATGTTCGATCAGCCACTTGTAGCTTTGGATGAACCCCAGGAAGTCCGCGTATTCGTACCGCGCGCGGACCTCCTCGAGCGTGAGCGAAGGGTCGAGCTCGCAAAGCGTCTCCGGCTCGACGGATCCCTCCAGGTGCAGATGCAGCTCCGTCTTCGGCAGGTCGCGATAGGAATTTGACATCCTGCAATAATGATAGCGATGCGCCGCCGGGCAGTTACCGAGCCGCGACCGCGAGGGAGCGGACCCGGCGCGCCACACGGAGGGCAATGACTCGCGCAGAGATCGAAGCGATTGTGAACGGCTCCCACAGCGACGCTTTCAGCGTCCTTGGCCCGCACGCCGTGCCACGCCGGAAGGCGCCATGCTGGGAGGTCCGCGCGTTTTTGCCCCAGGCCGCCGAAGCCGAAGTGGTTCTGAACGGCGTGTGCTACCCCATGAAGAAGGTCAACCCCGCCGGCCTGTTCTTCGCTTCGCTCGACGGC
>CAZBQQ010000217.1:0-6284 GCA_964493965.1 uncultured Solibacteraceae bacterium
CCGTCAAGGAAAACCAGCCGGTCTTCGCAGCGGTGTTCGTCGCCGACCGGCTGGACATGATCAATGCCCGCTTCGGCCGCTCCGTCGGCGACGACCTGTTGCTCTTCTTCAGCCGGCACATCGCCCACGGGCTGAAAGAAGCGGACCGCCTCTACCGGTGGACCGGCCCCGCCATCCTCGCGATTCTGCACCGCGACACGTCGCTGGCCCCGGTGCGCGAAGACATCAATGCGCTATTCGCCAGGCGCCTCACCTTGAATGTGACCTCAGAGAACCGGTCGGTGTTGTTAGCAGTCCCTGCCAAGTGGATGGTCTTTGCCGCCCACGAAATCCGTCCGCTGCCCCGCCTCGTCAAGAGCATCGACGCGTTCGTCCACGGCGAACCGGCGGCGCAAACCTCCGCCGCGTCAGCCTAGCGCGGGGGCCCGTGGCGCAGGCTTCAGCCTGCCGTGTCGGCACTCCTGCCGACACCTAGGCGTTGGGAGAGTCTCGACGCGGCACGCATGAGTGCGCAATGCCACTAAGTCTTCGCAAGACCGTGTGGGGCAGGACTCCAGTCCTGCAGCGGGTCTCCAGACCCGCCTCCGTCCAACTTCCTGAAACGAAGGAAGCCGGACGTGGACGTCTGGCGCAGATCAGGCGAACTGCCCCACTCCGGCTGTCCGCATCCGGAAAACAAAGTGGAATTGCGCATGAGTGCGCGTGCCACAAGCGACACTGCCACGGCAGGGTGTTCGATTGATTCCGAAAAAACGAAAACAGCGCGTCGTCAGACTCAACCGGCAGTCTGCCGGTTGGATCGGTTGCCTCAGCGAGCCTCGTCGTCAACAGCGATCTTCAGGGCGCGTAGGAACTTCTGATCCTGCGACGTCCATTTGATCCTGGCCCTCGTCTCTCCCCGCCTCGGAGAATGCTCGGTCGGAGTCTCTATTTCGGCCTCGATTGACTCCCCCAGCTCCTCACCCTCAGTCTCGGCCTCGTTCTCATCTCTCTTGTTAAACCCGATCGTAGCTTCCAAGACCAGGAACACGTCGTAGCCGGCGCGCCTGATGTCACCAATTGCAGCGGCGATGCGGTCGGAGTCCGACAGCGATTCGTTGATCGCGTTTCCGAGCTCCTGCATGAGAACTTTTAGTTTCTCGTCCACAGTTCGCCCCCTTCTTGCGGGCCCTCTTTGAGGATAACATCCTCACTAAACTGATGCCCTGCTGCCATCCTCCGTTTCAGCGAATCAGCCTGACAGCCTGGGCCCGCATTGATTGTATTGGACCTGTTCACGATCCACAAGCCCAAACTACACATCGGCCACCTCATCGAAGTTCTGTATCGTTTTTCTCATATCGTCGTACTGTGGTACCACTAACGCTCCTTCGGCGGCAGGATGAATTCCCCGTTTTGCTACGATGGGAAAGGACTTCCACGATGCTATCCATCGCCCATGCGCGCCAGTTCGTCGGTCACGTGCTTCCCGCCGTGATGCGGCCCTTGCGCGTCATTTGGAATCAGGTCATTGGCTTCTTCTTCCTGGTGCTCGCCGCCGCCGCCCTGCCCCGCGTCATTCACAGCGCCCGCGAGCTCGACGGCGAACCGAAGTCCGTTTTCCGCCTGGTGCTGAGTAGCATCTTCGTCGCCTTCATGACCGGTTTTGGCCTTCATTCCTTCTGGCGCGCCAGCAGAGTTCCCAAACTACGATGAGCGATGCCCTCGGAAGACCTGGCGAGTTCCCCTACACGCGAGGCATCCACGCGGAGATGTACCGCAGCCGCCTCTGGACCATGCGCCAGTACGCCGGTTTCGGAGACGCCGCCGCCAGCAACCAGCGCTATCACTTCCTGATTGCTCAGGGGATTAGCGGCCTTTCGGTCGCCTTCGACCTCCCCACGCAGATGGGCCTCGACTCCGACCACCCGCTCGCCGCCGGAGAGGTCGGCCGCGTCGGTGTCGCCATCTGTTCGCTCGCCGACATGGAACGCCTCTTCGAGGGCATCCCGCTCGACCGCGTCACCACCTCGATGACGATCAACTCCACGGCGGCCATCCTCCTTGCCTTCTATGTCTTGGCCGCCCGCCGCCGGGGCATCGATGCGCGCCTGCTCTCCGGCACCGTCCAGAACGACATCCTCAAGGAATACATCGCGCGCGGGACCCACATCTATCCCCCTCGCCCTGCCCTGCGCATCGTAACCGACCTGTTTGCCTGGGCCGGCCGCGAAGTGCCGCGCTGGAACACCATCTCGATCAGCGGCTATCACATCCGCGAGGCCGGCTCCACCGCGGTGCAGGAAGTCGCCTTCACCCTGGCCAACGCCATCGCATACATCGAAGCCGCCCTCCGCGCCGGCCTCGATCTCGATTCCTTCGCTCCGCAGCTTTCCTTTTTCTTTAGCGCCGATGTGGACTTCCTCGAGGAGATCGCCAAGTTCCGCGCCGCGCGCCGCCTCTATGCCCACCTCATGCGCGACCGCTTCGGCGCGAAGAACCCGCGCTCGATGATGCTGCGCTTTCACGCCCAGACCGCCGGATCGTCGCTCACCGCTCAGCAGCCGGACGTGAACCTGGTGCGCGTCGCTCTCCAGGCGCTGGCGGCGGTGCTGGGCGGAGCTCAATCCCTGCACACCAACTCGCGAGATGAGGCGCTGGCCCTGCCCACCGAGGAATCCGTTCGCCTGGCGCTGCGCACGCAACAGATCATCGCCCATGAGACCGGCGTCGCCGCCACCACCGACCCGCTCGGCGGCAGTCAATACATCGAGGACCGCACGGATAGCATCGAGCAGGGCGCGCGGGACTACATCGAGAAGATCGATGCGCTCGGCGGAGCGTTGGCCGCCATCGAATCCGGCTACATCCAGCGGGAGATTCAGAACGCTGCCTACGATCTCCAGTGCCAGGTGGAGACCCGCGACCGCGTCGTGGTTGGAGTCAACCGCTTCCAGGCCGGCGAGCGCCAGGCGGTTCCGACTTTCCGCCTCGATCCGGCCATCGAGCGCGAGCAGGTGGAGCGCCTTCACGCCTTACGATCCTCGCGCGACAACCCCGCCGTCGAGGCCGCCCTCGACCGGCTCGAGCGCGCAGCCGCCGGCGCCGAGAACCTGATGCCATTCATCCTCGAAGCCGCCGATCTCGACGCCACGGTCGGCGAAATCTCCGACCGCCTGCGCCGCGTCTTCGGGGAGTATCGTGAATAAGCGGGGGGCGGGCTTCAGCCCGCGCGGGGCTTGAGCCCCGCAGTCTTTTGTCACAATAGGAAAAAGCGCCATGCTTCGCGAACTCGCTATCACCTCACCGGACGGCACCACCACCAAGACCCGCCTGGAAAACCAGAATCTCTCTCTCGGACGCTCCAGCGCCAACGAGCTTTGCTTTCCCGATGACGTCGGCCTGTCGCGCCAGCACATGACCATCGAGCGCGACGGCGACGGCTGGGCCCTGCGCGACCTCGGCAGCAAGAACGGCACCTTTCTGAACGGCGCCCGCGTGTCCGGCACCGTGCGGCTCAAACCCGGGGACCGCATCGTCGCCAGCCGCGTGGCCATGGTGTACGACCCCTCCGAAGTCGACGCCAACAAGACCGTGCTCTTCGAAGGGACCGTCCTCGCGCGTCCCTCCGAGCAGACCGTCAGCACCACGCTCGAGCACCTCTTGCAAGGCGAGAACAAAGATAAGTCCCCGTTTGCGCCCCAGTGGGGCAGCGCCAAAATAGCCCTGCTCCGCGCCGGACGCGAGTTGGCCGCCCGCCGCCCTCTGCCCGAACTGTTCACCGTGATCCTCGACCTCGCCACCGAGGCGGTCAGCGCGCGCCGCGGTGTCCTCATGACTCTGGAAAAGGGGCAACTGGTCGCACAGGCATCCAAGGGCGAAGGCTTCCGCATCAGCAGCGCCGTGCGCGATCGCGTGCTCGATGCCAAGACCTCGGTGATGGTCCGCGATGTCTCCATGGATGAGGCCTTGCGCCAGCGCCTCAGCATCGTCGAGCACAGCGTCCGGGCTCTCATGGCGGTGCCGCTCCAGACCGACAACGACGTAATCGGCCTCATCTACGTCGATTCGCCGCAGTTCCCCCGCGAGTTCACCGCAGACGATCTCGAGTTGCTCACCGTCATGGCCAACGTGGCAGCCATTCGCATCGAGCGCGATCGCCTCGCTGAAGTCGAGCAGGCCGAAAAGCAGATGGCCAGCGAGCTCGATCAGGCCGCCGAAATCCAGCGCCAGTTCCTACCCTCCGTCGCACCCGTTCTGCCCGGCCTCGAGTTGGCGGGATACAACGCCGCCTGCCGCACCGTGGGAGGCGACTACTACGATTTCCTGCCCTACGCCGACAATCGTGTCGGCGTCGTGATCGGCGACGTGGCAGGCAAGGGCATGCCCGCGGCGCTCATGATGACCAGCCTTCAGGCCAAGGTGCAAGCCCTCGCCGAGACGCCGGGCGACCCCGGCGCGATCGTGGGACGCCTCAACCGCAGCCTGGTCGGCACCTGCCCCGCCAACCGTTTCATCACGTTCTTCTTCGCGATCATTGACGCCTCGAACGGCGACATCGCGTTCTGCAACGCCGGCCACAACCCGCCCTTCATAGTCCGCGCCGGAGGCGGTATCGAGCGGCTCGAGGGCGGCGGACCCGTGCTCGGCATCCTGCCCGCCATGACCTACCAGCGCCGCCAGTGCCACATGGAGCCCGGAGACCTGCTGGTGCTCTATAGCGATGGCGTAACCGAGGCCGAAAACCCCGCGGGCGAAGAATTCGAAGACCATTTGCCCGAGCTCGCCGCCCGCCTGCGCGACCGCAGCGCCGCCGAGGTGGTGAAGGCAATTCACGAGGCGGTCAAGGAGTGGATCGCCGGCCAGCCCCCCGCCGACGACGTCACCGTCGTCGTCGCCCGCCGCGCAGGCTAGTGCGCCCTTACCGAGCCGCGACCGCGAGGGAGCGGACCGCCCCCTCGCCGCGCCAGCACCGAACCGCGCGCGTAAGCAAGCGGACTCCGGGTTCGCCCTACAGCGCCGCCAGGTCCGCCAGCAGCGCGTCGCGCTGAAAGCCGCACGGAGAGTTCCCGTTCGCGTCGATCCACTCGGGAGTGAACACGACGTAGCTCTCGTCGCAGTAGGCATCGCGAAATCCGCTATCGACCGGCATCTTCGCGCCCCAGGTGATGACTTCGAGGGCGCCGCCCTTGTCATAGGGACCCTCGACGCAGTGTCCGCCCCAACTCCCCGGCGCCGTCCTGCCCCGCAGCTTGCCCGTCGGCGCCTTCCACGCGGATGCGCCGTTAACGGACATGGGCAGCGCGTAGCCGTCCAGCGTACCCCCGAACAGCCATAGGGCGGCGGACAGTTCCGCCGGATCGTTCGGCTTGACGGCGGCGAACGCCGTGATCTTGTGCGTCGCGCCGCCGAAAGTCAGCCCCTGCTGGCGCCAGTAATTGAGCGCATCGAGCATGCTGCAGCCGCAGTCGGTCGCTGGATCGCCCGGAACATATCCGCCGATGGCCGAGTACATGGCGATCACATCACCGTCCGACGGCGCCGCAACCGGCAGTCCCGCCGCGGCCCGTTGCTGCATGGCGAGGTGCATCATGCCCGCGATCACGCAGCACCCGAGACTGTCGTTCAACAACATGCCATATTCGGGGACCTTGCCCGTCCAATCGACCAGCGGCGGAGCCGTAGGCAGCGTCTCGATGTATTGGCCCAGCTTGAATGTGCGCGCGTCGTCCCGCGGCGGTAGCTTGCCGAGTTTGAGTGCCATGGCCTACCTCCGCGCGGCGAGAGCCTTCTCGACCGCTGCGAGTGCCGCCAGGTCCTTGGCCTTCAGACCCGCGATCTTCTTCTGATCGGAACTCCCAAAATGGACTTCGGATCCCAGCGCGGAATGTGACGACAACGCAACTGACGGCTTCGCACCGTAGGTGGCCAGGACCTTCTGGACGTCGGTAGCCAATGTCTGGACCACGCTCGCGATCGACGCGGGAACGCCCTGCAAGTCCGGCTCGGAGGCAACAACACCCGCCAGGTCCGCCGTGATGCCCGCCGCTACTTCTCCCTTCGAGCCGCCCACCGACAAACGGTTGGACACGCTGCCCAGTGCTTTGACCGCAGCCTGAATCCACGTAAGAATCTCCGCCACCTGGGCCGCGGGCAAACCGGCCGCTCCAGCTACGATCGGAATCGCCACCTGAGCCGCGCTCAAGGCGATGTCAATGTCGTTGATGACTTGCGACTGGGTGCAGCCGATCATCGACAGGCACACCGCAATCACGATAACTACGGCCAATTTTCGAGTCCACATA
>CAZBQQ010000217.1:6384-7992 GCA_964493965.1 uncultured Solibacteraceae bacterium
ACTCTTGACACTCTCGGGTCGAGAGTGCTAATACTAGGTAGCGGGTCCGGCACCCAAAGCCAGATCCTTTCCGCTAACCACACCAGCAACTGGAGGAATTGATATGAATATTCGGCCGCTCTACGATCGGATCGTCGTGAGGCGTCTCGAAGAGAAGGAGACCATCCAAGGCGGAATCATCATCCCCGATTCAGCCAAGGAAAAGCCCCAGGAGGGCGAGGTCATCGCCGTCGGGCAAGGCAAGCGCCTGGACAGCGGCAAAGTCGTCGCGCCCGACGTGAAGCCCGGCGACCGGATTCTGTTCGGCAAATACTCCGGCAGCGAGATCAAGCTGGATGGAGAAGAGTACGTGATCATGCGCGAAGACGAGGTCCTCGGAATCCTCGAAGGCGCGGCGAAGCAGGCGAAAGCCTAATAGTTTTCAGGAGGATTATTCATGGCTGCAAAGCAAATCGTATACAGTGAGAACTCCCGGCAGGCCATTCTGCGCGGTGTCAATCAACTCGCCGACGCGGTGAAGGTCACCCTCGGCCCCAAGGGCCGCAACGTCGTGCTCGAGAAGAAATTCGGCGGCCCCACCATCACCAAAGACGGCGTCACCGTCGCCAAGGAAATCGAGCTGAAGGATCCGCTCGAGAACATGGGCGCGCAGATGGTTCGCGAAGTCGCCTCCAAGACCTCCGATGTCGCCGGCGATGGCACCACCACCGCCACCATCCTGGCCCAATCCATTTTCCGCGAGGGCGTGAAGTCCGTGGCCGCGGGCGCCAACCCCATGGCTCTCAAGCGCGGCATCGAGAAGGCCGTCGCGCTCGTCACCGAAGAGGTGAAGAAGCTCTCCAAGCCCGTCACCACCGAGGATAAGATCGCGCAGGTCGGCACCATCTCCGCCAATGGCGATACCACCATCGGCGATACCATCGCGCAGGCGATGAAGAAGGTCGGCAAGGACGGCGTCATCACGGTCGAAGAGTCCAAGACCATGTCCACCGAGCTCGACACCGTCGAAGGCATGCAGTTCGACCGCGGCTACCTTTCGCCCTATTTCATCACCGACCCCGAGCGGATGGAAGCCGTCATCGAAGATCCCTACATCCTGATCCACGAGAAGAAGATCAGCAACATGAAGGACCTGCTGCCCCTGCTCGAGCAGATCGCACGCTCCGGCAAGCCGCTGCTGGTCATCGCCGAGGAAGTCGAGGGCGAAGCCCTGGCGACGCTGGTGGTCAATAAGCTGCGCGGCACTCTGAATGCCTGCGCCGTGAAGGCCCCCGGGTTCGGCGACCGCCGCAAGGCCATGCTCGAGGACATCGCCGTCCTCACCGGTGGCAAGCCGATCATGGAAGAGACCGGCATCAAGCTCGAAGGCGTCCGCCTGGAAGACCTCGGTCGCGCCAAGCGCGTCACGGTCGACAAGGACAACACCACCATCGTGGACGGCGCCGGCAGCGCGAAGACCATCGAGGGCCGCATCAAGCAACTGCGCAACCAGATCGAAGAGACCACTTCCGATTACGACCGCGAGAAGCTGCAAGAGCGGCTGGCCAAGCTGGCCGGCGGCGTTGCGGTGATCAAGGTCGGCGCGGCCACCGAGACCGAAATGAAGGA
>CAZBQQ010000218.1:0-7861 GCA_964493965.1 uncultured Solibacteraceae bacterium
GCGAGCATTTTGGCCGCGCAGCAGCAGGCGAAGCTGGTTGGGCGGACGGAAGCGACCGGCGGGCCGGTGGGTTTGGGACTGCCAAGCCTGGACGTTCGCAGCCGCGTGTGGTTCAACCCCGACCTGCTCAGCCGCAATTACTTCGTCCCGGGCGTTGTGGTCAATATCGTCACCCTGGTCAGCATGATGCTCACGGCTATGGCGATCGTGCGCGAGAAAGAAATCGGGACGCTGGAACAGTTGATGGTCACGCCGATTCGGCCCATAGAGCTGATGATCGGGAAGACCCTGCCATTCGCTTTGGCCGGTCTGGTGCAGGTCGCCTTCGTCACCACCGCCGCGCTGGTGGTCTTCCACATTCCGCTGCGCGGGAGTGTGCCGCTACTATTCTGCGCGGCCGTGGTCTACCTGATGACGACGCTGGGCGTGGGACTGTTCGTCTCCACTATCTCGCAGACCCAGCAGCAGGCGGTGATGGGCTCGTTCTTCTTTTTCACGCCGGCCTTCATGCTGAGCGGCTTCGCGTTTCCGATCCGCAACATGCCGCTGCCGGTGCAGCTGTTGAGCTACCTCGACCCGGTGCGCTATTTCATGACCATCGTGCGCGGAATCTTTCTGAAGGGCACGGGCTTTTCGGTGCTCTGGCCGCAGTTCGCGGCGCTATTCCTCTATGGCACGTTCGTGCTGACCGCGAGCGCCATGCGCTTCCACAAGCGGCTCGATTGAGAAGGGACTTGCAAAACTCAGTTCGTTGCATCCGCGGCGAGAGGTGAAAGGGCTGAAAAGCGGCGACAGGCACCGCTGTCCACGCGCGCTCGAGACCTATCCCGTTGACCAGGCGGACATGTCGCTTGGGACAGCGGAGCCAGTCACCGTTTTTCAGCGGAGTCTTCAGTCTGTCAGGTTAATTTCGCAAGTCCTCTAAAGGCCCGCGGTAGCACCGAACCGCGACCGCGAGGGAGCGGACTACTTCCGCAAATACGCGTCGTCGCCGCGCCGCCAGTCTTCGCGAGGCGGCGAGAAAACGTCCATGACCTTGCAGTCCTCGAGCGCCTCGACCGAGTGCGGCTCGTGAGCGGGAATGTGCAGCACGTCGCCAGCCTCGAGCGTCAGCTCGCTCCCGCCGATGCGGAAAAGAAGCCGGCCCTGTTCGACCATCGAGATCTGCTCATTGACGTGCGCGTGCTCGGGCACGATGCATCCCTTGGCGAGCTCGATGCGCGCGATGGTGATCTGGGCGCCATGAATCACCCGGCGCCAAAACAGGGGATTCAACTGCTCTCTTTCGACCGAAGCCCAGTTGTAGCGAGTCATGTTAGCGATTCCCCAGCCCCACGAACAGAATTCCCAGCAGGATCAGGCACAGCCCGGCGAGTTTGCGCGTCGTGAACTTCTCATTGAAAAAGATGCGCGCCCACACCAGCGCCCAGATGTAGCTCAGAGAAACCAGTGGATAGAGCACGCTGAGCTGGCCGTGCTTGATTCCGAGCACGTAAAGCACGGACGATCCAAGGAAGAAAACCACGCCCACCGCCAGCTTGAAATTCAGGAACAGGTAGCGCAGCCCGCCGTGGAGCTTCGCGGCTCCGGCCTTCAGGAAGCCCGCGCCGATCGAGCCGAAAAACGACGCGATCAGGACCAAGAGCATCGATGCGACTGGGGTCTTCATTTGTGGGCGTCCTTTCCGAGCACCCCGACGCCGGTCACGATGATCACGATACCGGCCAATTTCGACCAGTTGAGCGTGTCGTGGAAGAACCAGAACGAAAGGCCCGCGACCCAAACATAGGTCAGCGAGATGATCGGGTACAGGATGGAGAGCTCGCCGTCCTTCAACGCGAAAATGAACAGCACGGTCATCAGCGCATAGAGGCAGTAGCCGGCAAATAGTGGCGGGACGGTGAAGAAGCCGAGAAACGTCGACCACAGGGTTGGGTTCACCAACCTGTCGGCGCCGATCTTGATCAGGATCTGGCCGGCGGCCCCGAGGGCCGTGCAAATGACAACCAAGCCAATCCCCTTGCGCCGGGCGGCCACGCGACGCGCCTCGACCGCGGCGGAATCTGCGGGTGAACTCAAAGGACCTCCAGAATCATTCATGATAACGGATCGCCATAGCCGCCACCGCCCGGCGTCTCGATACGCAGCACGTCGCCAGCGCGCGTATCGAGGGCTACTTTGCCGGGAAGCCGGATGACGCGCCCGCGTCGCAGGAGCGAATTACGGCCGGGCTTGCCGGGCCGGCCGCCGGAGAGTCCGTAGGGGCCGCGCTTGCGGCGGTCCGAGAGCAGCGTGAGCTGGGACGGCGCGAGCAACTCGATCTCGCGCACGATGCCGTCTCCGCCGCGATGATGGCCCGCGCCGCCCGATCCTCCGCGGATGCGGTAGGCGCGCACGCGCAGCGGGTATTGGTGCTCGAGCGCTTCAGCGGGCGTGTTCCAACTGTTGGTCATGTGCGTGTGCACCGCATCGAGACCGGGCGCCGCGGCCGAGGCACCCATTCCGCCGGCGACTGTTTCGTAGTAGGCGAAGGGCCGGTTGCGAGCGGCGTCCCATCCGCCCAGGCTGAGGTTGTTCATGGTGCCGGAGCTCGCGGCCGGGATGCGCTCCGGAGCCGCAGCCGACAGGGCGCCCAACAGGACATCGACAATGCGCTGCGACGTCTCGACGTTCCCCGCCGCCATGGCCGCGGGCATCCGCGCGTTGACCACGCTACCCTCGGGCGCGATCACGCGGATAGGGCGCAGCAATCCTGCCGTGTACGGCACGTCGGCGGCAATCAGGCAGCGGAACACGTACATGGCGGCCGAAACGGCCACGGCGTAATTTGCGTTCACGGGGGCTTGCGCCTGCGGATCGGAGCCGGTGAAATCGACGAGTGCGGAGTCGCCGTCGAGCGTGACGCAAACCGCGATCCGCACCGGGCGCTTCGACACGCCGTCGTCGTCGAGCCAATCTTCGAAGCGATAGGTCCCCGCGGGCAGAGCCGAGAGCGCGGCGCGCATCATCCGCTCGCTGTAATCCTGCAGGGCATGCATATTGCGGCGGACGGTTTCGATCCCGTATCGCGCGGTGATCTCCGCCAGTCGTGTCTGGCCGCGACGGATGGCCATGCATTGGGCCAGCAGATCGCCGCGGCGCTCCTCGGGCGTGCGCACATTGGCGAGGATGAGGCGAAGCAGGTCCTCGTCCAGGCGGCCGCCGCGAACCAGCAGTGAAGGCGGAATGCGCAGCCCTTCCTGGTAGATCTCGCGCGCCAGGGGCATCGATCCGGGGCTCATGCCGCCGACGTCGGAATGGTGGGCCCGGTTGGCCACATAGAACGCCGGCTCATCGACGCCTTCGATATAGACGGCAGACACCGCGGTGATGTCGGGCAGGTGCGTGCCGCCGGCGAAGGGGTCGTTGACGATGGCGACGTCTCCGGCGGCGAGCCGGTACGCGTCCATGACGTGCCGCACGGAGAGCGGCATGGCGCCCAGGTGGACCGGCATGTGGTCGCCCATCGCGACGGTTTCGCCGCGGGCGTCATACACCGCGCAGGAGTAATCGCGGCGCTCCTTGATATTGGCCGAGTACGAGGTGCGGCGGAGCACGGCGCCCATTTCTTCGGCCACCGAAACCAGCAGATTGCGGAACAGCTCGAGCTCGATGGGGTCGTGTTTCATGGCTTGGCCTCGCCTGGAGCGGCGGGCGGCGGCTCCGGTTCCGGCGGGGGCGCGAGTTCCGGCTCCCGGCACTCTCCGGCGCGCACCAGAAAGCTGGCCACGGAATGCCAGCCGGCCGGCGCCCGGCGCTCGACGCGGTAGGCCCGGGTGGCGCGGTCGGCATGCAGACGGTAGTCGCCGGAGGGGGCGGGGCGAGAGGCTTTCGGGAACGGCTTGTCGCTGGCCTCGCGCAGGTTCCACGTCTGGCCGCCATCCTCGGACTCATAGGTTTCGTAATGCTTGCCCGTCTCGCCCGAAAGTGGCCGCCCGATCCAGAGGAGACCGTGCGTTTTCGAGTCGAAATGGAAGAAGTCGATCGTTCCGGTGCGGCTCTCGCCAAAGACAGGCCGGCTCTCCCAGGTCTTTCCGCCGTCGTGAGTCAGCAGCAGAAACGGGTCGCGCGGGACGGCGCCAAGCGACTCGCCGCTGGCCCATCCGGTCTCAGCGTCGGCGAACTGAATCAGATCGAGCCCCGCGCCGCGGACGCGTTCGGCCGGCTCGCGCCAGGTGGTGCCTCCGTCATCGCTCGCGAGCAGGATGGAGGACAGCGTGGCGTCCTCCGCATGCAGGTTTCCCGAGACGAACAGTTCGCTGCCGGCGGAGTCGATGGTGTCTAGCTCCAGGTACACCGGGCAGGGCCGGGCCGCGGGACAGATCAGGCCGAGCGCGCGCAGGTCGTCCTGCGAACACTCGACCGGAACGCGCATCGGAGCGCCCGTGAACTTCAGCGAGGCAGCCGGCGTAGGCGCCGGTTCCTGCGCGCAAAGGGCGCAGGCAATCGTCAAGGGCAGCCAGGAGACGCGGAGCATGGCTCACTCAGATTGTACGCCGAGGGGCGGAGACTATGAGAAGATCGGGCTAGCGTGGCCGAGGCCGCGATGCTCGCCTGGATCCGCAGACTCGCAAGAAAGGAACAACCGCCGCCGCTCGCGGGTGCGCCCGCCGTGCGCCGGCTGAAGACCTATTCCGCAGCCAGCGGCTATGTATACCAATACTTCTACGAAGGGCACCGCGGGACCGAGTACGTCTTCCAGGTATCGGCGGACCGCCGGACCTACTTCTCCGTGACCGTGCTGCTCTCCGAAGCGGCGCTCCAGGCCTGTCCCCGCGAACTCAACTCCACCGAGCGATACGCCGTCGCCAAGATGGCCCTGTTTCAGGCCTTCGACGAGCGCGCCGCGCCCGACGAGATGCGCCAGCCGTTCCTTGTGCGGCCCGAAGCTGTGGCGGCTATTACCGGGCAACTCGGACTTTTGTGAGCCCCCGGGTGTACCATTTGTCCATGCCGTTGCAGTTTGGAGCGCTCAAGCGGCGGGCCTTCGCGCTGTATCCTCCCATTCTCAACGTCGAGTACAACGAGTGGCGGGTGAGGAAGACGGCCGGGCCGGAAGTGCTCGTCTCCAATCTCAAGACCGATCTGGAGGTCTGGATTCCCAAGCGGCTGATAGGGGATATTTCGGGCCCCGACAGCCCGCTGCTGGCGGTCTCGCTGCGGCAGGAACTCGAGTACAAGGCTGGCGTTCTGTGGCCGTGCGAACGGCGGGTGGTCGAGATGCCGGCGGCGCCGGGGAGCGGGTTCGGCGGAGCCTCGGGACAGGGAGCCCCGAGAGCTCGCGACCGCCGGCTTGCCGTGATACTGGCGTGCGTTCTGCTGGCGGGCCTGCTGCTGGTCGCCCTCATCCGCTTCGTCAACGGCCGGTGACCTCTCGGATGCGGATAGCCGGAGTGGGGCGGCTTTACAGAGTTGCGCGGAGGCGGGCGTGGACGCCCGCTGCAGGCCTGGAGTCCTGCCCCACCATTCGGTGAGGCGGCCCGTGCACGCGCGCGTGCTATGCTTTTTCTCGGATGTTCAGCGGGATTCAGCGAAAGACCAAGCTCCTGTTCGGCCTGTCGGACATCCTCCTCACCGCAACTGCATTCGTAGCCGCGTACGCGAGCCGCGTCTGGCTTCCCCTCCAGCGCCTCTTCTTTCTACAGCGCCCCGAGTTGGCCCTGTTGCTGGGATTCTCGGCGCTGGCCTGGGTCGGGATGGGGATCTGGCTGAACGTCTATGAACGGCTCGACTCCAGCCATCCTCGCACCATTCTGCGCGACAGCTTCCGGCAATCCTTTGGAGGCCTGATCGCGGTCGTGATGCTGCAGTTCTTTCTCAGGCTGGATCTGAGCCGCCCGTTCCTGGCCCTGTTCGGCGCGTATAGCTGGGTACTTCTGTGCGCATTCCGGTTGAGCACGGGAAGGCTGGTGCGCGTGCTGCGCCGGGAATTCGGGACCCTGCGCTACGTGCTGGTGGTCGGCGTGGGGCCGAGCGCGCACCGTTTGGGCGAAGCGCTCGAGCAATCGCAAAGATACGGAATCCGGCTGATCGGCTTTCTGGCGGAAGACGCCGCTGAGGCCCCCCCATCCATCCAGCTGGCGGCCGAGTACCCGGTCTTTCCCTTGAGCGAGATCGGGGCCCTGCTGCGCCAACGGGTGATCGACGAGGTGCTCTTCGCGCTGGAGAGGCCGAACCTGGCGGATCTGGAAGACGTCCTGGTGCTCTGCGACGAGGAGGGCGTGCGCACGCGCCTGGCGCTGGATTTCTTCAAGCACGTGAACAGCGAAATGTACCTGGACCGGCTGGGCACTCTTCCGCTCCTGACTTTCGCCGCCGCGCCGCACGACGAAATCCGGCTGTTTGCCAAGCGCGTCACGGACGTGATCCTGGCCGCCGCCGCGCTGGCGATCCTGTCGCCCCTTATGGCGGCGATCGCGCTGGTGATCCGCCTGACTTCCCGCGGTCCGGCCATCTTCACGCAGGTCCGGTGCGGGCTGAACGGGCGCCGATTCACGTTTTACAAGTTCCGCTCGATGGTGGAAAACGCCGAGCAGCTCAAGGAGAAACTGGCGCACCTGAACCGGAAGTCCACCGCATTCAAGATTCCGAACGACCCGCGGCTGACGCCGGTGGGACGTTACCTGCGGAAGTTTTCGATCGACGAGTGGCCGCAGTTGTGGAACGTCCTGCGGGGCGATATGTCGCTGGTGGGGCCGCGGCCGCCGGTGCCGGACGAGGTGGAGAATTACAAAGGCTGGCAACGCCGCCGGCTGCGAATGCGTCCGGGACTGACCTGTCTGTGGGCCCTGGAAGGCCGGGACGCTCTGGACTTCGATACCTGGATGAAGATGGACATGCAGTATATTGACAATTGGTCGCTCGCACTGGATTGGAAGATCCTGCTGCGCACGATTCCTCGAGTACTGACCGGGAAAGGGGCATATTGATCTTATGCATTTAATGCCAACGCAAGACGAGGTAGTCGAACTGCTGCGCCGGACGGGCGCGCTGCGCGACGGCCACTTCGAATATCCCAACGGGCTCCACTCCAACGAGTATCTGCAGGTCGCGCTGGCGATGCGCTACTACCAGCACGCCAAGGTGCTAAGCGTGGGATTGAGCCGCCTGTTGCGGGCCAACTCAGAAATTCGCGCGATCGTTCCGCAGCTCTCGATCGTCGCGCCGGCCACGGGAGGGCTTCCGGTGGCCTACGGGGTCTGTGAGGCCCTGCGCGCGCACCAGGTCTATTGGGCCGAAGCGAACGACTCCAACGGGCCGCTCGGCTTCCGCCAGTATCTGGACCGTGCGCCGGGCGAACAGGTGGTCCTGGTGGACGACATCCTGCGCACCGGAAGCAAGCTCACCGAGTTGAAAAAACTGGTGGAGTCGAGCGGCGCCCAGGTGGTGGCCATGGCCGTGGTGGTCTACCAGCCCACGCCCAAGACGCCCGACTTCAGCCCGCTGCCGCTCTACTACCTGACCAAACTCGACGCCCGCTACTACACCGACGCGGCCTCCTGCGCGCTGTGCCGTCGCGGCGTGCCGATCGAGAAAGTTTGGGTGTAGGACGGCCCGGCGCTATGACGGAAGCGCCCGGCGCTGCCGGACAGGAGCAGCGCGGGGGGAGGTGGAACGGCTGATCCAGGAGGCAATCGAGTTCCACCTGGACGGTCTGCGTGAAGAAGGACTTCCGATTCCGGCTCCATCGAGTTTCGCCGGCGTAGTGCAGATCCGTCCCGCAGCGTGACGGGCAGGCAAGCCTGCCCGCCCCGGCTGGACGAAGCCGTCCGCACCACGATGCCGTGATAGTCTTCGTTTCAAAACGTCTCCAAAGCTAGTG
>CAZBQQ010000219.1:0-7855 GCA_964493965.1 uncultured Solibacteraceae bacterium
GCGCTGAGGGCGGGTTGACAACCCGCCGCAGGCTGCCAGCCTGCCCCACAGGGCACAGAACAGCTTCACACGGTCAGAGACCTAGTACGGCCGCCTGCCGGCCCAGTTCCCTGGTGGGTCGTAGTTGCAGACCCAGACCTCGCGTCCTCCCCCTCGCGCCACCGCGCATCCCACTTCCTTCGTGTCGCCCCAGACGACCTGCGTGTAGTGCCCGCACACGCCGCTGCAGCGGTTCGAACTGTGGTCGTAGTCTCTGGATTCCGACGCCCACGAGCGGACGACCTGCGCGGGCGATGCGGTCCCGCCGTCAATCTCGAACAGGTTCTCGCCGTAGGGCGACTTCGGACGGTGCATGAATTGCCTGCGCGCCAGGAGATGGTCCGCCCAGTCTTGCGCACGTGCGGCCAGCCTTGCGGACCATGCCAGCGGAGGCACTCCCACCCGCGCCCGTACGGCGTTGTGGGCGGCCAGCATGTCGTGGGAGAGAGAGGACGCTCCGGCGGTTCCGGCGAGCAGAATCAGAAGCCAGATCGCCTGTCGCATGCTTCCGTAGCGTGGCTCAGCGGCGGTAATGGCGATGCGCGCCGCCGCCCAGTCCGCCCAGATCGATGACCACAGCGATCAGTAGCCACAAGAGGTTGATTCCCGCCGTCGGCATACCGCTGTTCAGTTCCCAGGCGTATACGATCGTGGTAAGCGGCAGGAAAAGGAAGCCGAGCACCGGCAGCACCAGGCCACCGTGGAATGCCTGCTGCAGATAGGTGGAGAAGAACCACATCAACGCGAGCACGACGCGCGGAAACGCGATGACGATGAGCAGGAGCAAGCAAGGCATAGTCAGTCTCCAGTCGGGCGGCAAGAGCCAGGCTGTCAAATCCCCAGCACGTTCCGTCCCATCAGGCCGGGTTCACTCGCAAACTGCGCAAAAGATTGGAGGGCGGGCTCCAGCCCGCGCGGGACTTTAGCCCCGGCCCGCGGGACGGCGGAACCTAAGTTCCGCGCGGGCGAAAGCCCGCCCTCCGCGAGCACTTCCGCGGCGCGATTCACTTTTGCCTCGCACGTAACCGGCCAAGGCGCAAAGCGGCAGCAGGTGGATGCCCGCGTGGTTCCTAACAGACTGAGGAAACACGGGCCGGTCAAGCCGCGCACCAAGAATCGGCAGGCCACTCTGCCCTGCTGGCGTCCGGGCAAACCGGCTCCTGCCGGTCGCCTGTCGGCAAATCTCGCATTTCAGCTGCAGCCTTTGCATCCCGGCAGCAGCCAGGCCGAAGCGCGGGCAAGCCGCCGCCAGCAGTCTGCAGACCTTACGCTTTGACGAACGTGGTCAGCCCTCTGCGGCTGCGCTCGCGAAGCTGGCAGGTGCGCAGCGTGTCCGCCAGCGCTTCCAGGTTGGGGACGGCGTAGATGTAGAAGTTCTCCAACTCGGCGTCGGACGAAAACAGATGCAGCGCGCCCTGTCCCACCAGTCGCATGCCGAGCGGTTTGTGCAGCTCGAAGTGATCGATGCGGAACAGTTCCAGGCTCTCCTGCAGCTTGTTGAGCAAGCCCCGCTCCAGTTTGATCCGCTGTGTGGTGATCTGGTAATGGGTGCTCGCGCTCTTCATGTAGTAGCACAGGCAAATGATTGCCACCAGCAGGAAGAAGCCCAGCACCACGTACACGGTTGGAGCGCCCGCGACGGCAGCAATTACGGCCGCGGCGATGGCGGCGAGGAAGGGCAGCGCCTGGCTGGCGCTATAAATTGCGGATGGGTGGCCTGCGAACAGGTCCTTCTCCACCTCGGCGTCCTTGGACGCCGCGAACGCGCCGAGATCGGTATTGCAGAAGCGGCACTTGATGGCCACGGCTTTGATGGTCTCGCCGCACACGGGGCAGGGCTTGGTATCTGGTTCCATGCGAGCACCTCTGTAGCTAAGGTATACACGGTTCGTCGGGCGGAGACAATCTTCCCCCGATAAACCCTCCGAGCCATCCCAGCCCGGTCACGGCCAGAGCGACAAGTAGGTTACGCAAACCAAGCCGCGCACCAAAAGCGGCGGTCACCGCCAAACCCAGCAGGCCAGCCAGAATCCCTATGAGAACGCCGTGCATGACGGAACCGTCTCCGGCTTTTTGCGCAAGGCGGAGGGCCACAGCTAACGTCAGGAACATCTCGAGCCACGGCATCAACCTGGGGCTGACCCAAGCGGCGAAGTGATTAATGGCATTTTGGTCGGGAGCGCCTCGAGCCCGAAAGGCCAGGACAAATGCGTAGACGACGACCACGGCCATCATGATAAGGAAGCTCGACGCAATGACTGCGAGCGCGGCGCCGATCACCCGGAGCCATCGGATTTTGGATGGTGAGGTATTCATTCCTATCTATCTTCCCCCGTCTGGGAAGTCTCCGGTTGCTTCTCTCCAGGTACGGTAAGCACCCCCGGACCAAGGACTCATGTTGCCCCGACGCCTTTGGCACGATGGCGCGTCGCCCCAGGTGTCGCTCATGTTCACTACCGGACACCTGCCACCGAAACCGGACACCCAATCCGCCTCTCACCCACCCGTCAGCGCCCGCAAGCCCTGTGTCCTAAAACAGTTACCCTCCCCCGCACTTTGGCTCCCGAATTGCGCATCCAATACGCAGCCGCTCAGAGAGGCCGACCATGAACAACCTGCTCCAGGACCTGCGATTCGCCGTCCGCCAACTCCGCCGGTCGCCCGGCTTCGCCCTCACCGCCATCCTCACCCTCGCCCTCGGCATCGCCGCCAACGTCATCGTCTTCGGCGTCCTCCAGGGCCTGATCCTGCGCTCCCTCGACGTGCCCCGCGCGGACCAGGTGAAGACGCTTCAGCCCAAACACGGCGGCCCGTTTCTGTCATATCCCGAACTGCGCGATGTGCGCGACGAAAATACGGTGTTCTCCGCCGTCGCCGCTATCGAGGTGCAGGAGTTCGGCCTGGAAGCCGCCACCTCCACCCGGCCTATGTGGGGAAACGAAGTGAGCGGGCAGTATTTCGAGGTCGTCGGCATCAAGCCGTTCCTCGGCCGCCTGCTGCAGCGTTCCGATGACGATCATCCTGGAGCCTCGCAGGCCGCGGTGCTTTCCTGGTCGGCATGGAAGAGCGATTTTGGCGCCGACCCCAAGATCGTCGGAACCGTGGTCCGCCTCGACAAGCACCCCTACACCATCGTCGGCGTCACGCCGGAAGGCTTCTACGGGACCGAAAAAATCGCCCAGCCCGACATCTTCGTTCCCATGGCGAATGAAGCATCGTTCGACGGCGTCAACTGGCTCGAGATGCGGAACTACAGGAACCTCTTCGCGGTCGTGCGGATGAAGGACGGCGTCGCCATGCCCCAGGTGCAGGCGGAATTGGACCGGATCGCCGCCCGCCTGGCCCGGCAATATCCAAAGGATGACGAGGGGTTGGCGCTCAAGCTGGCTCGTCCCGGTCTGGTCGGCGACTTCATCGGCGGCCCGGTGCGCGCCTTTGTCGCCGGCGTGCTGGTGCTGGCCGGAATCGTGCTGCTCGCCACCTGCGCCAACCTCGGCAGCCTGTTCGCGGCGCGCACGGCCGACCGCACCCGCGAGATCGCCATCCGCATGGCCGTTGGATCCAGCCGCTGGCGCATCGTACGCCAGGTCCTGGTCGAGGCTTTGCTGATTTCGATTCTCGGCGGCGCGTGCGCCTGCGCCCTGGCGTGGATGGCCCTCACCGGCTTGGCCGGCTGGCATCCGCTCTCCCGATACCCCATGAGGTTCCTCTTTGCAATGCCGCAGCCATCGTTGATCCTGGTGGCGTTGCTTATCTCCGTGCTCGCCGGCGTGCTGTTCGGTGTGATGCCCCTGCGCCAGATCTTCAAGGCCGATCCGAACGAAGCCATCAAGAGCGGCGGATACCAGTTCATCAGGGGACGCCGCTGGGCCCTTCGCGATGTCCTGCTGGCGGCGCAGATCGCGCTCTGCTGCGTCACCGTCACGGCGGCGTTCGTCTCGCTACGCGGCTTGGGCAAAGCGCTGACCATGGACCTGGGCTTCAAGACGCAAAACGCCGTGCTGACGCAATTCGATCTGAACCAGGCCGGCTATGCCAACGATGCCGCCGCCGGTCGTTTCCAGCGCCAGCTACTGGAACGGGTCTCCGGGATTCCGGGAGTGCAAGTGGCGGGCTACGCGAGCGCCACGCCCCTCGACATGAACGCAAGCACGACCGGCGTCTTCTCCGAGAAGACCGTCGATCTGAGGCCCTTGAACAAAGCGTTCGAAGCCTATACCTACGCCGTTTCGCCCGGATACCTGGCCGCCGCCGGAACGCCGCTGCTAGCGGGACGCGATGTCAGCGTCGCCGATACCGATAAGGCTCCGCCCGTAGCCATCGTGAATCGCGAGTTCGCCCGCCGCCTGTTCGGCTCCGAGCACTCCATCGGGCGTTATTTCAAGAATCGGGCTGGCCAGCAGATCCAGATCGTAGGCGTAGCGGCTGACGGCAAGTACTTCACGCTCGGTGAGGACCAGAAAGCCGCGGTTTTCTTCCCCATCTCGCAAAGAGGCAGCACCACGACGTCGCTCGTTGTCCGCACCCGCCGCGACACCGCCGACATGGTAGTCAGCATTCGCAAGGCTGCCAGCGATCTGGACCGCGCCGTTCCTCTCGCGGAATCCGGCCGCTGGAGCAGCCAACTCGGACTGGCGCTCTTTCCATCCCAGGTGGCCACCGTCGCCCTCGGCCTCTTCGGCGCTTTCGGACTCCTGCTCTCCATCGCCGGCGCCTTCGGCCTGGCCTCCTATACGGTCACCAAGCGGCTGCGTGAGCTAAGCCTGCGTGTCGCCCTCGGTGCCCAGGCGAAGGACATTCTCGCGACCGCGCTGGGCCGCATGCTCCTCCTGCTCGGGTGCGGCTCTCTGGTCGGCGTAGCGCTTGGCGCCGCGGCCAGCCGTGTGCTTTCGGCCATCGTCTACCAGGCCTCCGCGCAGGACCCGTTCGTGCTCGCCGCGGTAGCATTCACCATGATGCTCGCCGGATCTCTGTCGGTCGCCGGCCCAGTGCGCCGCGCCCTGCGCGCCGATCCGGCAAACCTGCTTCGCGAACAGTGACGTTCCGTATGCTGACTAACGATTTCGTCTACGCCCTTCGAACGCTGCGCCGGAATCCGGTATTCGCGATTGCCGCCGTGGTGACCATCGCCCTCGCCATCGGCGCCAGCACCGCGGTATTCAGCGTCATCAACGCCGTGCTGCTGCGGCCCCTTCCTTACAAGGACCCGGCCCGGCTGGTCCTGGCCTGCGGCGATCTGCGGCGGCGCAACGTGAAAGACTTTCCGCTTTCGAACGCCGACTACCTCGACGTGCGGAACGGCGCCAGGAGCGCCTTCGAGGATTTCGCCGCCGTCCTCACCTTCCGCGCCACCTTGCCCGGCATCGACGGCACGCCCGAGGAATACCGCGGCGCCGTCGTGTCCACGAACTTCTTCCGCGTCATGGGAGGCGGGATCGTCGCGGGCCGCGACTTCCAGGAGTCCGATGGGACGCCGGAACCCGCGCCTCCGGCGGCCGCCGCAGGGGCGCCGCCGCCCGCGCCCAGCCTGCCCGTGATGACCATTCTCAGCTACGAATACTTCCAGCGGCGCTTCGGCGGCGACCGCTCCGTGATCGGCAAGCCGCTGCCGGCTGCGGGCGCCGGTCCTGCCAGCATCGTGGTCGGCGTCCTGGCTCCGGGATTCGAGCTGCTCTTTCCGCCGCAGGCCAATATGGAACAGCGGCCCGGGGTCTGGTTCGCCGCCCGCATCCCCTACGATGCGGAGAACCGCAATAACGTGCAGTGGCGCGTGATCGGCCGGCTGAAACCCGGCGTGGGCCTGCAGCCTGCGCAGGCGGAGGTCGAGACGGTTGCCGCAAAGATACGGCAGGAAAACGTCATCGCCCGCAACGCCGGACAGTATTTCCGCTTGGAGCCGATGAAGCAGCACCTGGTCAACGAAGTCCGCCCCGCAATTCTCGCGCTGATGGGCGCCGTTGTCTTCCTGCTGCTCATCGCGTGCTCGAACGTGGCGAACCTGATGCTGGTGCAGTCCTCGCTACGGGAACGCGAGGCGGCGGTTCGCACCGCTCTGGGCGCGGGCTGGTGGCGGCTGGTCTGGCAGACCGTGGCCGAAGCGCTGGTCATCGCCGGTCTCGGCACCGCGGCGGGCATCGCGCTGGCGGAACTCGGCATTGGCGAACTGCTGCGCATCGCGCCCGCGAATCTGCCGCGCCTCGAGGCAATTCACATCGATCCTCTGGTGCTCGCGTTCTCGTGTGCAGTCGGGCTCGCCGCCGCGGTTCTGTTTGGTTTGGTGCCGGCCATCCGGGCCGCCAGGCCGGATCTGATGTCCGTGTTGCGCACCGCCGGGCGGACCGGCGCGCTCGGCGCCACCGGTTGGCTTCGCAACGCCGTCGTGATGGCGGAGGTGGCGATGGCGTTCGTTCTCCTGGTCGGCTCAGGCCTGATGGTGCGCACCTTCGTCGCCATCCAAAGGGTGGATCTCGGATTCGACCCGCATCACTTGCTCACGTTCCAGGTCTTCGGTGATTTCGGCGACACGCCCCAGGAGAACGCCGCCTGGAAGCGCCAGCTCCGCGAGCGGCTCGCTGCGATCGCCGGCGTGCGCTCCGTTACCGCCGCACTGGCGATGCCGCTCACCGGCGGCTTCAGTCCGATACGCTGGGGCCGCGCCGAGGCGCTGGCGGATACCAGCAAGTTTCAGGCCGCCGATTTCCAGGTGGTGCTGCCGGGCTATTTCGAAACCATGCGCACCCCGCTGATTGCCGGCCGCACCTTCACCGAGGCCGACAGCACGCCCGACCGGAATCTGTTGATCGTCGATCAGGCGCTCGCCGCCAAGGCTTTTCCCCACGAATCCGCCGTGGGCAAACGCATTCTCTTTCGCGCTCGCACACCGGAGGCGCAGTGGGGCGAGATCATCGGCGTCGTGGCGCATCAGCGCGACGTCTCGCTCGCGGAACCTGGGCGGGAGCAGCTCTACGTCACAGACGGCTACATGAATCACGCGCCCGCCGCCTTTTGGGCTTTGCGGACGGAGGGCGACCCCGCCGGCTACGCGCGCGCCGTGCGCGATGAAGTGCGGAAGTTCGGCCGCTCGTCCGTGACCAGTCAGATGGAGCCTATGGAGTCGGTGGTGAGCGATGCCCAGGCCGGGACGCGGTTTTCGCTGCTGCTTATCGGCGTCTTCGCCGTGATCGCGGCGCTTCTTGCCGCCGTGGGCTTGTACGGAGTGCTCTCCACCGTCGTCCGCCAGCGGACCGCGGAAATCGGCGTACGGATGGCCCTGGGCGCAACACCCTCGGGCATTTTCAGGCTCGTGGCGGGCCACGCACTGCGTCTCAGCGCGCTGGGGATCGCGATCGGATTGCTGGCGGCCCTCCAACTGACCAGCGGCATGGCGACCATGCTGGTGGATGTGACGCCCACGGACCCAGCCACCTACGTCTCAATCGGCCTGGTGTTCTTATTCATCGCCGCCGTGGCCTCCTGGCTCCCCGCCCGCCGTGCGGCGGCGCTAGATCCGACCGAAGCCCTCCGAAACGAATAAGGTGGGGCAGGACTCCAGTCCTGCAGCGGGTCTCCAGACCCGCCTCCGTCCAACTTCCTGAAACGAAGCAAGCCGGACGTGGACGTCCGGCGCAGCTCTGGAGAGCCGCCCCAGTGGCATTGGGTTGGCAACCTGCGGCGGGTTGGTAACCCGCCTGTAAGGCTTAACAGGTCGGCCGGGCGCCGGTTCGCAACCGGCGCGCAGGATGCCATCCTGCCCCACAATGTGTGGCGCCGCCTATCTCACCCTCGGCAACGTGAAGCTAAAGGTCGTTCCCACGCC